>DAOUUW010000100.1 GCA_030667965.1 Deltaproteobacteria bacterium
AGGATTGCGGCCATGGTGGTGGCGGTTGCCTGTTCAAATACCTTCATCCTGCCCACCCACCAGGTCAACGCCCTGATCATGAGGCCGGGTGGCTATAAAACCTTGGATTACTTTCGGGCCGGCAGCGGTATGACCATTCTCTACCTGGTGGTCATGATGGCCGCTATTTCTGTTTTCTTCGGTATTTAATGCTGACAGGCAAAAAAATCATATGACTTTTTCTGCGGGCTAAATCTGCCTGAACGAGCAAATTTTATTACGTCTGCGGTAAGCAAACCTTGCCGCAGTTCTTATAAAAGAATCCGACAATATTTAACCATATTTTTATTGCTGGTCCACCCGCCCGTCCCGGCTTTTTTCTTCTCTCCAGCCCGGGATGGGCTTTTTTCTTTTCAGGCATTGATGAGTTGCATGCCTGAAGCAAATAATGAATTAATTCTCATGCACAACAGGCGCTTTAAATTTAAAGTATAGGAATTTCCATTTTTTATTTTTTTTTAGACAGGATTAGCTGGATTTTTTTATCATGTCTATCTTGTTGATCCTGTCTAAAGCCCGCCCGTAGGGCGCTAAGTTCTTTCCAATAAAAAAAATATCCTACTGTTTAAGGTACGACGGAAACCCCATTCCAGACAGATTGTCGAGTTGAAATAGTGGGTCATTAAAACTGACCTGCCGGATTACGTCTCTGTCCAGATTGAAAATGAACTGGACAAACTTCAGAAAATAGATCCGATAGCTGCTGAATTCCTCAATCGGTCTTCATTATATAGAGCTTCTGCTCTCTCTGCCCTGGTTTCCCACGACAACGGACAATCTTGATCTTAACCGTGCTGAAACAATCCTTATAACGAACATCATTAAGGTCTTCATCCTCTCCATCTGTTGCTAAATGCTACAGAGTTACAATGTGCAACAGAAATGAGATTTTGAGGCGTCAAAAAAAAATTATATTCCGAAAAGTTCTTTTATATCGAGTTGTTATATTGATATCTCTTCTGTTTAACCTATCTTTGTCTGCATCCCAACCTGTTTCATTCATCCTGTTGAGTTGCAATGCGCAACAAGAGATTTTGTTGGCCCTGAAATTTCGATATGAAGTGAGGAAATTATAAGCGTAACTAATTGATTTTATGACAAATAAAATTATTTATTTGTTGTGGCACACCCTGTGCAATATAACAAGATCAAACAACAACTTATTATAAGAATTACAATAAAACATACGTAGATTAGAGGAGGAAAGTCATGGCATTTTTCGATTGGTTTAAACTGGGTAAGGATAAAAATAAAACGGTCAATGTTGTCAAACTGAAAGAGGAAGCTATTGGTCATGGTGCAATGGCGGCTGGTGGACCTGCTGCAGCGGCACGTGCCATGTCCAAAATGGTAGATCAGAAGACTGCACCGGCCAAGGTGCTCATGGTTCAAGATGGAGTTTATTCACAGAAGGTCACGGATTATGCGCTGAAGATGGCGCAGAGACTTGACTGTGAGATCATCGCCCTTGACGTAACGGATGACCCGCTTCAATTCTTGGGAGAAAGAAGAGAAAGGGAAAGCAACAGGTTTTACGAACGGGCGAAGAAAAGTGCGGATTCGTTTTCTCTCCAGGCAGATTCCATGGGTATTACCACAAAACATGTGATGGAAGTCGGTGACCAGGAAGAGGTTATTGCCAAACTCAGCAAGCAGGATGCCGGCATCAGATACGTATTGACCAAGCCGGAACAGGAAATCCTTGAAGCAAATGCAGATCGTGTTCAGGTTCCTGTTTTCGACCTGAATTGTTCCCGGCTGTAAAATCATGATAGATGAAGGAAATCAATCATTACATTTTTACATTAAAGGAGAAATATTATGGAACCTTTGACAATTTTTGCAGCATCAGTAGCATTTATCGGCGTTTTTCATCTCGTTTCAACAGCAGTGGACACCATTGGGAAGAAGAGGCAAAACAGGGAAGCCGGAGCAGGAGCAACACGCAGCGACTGGTATTGTTTTTTCAAAATGTCTGATTTGCTCGGCGATGACTGGATGCCGCATGATAATCAAATGGAGCAGCGCACCAGCGTGCAGGATGCGACTTACGAACAAAGGCGCCGTCAACAGGCGCAACGCCCGAGACTGCACGTATAACCTTTTCTGAAAAGATTGTTCTCCGCCTGCATGAGGCAGGCGGAGAAAAGAGACAGACTGCACACGATTTGTCAGAAAAAAATCCCACCATTTCGGATGAGTTGATTCCATCCCCATCAACACCGGCAGACAAGTATAATCCTTTTTCTCTCTCTGCTTCACTCTTTCTTCATCAAGTTCTGATATTTATTTAAAAATGAGTGCTGGTTTAAATTGTGAGAGAAAGCGTTTTCCCTTCATACATTTGCCTTACAATAAAACGGAGCAAATCTGTAAATATGAAAATCTATAGCCTTGGTATAGTTTGTTGAAACAAGTTAGGAGTTTTGAGTCGCCATTTTTGATGGCAGTATTTCCTTTGACACTGCCTGTTGTTGCTGTGTTTTTAGAATACAGCGGAATGGATTTGTGGTGGGTTTCAAAATTCTATGATTACCAGCATCATCTTTGGTTGTTTAAACATTATTGGTTGTTTGACAATGTGATCCACACGGGAGGGCAGTATCTGATTAAAGGAATTACTTTATTGTGGTTTTTTTTATTCGCATCAACTTTTTTTGTGCCGCGATGTAAGAGTTTTCGTAAGAGTCTTATGTTCTTCTTTCTGTCGACAGCCATCGGCCCGATTCTGGTAAGTTTGGGTAAAAGTCATACGCATATCTATACCCCGTGGGATTTGGAATTATTTCAAGGAAGCCTTCCATATATCAGGCTGCTTGATCATGTTCCTTCCCAGTTACCCGTAGGTCATGCTTTTCCGGCCGGGCATGCATCCGGAGGCTATGCCTTTGTGAGTCTTTATTTCCTGATGTTGCATTTTCGTTTACCGCAAAGGTTTTATGGTCTCCTGTTCGCACTGTGCCTTGGCTTGGTTTTTGGATTAGGGCAACAGGTGCGTGGGGCACATTTCCCAAGCCATGATATCTTTTCACTGGTTATCTGCTGGTATTCATCCCTGCTCATGTATTTCCTTTTTTATCCTGAGAAATGGAAAAAGGAGTCGATTAAAGGAGATAAATACTTTTTCAATTTCAAATTGATGGGAGTTTATATTTTATGCCATAAAAAGCAGCTTATTCACCCTTATCTTCATTTTTTCTTCATGTTCATCTTGTAGTTTGTATTCGATTCTCAATTCCTGAGTATAAAATTTACTTGAAGTTTTTTGGGGCGTTACTGCTGTCAATGAAAGCGATCTTACAACATGCAATGCCGCGTAAGTTAAAAGATTTTTTATTTGTTCCTCTATGATGGGTCTGCAATTGAATACATTTTTAAAACCAAAACTCAACACCGTCCAGCTTTCTCTTTTAACCTCGCTGTATCTGGTTCTGTTCGGCAACAGTTCGTTCTGGCATGAAATTTTCCGAATTAATGCCGATGCCTTTCATAATATTTTCTTTGTTATGTCGATTTTTGTTTTTCTGGTTCTTTTCATCAATGCATGTCTGACCCTTATAAGCTTTACATATCTATTGAAACCGGCTTCTGTTGTTATACTGCTGACTGCTTCCCTGGCCACATATTTCATGAACTCTTACGGTATTGTTGTCGACCGTTCAATGGTGCAGAATGTGTGGGGAACAGACGTGAGAGAAGCCTCTGAGCTGTTTAATATGAGAATATTGTACTATTTTATTCTTCTGGGACTTCTTCCATCTTTTTTAATTTTCCGGACAAAAATAAAATACGCTTCTTTTTTAAAGCATTTTTCAATCAGTCTTGTAGTGCTCTTGGTCAATGTCGTGCTTCTTACCGCAGTTGTCTTTCCTTTTTATAAAGATTATATATCTCTTGGGAAAAATTATAAATATGTGCGCCATATTATCAATCCGGTCAACTATATATATGCCTTCAGTTCCTATGGCAAAAGAGCTCTTGCCTCAGGTAAAGTTATCATTAAGCCGGTGGGGCAAGATGCCGTGCTCGCTGTTTCTCCGGAAGAAAGGGGTAAAAAGAATCTTGTTATCTTTGTTGTCGGCGAGGCGGCGAGAGCGGTGAATTTCTCCTTAAACGGGTACGAAAGAGATACCAATCCGCTTTTAAGCAACGAGGACATAATTAATTTTAGCAATACATATTCATGCGGCACGTCTACAGCTCATTCCGTGCCATGCATGTTCTCTCCTTTTGACCGCGAATCATGCAGCGTTGCCAAGGCGCATGCTTCGGAAAATGTGCTCGATGTCCTCTCCCACGCCGGTATAAATGTCTTGTGGCGGGACAATAATTCAGGATGCAAGGGCGCGTGTGACAGAGTAGAAACCGATAATGTCATGCATCTGCACGTTGAAGATGTCTGTAACGACGATGAATGTTTTGATATGGTTCTGTTGCATGGCCTGCAGGAATATGTTGACGGTAGTGAAAATGACACCTTCATTGTCCTCCACCAGAAAGGCAGTCACGGACCGGCATATTATCTCAGATCCCCTGAAACTTTTAAGAGGTTCTTGCCTGAATGCAGGACGAATCAACTGCAGGATTGCACACGGGAGGAGGTTGTAAACGCCTATGACAATACCATTCTCTATACCGACTATTTTCTGGATCAGGTCATTGCCTTTTTGAAGAAAAATTCGGAAAAATATAATACGGCAATGATGTATATGTCGGACCATGGACAGTCACTGGGGGAAAATAATATTTATCTGCATGGTCTTCCTTATTGGATTGCTCCGGACGAGCAAAAGCATATCCCTTTTATAGTCTGGCTTTCACCGGAATTAGAAGAACAACTCCGCTTTGACCGAACATGGTTGGAGAATCATGTTGACGAGGCATACTCACATGACAATCTTTTTCATTCTGTATTGGGGTTAATGGGCGTCACAACTAAGGTTTATGATGAAAAACCGGATATTTTTTCCGGAGATATGTCGAACAAGAATGGAGAAAGATAGGGTCGCGACGGAAGAGGATGCTTTTGGTGGCACCTCTATTACCGGGGAAGGAGCTGTCCTGTATTAAGAATGATGCACGGGAAGGGTAACGATCACTCGTGTCCATCCTTCTGGATTACTGGTTATGCGGATGTTCCCTCCATGTAATTCAACAATTTTTCCGGCAATGGTCAGCCCGAGTCCGGAACCGCCATGGTCCTGGGAGCGTGATTTTTCCACCCGGTAGAACTGGTCGAAAACACGCTTAAGATCATCAGCGGGGATGATGCGGCCCGTATTCGCCACTTCAATGATCACAGAATCGTTTTCTCTTTTTCCTGTGATTGACAGTCTTCCATCCCGGGCGTCATTGTATCGGACGGCATTGTCGATGAGATTGATCAAAAGGCGCAGCAGCTTTTCCCGGTCCCCCTGGAGGAAAATTTCTTTCGCCATGTCAACCTCAACGGTTATTCCGGCAGCGGTAAGCATATCTCTGTAATCTTCAAGAACACGTTTGGTCAGTATGCGCAGATCAATTGTCTCAATGTTGAGAGTTTCCTGCTGTTCAAGCCGGGAGAGATCCAGCATGTTACGAATAAGTTTACTCATGCGGCGCATGGTGTTCAGCTGCCGTTCCATGTCTTTTCTTGCATTTGCCGGCAGAGCAGGATTCATGAGTAACTCTTCCTGGGTCAGCATCAGCAGGGTGATGGGGCTTTTCAGCTCATGGGAGGCATTGCCGACAAATTCTTTCTGTCTGGTAAAGGAATACTGGAGCCTGTCGAACATTTTATTTAAAGACTCGGCAAGGATCGCTAATTCGTCGCGATTTTGGCCGATGGGAATGCGTCTGTCCAAAGATTTATCCCGAATGTCGCGTACAAGCTGGTTGATTGTGACAACGGGCTGTAGTATTTTTCCGGCCAGCGTATAACTTATAATAACAATTAAAAGTGTACAACCAGCCAGGGCGAATGCCGCATCCCGCAGTACTTCAAGTAATTCTTTCTTCAGTTCTTCTACAGGCTTGGCGATGCGCATTGTTACAGGTAGACCGCCGAGCTGTCTTTTAATAATTCTGACCCGATAAACCACCTTGTCATGGGCGTCCTGTCCCAGCGTTACCAGTTCACGGGGAATAGTTTCTTCAACTGTATAATGTTTTTTATTCTTTGCTGGGGAGATGTCCGTGAATTGCGTCATGGCGGATCGGTAGAGTATATTGCCATCATGGTCAAACACCTTGATCCAGTAACGATCAGGAGAATAGGGGAGATTGTCTCTGTTGATTTTCCATGGACTACGGAGGTCGTCCTTGCCCTGTTCAAAAAGAGCATCAGCCATATACTGCAGTTCTTTGTCAATGAGTCTGATGGGTTCCTCCAGAAGCTCCAAAAAGATAAAAGCTGAGAAGGCAACAGCTGCAAAAAATGCGGTTCCGCAAATCCACAGCGTAATTTTTTGCCGTATCTTCATTGATTTTTAATCATCAATGATAAAACCAACTCCGCGAAGAGTGCGGATAATGGTCTTGCCGTTGGTTTTGATTTTGCTGCGAAGATTTTTTATGTGGACATCAATGAAATTGGACATGGTGAAGGGGTCAAAGTCATCACCCCAGACGTGTTCGGCCAGGTTGAATCTGGAAACGGCCCTGCCTTTGTTATAGAGCAGAAATTCAAGGATAGCGAATTCTTTAGCAGTAAGCGAAAGCGATTCACCATTTTTGCTGACTGTGCGGCGCACTGTGTCCAGGGATATCGGTCCGGCGGTAAGAAGGGGATCACGTTCACCCCCGCGCCGCAGCATGGCCCGTATTCGTGCTAGAAGTTCGGCCATGGAAAACGGTTTGGCAAGATAGTCGTCTGCTCCGAGATCAAGACCGCGCACCCGGTCTTCAATGTCTCCCCTTGCCGTCAGCATGAGAACCGGAAGGTTCATTCCCGCCCCTCGTATCTCTTTCAGCACAGCCAGACCGTCCATGTTGGGCATCATGACATCGAGCAAAATCAGATCATAAGTGTCTTTGAATATTTTATCCAGGGCTTCTTTGCCATCTGCAGCGGTTTCCGCCCGGTAATGCTGCCGTTCAAGAGCCTGGCGCAGGTGCTCGCGCAATTCCCGTTCATCATCTACAATTAGGATATTCATTGTCTTCGCAGAAACTTTTTGTCGATTCGTACCGGTGGATACCACTCGTTTTGAGTTGTAACATGAAATTATATCCGAGGCAGAAGGTTCCCACAGGATTTTTTTTTCCAGAGACATATCAGCATGCTTGAAATGATGGAAATGGGGAAATCAATCCTTGTAATTTGCTGCCGGGAGGTTTATGGCAAAAAGTCGATTAACGAATTTTTCATATTTAAACATAAATTTCAGGGGGACGCTTTTGGACTGGTTGGACACATCACTTCCTTTTTTAAAGGTGCTTGGCGCCTTCATCGTCATGTTGGCGGGTATTCGCTTTAAACTTGGCCTTGGCTTGTCGATTCTTGCCGGTGGATTGTGCATGGGTTTTCTGTTCGGCCTCGGTTCCGGTCCCTGGGTCAAGGTAGCGATTCTTGCGTTGACAAGGGAAAAATTTCTCTTTCTTACCGCAATAGTGGGGCTCATCCTTGTTCTGTCAGATGCACTGGAGCGGTCCGGTCAGTCACGTCGTCTCATGGATGCCCTTTCCGGTTATCTCACCGGACCGCGTCTGCGGCTTGTTTTCTTCCCAGCTCTTATCGGTCTGTTGCCCATGCCCGGAGGCGCGATTTTTTCCGCGCCCATGGTCAAGGCTGTTTCCGAAAAAATGACATTGTCAAATGAAGAGCGAACCGTCATTAATTACTGGTTCCGTCATGTTTGGGAAATGGCCTGGCCCCTGTATCCGGGGCTTATTCTTACCGTGTCCCTTGCCGATATTCCTATTTTTTCTTTTATCTCAAGAACATGGCCGGGTGTTGTCGCCATGTTTGTATTTGGCTGGTTTTTTTTCCTCAGGCCAGGTGTGCTTAAAAATGCCGACCTTTTTATGGAGCCTGTCAATAACTCGCGCAATGGCGGACTTGCTTTGAAGGAAGGAGCGCCGCTTTTGCTGGCCATTATCGGAGCCGTTGGGCTTGAAGGGGCGATTTCCGTATTCATGCCCGGGTTGCCCTTTGAATGGGGCGTTCTTGCCGCTCTTTTATCGGCTGTTATCTGTATTATGATGCAGAATCGGCTTGGATGGTCATTTATCCGGGATGTCCTTGCCAAAAAAAGTTTACGAAGCATGCTGTTTATTATTGTCGCCATTTTTGTTTTCAAGGATGTCATGCAGGCTGCCGGTGTTGTGGACGCCATGGCTGCTTCCGCCGGTGGACGGGTCGCCCTGTTTGCATCAGCCGTGTTTCTGCCTTTTCTGGTGGGTATGGTGGCAGGTATCAACGTGGCTTTTGTCGGTGCGACATTTCCGCTTCTTCTCGGCCTGCTGGACACCTTGGGTATGGGGCAGCAAACAATTCCCTATCTGGTGCTGGCTTCCTTTGCCGGGTTCACCGGTGTCATGGTTTCCCCCATTCATATCTGTTTCATCCTGACATGCCAGTATTTCGGAGCCGACGTGGCGCGGGCCTGGCGTAAACTGCTTGCCCCTTGTTTCTGTTTTGGCCTGACAGGGGGAGTGTTGTTCTGGTTTCTGTTGTAAGCTTTTTTTTGATGTTGATCTTGGCTATAGTATCAATAATGATATTGTATGTAGTGTGGAAAAGATAAAAGAAATCTATAAACAGATAAAGCAAAATCCCTCTAATGTTCTCTTTATAGATTTATGTAAATAAATGTGAACATTATTTTGCAAAGCCGGATATTCTCCCTGATACTGAAAATAAAATATTGCGGATAAAAGTTCACGGTGCTTCCCGACCTGCAGCCAACAGATCTCTCCTGGAATTGTTTGAAAAACTAAACGAAGCTGAAATTATTTACCCTGGAACAGATATGCGACTCGTTTACAGCCTTGGGTGATTTAGTGGTTAAAGAAAACATTTTGGTGTCACCGAAACTTTCCGTAAGTAAGGAGTTCTGAAGTTATTATACATTGGATCGCTAACGCAGTGTAACAGGCTGGAATAAAATTAGGTTTTTTTTACAATGAAGATTATCATGATTGCCGCTTCTACCGTGTGCGGCAGAATAAGCCCGGTTCCACTGGGCAGCGACCTGGACAGGCGTTTTTTAGAGGAAATGCGTGATAATACGGACGCAAGTCTCATGGGAAGCGGTACATTGCGCCGGGAAAATCCGCAAATGGGCGGCGTTGACGGAGTAAGAGAGGGGCGTTTGCGGGCTTTTATAACCTATTCCGGCATGATACCCCTTCATGGGAAAAGGGTTTTTCAGAATGGTCCGAAGCCCCTTGTCTTTACCGGGAAAATAATGAAGGATCGGCTTGGGCATTTGCTGCAGGATGCGGCGGAGGTTATTTCCTTGCCGGATTTCCAGGGTGTTTTGTCGCTTGAGGCCGCTCTTCATGAGCTGGAGAAACGGGGGGCGCAATCAGTACTCATTGAAGGAGGCGCGGGTTTGAATTATCATGCTCTGCAGCAGAATGTGGTTGATGAAGTCATGGTGACCATTACCCCGCAACTTTCAGGAAATGAAAATGAACCCAGCCTTGCCGACGGGCCGGCTGGACTTGGCGGACCGTTTTTGCCGCTGCAGCTTTTGTCCTGCAGACCCGCGGAAACCGGCGAGATTTTCGCCCATTATCGAATTGATCGATCAAAAAACAAGTGAGTTGAAGTTGTAACCCTGAAGGAGAAAAATGTATAAGCAGGAACTGGCAATTCTTTTTTCCGGCGGGACGGATTCTCTGGCCCTGTACGCACTGGCAGTGGGCGGGCATCATCCGGGTCTCCCGCGTCCTCGGAAAATACATTTGCTTAACATGTTAAACGGCATGGGGCGTTTTCCGGATTTTACCCGCAATCGTTTTGAAACAACCCGCGCTATTTTGGCCAACCGTTTTCCGGAAGCAGAGAACATGCCTTCGGCAAGCTTGGTCGAACTTGATATGGGGCGTCTTTTTCAGGGATTATGGCTTGACCGTTACGAGGAGTTCATGCCCCGTTACGGCGGCAAGAATCTGGTGTGTGTGGCCTGTAAGCTTGCCATGCATATCAGGGCGCTGCTTTACTGTAATGAACATCTTGTCTCTCAGTTGGTTGCCGGGTACACCAAAAAACAGAGCCATTATCCGGAGCAGACCCCTGTGTTCATGGAAAAAATCAGAGAATTGTCAACCTATTTCGGCGTTACGGCAAGCTTTCCCGTTTATGATGATTTTTCCGAGCAGATGACAACCCGTCATGTGCTGGAGGAATTCGGCCTGCCGTCAACAGGGGGAGGAGAGCGAAAATGCCTTTTCTGCCAGACACTGACAACGGCAACGGAAAAAGAGATAGGTCTTTATCTTGATGATATGATCCCCAGGGCTAAAAAATATATTGAATCAATTCATGAGGGCCGGCTGCAGGCGGCTGCATCGGTTTTTCCTCCAGGAACTGAGTGAGACTAAATGAGCCGAACACAGCAAATACGTATTGATAAACAGATGTCTCTTATTGATGAAGAAGTACACCTGAGGGTGATGTCTTCAGGCACGGATGTGCCCGAGCA
>DAOUUW010000199.1 GCA_030667965.1 Deltaproteobacteria bacterium
CATGGGCCCCATGGTGCGCCTCACTGTTCTCGGCAACATTTTTTTCGGGTCAAACTCCGGCACGGGTGCGGCGAGCAGACTTTTCAAGCCTTTAATTCGACTCCATTCGTGCATTACACAAACAGCGGAACGACCCGACCAGATATTTTCCAGCAGTGTATCAACTCCCAGCCCAAAAGGAGATACAGCCCCACGTCCGGTTATAACAACCCTATTTAGCGGCATTGCCTGACTTCCTCCCACAGGGGTTCAAGGCCTAACATCTCTCCAGCACTGACCATTCCGGAAAGCGAGGCACCGACGACACCGGTCATAAGAGTGGATTGCCCGCTCAGCAACAACCCGGGCAAACGGGTGCGGATATCCGGATTAAATTGATCTAAACAATGCATAACGCCATAAGCACCACCTTCCGGTGATGTTAATTCATCTCGGAAGGTAAGCGGCGTACCGACTGCCAGTGGACGAATCGATCCACAGACTCCCCATGTTTCTTTTGCAGCATGTAGCATCTCATTGCAAATTTTGTCTTTAAACAAAGCATACGAATAAGGTCGATTCCCTTTCGTGCTGTTATGAAATAATTCAACATCCTGCCAGTAAGCAGGTCGGAGCAATATAATCCCGTCTTCATCCTGACGCAAGCTATCATCACTCCGCCCTCTTGTTTTTGTCATCATAAGAGCTCGATTACGGGGTGGAGTTTCAGCTGAATTCGGCAACACATCAAACCCACTGGGAATATAAAAATAATTTGTCAAATCAAGAGACTGTGTACCTGAAATATCTGTGCGCCCAAATACAGCAAACATGGAAAGGCTGTTCTTCAATTCTTGCAGACGTGTACGGTAAGCTGGACGAAACACTGATGAAGGAACCATATCAATAACAGCAGCAGGATGCCCGGTGTATATAACGTGGGGACACGTTATGCATTCTTCCCTTGAAGTCCTTACCCCTATGACTTTTTCATTGTCAACAAGTATTAACTCTACCGATTGCCCCGTCACAAACTGAACACCATGCTCCCTAAGTACTGCCAGAAACGCATCAACAATGGCCTGGCCTCCTCCGGCCACAGTATAGGCGCCGGAATAATACCCATGGGCAACCATGGCGTGCACTTCCAGGGAGGCTTGCCGAACAGGGACACCATACAAAAAAGCCGGTGCAGCCAACACAGCCTGAAGATATGGATTATCGGTTGTTTTTTCCAGATAATTGGCCAGAGACCGAGGTCTGGATTTATAACCGCGCAGAAATGATGTCAAGGGAAGACTTGTGTTATAAAACGGTATTGCCTCACAAATTTTCTGCAGCATGGAAAAATAGGAATTGATCGCGGCTGACTGGGAGGGGAAATGTCCTTTCAGTTCAGCTGATAGTCGTTCATAAGAATAATAGGCGAGTACCGGCTGCTCAAAACCTTTGATGTGAAGGGTGTCGTGCCCTGAGGCAGAAAAGGGTATAATAGAAAGTTCCGGCAGAATATCGCAGTATTGCCAGAGAAGTTGCAGGATTTCCCCTTCACCGAGACATCCTGTATAATGAAAACCGACATCAAAAGATATTTTGCTTCGCTTAAACTGCTTTAACGCTCCACCCATCCTGGGCTCTTTTTCGACAATAACAACCTGCCTGCCCTTTTTTGCCAGAATGGCTGCAGCTGTTAATCCGGCAATGCCGCTGCCAATAACAACAGCATCAGCTTTCACCTGACAACCTTTACAACAAGACATCCGTTAACACCACCAAACCCAGAGGCATTACATAGAAAATACTGAGGTGATGCGATTAGCATCCGGTCCGGCACATCCAGACCCTTTATGCATTCATCCGGCTGATCAAGATTTTGATGCCCGGTCACAAAACCAGCTTGACTCATCAAGAGTCCATAAACAACCTGCGAAGCACCAGCCATCCAAAATTCATGCCCTGTAAGTGATTTTGTGCATACAACCATGGGGCTTTTTCCCCCATTTTTGATTTCAAAAAGGCGGCACAGTGCTTCCGCCTCCTTTTGATCTCCAGCCTGCGTTGACGTGGCATGGGCCATTACCATTTCAATATCGGCACTTTTCAGGCCGGCATCACTGATAGCCAGACGCATGGCCCGCTCCAGACCGTCACCACTCGGAACAGAAATATGGTACCCATCGGACGAGGTGCCATAACCACAGATCTCCGCAATAATCAAAGCGCCCCGCTCCATGGCACTTTCTTTATCTTCAAGAAAAAGAACCGCAGCTCCACCACTTGGAACCAGTCCGTCACGGTTTTTATCAAATGGACGCGAAGCTCTTGCAGGTTCATCTTCCCGCCTGGAAAATGCGCCAATAGCATCAAAGCTACACATGGATTGCCATGAAATCTCCTGGGTGCCACCACAAATCATCCTATCCTGTTTTCCTGTTGCTATCAACTCGGCAGCCTGGCCAATAGCCATGGCACCACTGGCACATGCCCCACTTACAGACCATGAAGACCCATGAAGTTGCAACTTAGTACATAAATTCAATGTGATGGTGCTTGTCAGCAAACGAAAGATATGACCAGTTCCGATCCCTCTTGTTTCACCTGCTTCTCGCAACATGTCACACTGTTCAACTGCAGTGACAACTGATGAATCATTACCAAAGATAAGGCCGGTATTTTCATCCCCAGCCAGGCTTTCTCTGTTCACACCCGCTTGATCAAGGGCCTGCGAAACGGCATCATAGGCCCACAAACCAAATTCAGGGAGGGTTTTACGATATCTTCTTTCAAGATCAGGACGATTATTAAATCCACAAATAATTCCGCTCAAACTGCTACGAAAACCAAGATTTTTCCGTTCACTTAAAAGAACGACACCGCTTTTACCTTCACGAAGAGATTCTCGTACTTCTCCACGAGACAACCCTATGGACGAAACAATGCCCATACCTGTAACAACAACTGTTCGTTTACTTTGCAAACTAATTTCCATTTGTTATTTTTTGCATGTATCTCCAGCACTTCTATATGCACCAAATTCAATATGATGAAAACAAGTAAGAGACTTAGATTCAAAACATAATTTACGTGCCATTTTGTTCTCCTTCCAAAATGACTTTGATTAAGAATTCATTACCGTAAAATCAAATTATAGTCGCACATAACTAAGTTACTCTGCTGTTTCCTGATATCTACTTTGATCCGAAAGAGTTGACAACGATTTTTCGGCTACATATGCTATTTCGAACAAGGCATCATTCAGCTGGGAGTGATAAACGCAAACCCAGATAACACTACCATGCCGCAGTCTATTGATGATCCAGCGGTAATTTTAATCATTTCAGCAAAACCGCAAGTTCATATTATTCCTGAGCAGATTTGTTCTAGAAAAAAACCGCAGAAAATCAGAAAGTCGCAATGCGGCCAAAGTCAACCAAATCGCCGAAAATCGGCTGCAATGCAGCTTTAATAAATAAAATTTATTGCCTGTACGTGGAAGTGGGTCTATAGTTAATGGATCTTATGATTTATCAACAAAGCAGATCTTCCATGAAAACCCTCCACCCCTTTTCCCCATGCAGATAGCTTCAGCCCATAAAAAGTGGCGGCAATTCCAGCAGGGTAACCCGGAAATTTCCATATCAGCCCTGGTTCATGACTTAAGTTTTTCCTTCATGAACACCGAAGCGCCAAAGGATATTCCTAATCCCGAAGCAATCCACCTGCTGTGTGAGATTGCCCTTTATAAACACAGTATAAAGGTGAGGAGAAGTGCTGTTGTTGCCATTTACAAAAATATTATAGAATCTCTTTGTGATGATTTCTCAAGCCGGGATGTCAGTGTATGCAACCAGGTTCTACTGCACATGATTGCCTTTGTCCGGCAACGCAATGAGGGAGGCAACCTCAGAAAGCTGTTAAACGAGCTTAATTACACTAATGAAGATCTCCTTGCCCGGTACCATGCCATAGAGAAACAAAAGCAAATCACCGTACCGGCTAAAAAAGTGCGCAAAATACTGATCCTTTCCAGGGTGACGGTGGGAGCGGATATTGCCATCACTTCCGTCATTGTTCATCGCCTTTTAGAGTCATTTCCCCGTGCCTCTATCATTGTTACCGGACCTTCACATCTGCCGGAAATTTTTTACGGTTTGCCCCGTGTCCACTGGGTAAAATTTCACTACGACCGGGACGGTGGTCTGCTTGGCCGCTTAACAGGATGGATATCTCTGTATCAGCTGTTGAAAAAAGAATGGCAGGGATTTCAGCCGGGAGAATTGCTTCTCTTTGATCCGGACAGTCGCCTCAGCCAACTTGGCCTTCTCCCTCTTTTTAATGATGCATCATACTGCTATTTCAATTCTCGGCAGGACCAAGCGGATAACAAACGCCTGAGCGACTTGACAAATACATGGCTGAATACTCTGCTTAACGAAAAAAGAAACATCCTCCCGCAAATCTCCATTCGTCCGGCCCATTTAGCCGTCACCAGAAAATTTTTCAACCAATTTGACCAAGATACCAGAAAAATTGTCGTCAATCTGGGAGTCGGCAATGATCCTAAAAAACGATTACCCCACCCGTTTGAAGAAATAATGTTTGATTGTCTGTTGCGCGATGGTAAAACCCTTGTTGTCCTTGACAGCGGTTGCCATCCCAGCGAACGGGAGCGGGCCCTGCTGCTTGTTAAGCAAATGAAAAACCGCTCCATTCCCGCCGTCTTTCTCAACGAAAAAAACATGGCTACGGCAAACATTCCTTTCCAGCATGGACTGGTCTGCATACAGGGTGGGATTGGCCCTCTTTCGGGCCTTATTGACCAGGCGGATGTATTTTTCGGCTATGATTCCTGCTGTCAGCATCTTGCCACGGCAAGGGGAACGCGGTCGGTTATCTGTTTTGCCGGAGCACCAAATGAGCGTTTTTTTGCCCGCTGGCGTCCATTGGATCAAAAAGGGACAACAACGACAATCCGCATTCGGGATACAGACCAACTGACGCACGCTGACCTGAAAAACCTGGCCAAAAAATTTTGCCGGCTGCTTAAAGGCGGGTTTTGATTTTTATTTTTGGCAAAGACCAGAAAACACGGTAAAAGACATCCCTACTGATAATCGTGAAAGTCAGTACTCAATTAGTATTTACCACGAAGTTCACGAAGAACA
>DAOUUW010000200.1 GCA_030667965.1 Deltaproteobacteria bacterium
GTAGGCAGTGACACCACCCTGAGCCGCATTATCAGGATGGTGCAGGATGCCCAGGGGTCAAAGGCGCCCATTGCCGGACTGGTTGATCGTATCAGTCTCTATTTTGTGCCGGCAGTCATGATCATAGCTGTTCTTTCAGCCATTAGCTGGTATTTCATAGGTCATGCTGAATTTACCTTTGCCCTGCGTATTTTTATTGCGGTCATGGTTATTGCCTGCCCATGCGCCATGGGTCTTGCAACGCCAACTTCCATCATGGTGGGAACGGGCCGCGGGGCGCAGCTTGGCGTCCTGGTGAAAAGCGGCGCGGCCCTGGAAACAGCCCACAAGGTAGATACCGTTGTTTTTGATAAAACAGGCACCTTGACCCATGGCAAACCGGAATTGACGGATATTATAAATTACTCCGGTTTTTCCGATGATGAACTCCTGTCCTTTGCAGCTGCTGCCGAAAGTGCTTCGGAGCATCCTCTTGCCGAGGCGATTATGGGGACTGCTGCCGCCCGGGGACTCGGCAAGGTTGATTTGTCCGACTTTTCGGCCATACCCGGACGCGGCATTTGTGCGATGATACAAAAAACGGAAAATGAAAAAACAAAAGCTGTACAGATTCTAGCCGGCAATATAACGCTCATGGAAGAAGAAAGGGTTGATGTCTCTGATGAACAGAAAAAAGAGGCGGAGAAGCTGGCCATGCAGGGTAAGACGCCGCTTTACCTTGCCCTTGACGGCAAGCTCAGTGCTCTTTTGGCTATAGCTGACAAGCTCAAGGACGAATCAGCCCAAACCGTAGCCCGCTTGAAGCAGATGGGTATTGAAGTTGTCATGCTGACCGGCGACCACCAGAGTACGGCCCGTGCCATTGCCCGTCAGGCCGGGATTAAGAAGGTTATTGCCCAGGTGCTGCCGGATCATAAGGCAGAGGAGATAATAAGACTAAAGGAAGAGGGCAGGGTGGTTGCCATGGTCGGTGATGGGATAAATGATGCTCCGGCCCTTGCCACAGCGGATGTGGGCATTGCCATGGGAAACGGTATAGATGTAGCCATTGAAAGCGGTGATATTGTTCTGATGAAAGGAAATATACAACATGTGTTAACTGCCTTGAAGCTGAGCCGCGCCACCATGACAAATATCAGACAGAATCTTTTTTGGGCGTTTGCCTATAATATTATCGGTATTCCGGTGGCAGCCGGTCTTTTGTACATTTTCGGTGGTCCGACATTAAATCCGATGATCGCCGGCGGCGCCATGGCTCTCAGTTCGGTTTCCGTTGTCAGCAATGCACTGCGTCTCCGTTTTTTTACGCCGGAGTAATGCTCCCTTCAACGTTTTCCCGACAGGGCAAGAGGTTCCTCATTAATTTTCAGATATTTTTTTATTGTTTCGGCAAGATGCAGGATGTCGAAAGGCTTTTTAAGTATTTCGTGGATACCGATCTTTCGTGCCTCTTCATCATTCAATTCTCTGGGGAAGAATATTGTTTTGCATAAATAAATTTGATGGTCTCGTAAAAACTACAAATTAACCACGGATAGCACAGAGTTCACAGAGGTAACTGATTGTAATAAAAAAGATTTCTCTGTGGTCTCTGTGCGCTCTGTGGTGAGAAAAAGATTTTTTACGGGTTCATCAAATTTATTCTATCACAAAAAAAAGTTTAGTTGCAAGTAGGTAAAATAATGGAATTATGACGATTTACTGCTTGTGATAATTAGGAGGGTTGGTTTTTCAGGAGGGTAAGCAGGTCGGTTGGAATTTTTTGATAAAACACTGCTCTGATTTTGAAGGGTTTATGTTCTTTGTCAAGGACGCGGTCGAACCAAACAGGCCGCATCGGCAGGGAAAGTTTTTCTGTGCCGTTGTCTTGTACAAGAGAAATTTCAAGGTGGAGAATGATCTCATCGGACTCCAGAGCGGCAAAGAAAAGATGATGGTTACCGACAAGAACCCGGGAGGTAAAGAGCCCCGTACCGGAGCGGGACAGGTCATACACCCGGCAGCTGACGGGCTGGGAAATCTTGTCGCCGTTTACCCCCCTGCACAGATAAAGAATGCCGTTGAGCTCAACCGGAAATCTTTTGAAACTTCGTTTTTCAAACCCCATAACATAGCCTTTAACCGGCAGTTTTTAAATGGCGATTCAGAACATCAGCCACAAGGGGCGCCACGGAATAGAGGTCGAGCAGATAATCGTTTTTCACACCAGGATAGGTGTCTGCGCCAATAATCTTGCCGATGCCCGCTTCTTTGAATTTCTCCCTGGCATTGCCTGACAGAACAAGGTGGGTGGCAAAGACAATGGTGTCAAGGGCTCCAGCCTCTTTGCAGCGTTGGGCAGTCTGGATGATTGATCCGCCGGTGCGTATCATATCATCGCATATGATGGCAACTTTTCCCTCAACCACGCCGGCAACCTGACTGACCATGGTCTTGTCCATGGCATAACGGTCTTTGTCAGCGGCAGTGTGAGGGGCGTCAAGCTGACTCGCCAGGCGGGCGACCCATTTGCTTCGTCCGTAATCCGGTGAGACAAGAACAAAATTATCAAGCCTGAGTTCTTTAATTTTCTTGACTATGAGGGAATCGGTATGGATATGCAGGGTCTGGACATCGCCGCGATGGGCATGGAGCACGGCTTCGGAATGAAGGTCGATAAAGGCGGTAAAATCAGGCTTGGCCCTGAATATCTGTCGGGTGCGGGTGATACCCTTGGGAATTTCATAGGAGTCCGGCTTTGACTGCTCCATGGTGGAATAGCCCAGATAGGGAACAACAATATTGACGGTGCCGGCCCTGAAGTATCGGCAGCCGTCTATGAGATCGATCAGTTCCTGTTGTGATTCATCATTGTGTGTGGCGCCGATAATAATAACATGCCGACCGTCAATTTCTTCTGAAAAGGCATGATAGACTTCACCGTCGGAAAAAATCTTTTTTCGTACCCGGGTAAAAGGTCTTCCCATATGCAGGGCAATTTTTCTCCCCAGGGATTCCGAGGCTTCATTTGCCAGGATAATTATTTCATTTGAGGTGTCTGGTGTCATTTTTTTAGGTAAACGGCAATGGCATAGTGCCATAACAAAAAATGAAAATCTCTCATAGAGGAACCAAGTTCCCAGAGTTTTTATTTTCTCTGTGGTCTCTGTGAGCTCTGTGAGAGATTTTCAGGTAAAGAGCTTCGGATTGTCTGCAATTTTTCTGATCAATTCACGATAATCCTGGGCGCCCGGTGAACCGGGGGCAAATTCATAAATGGTCTGACCGTATGCCGGGGCCTCGGAAAGGCGCACGTTATAGCGAATGGGGGTGCAGATGTGATCGCCGTATAGACTTTCCAGTTTCTTTAAAATCGCATTTGATTTCTTTACTCTCTTGTCGTGAAAGGTGGGGAGAATGTACTTGAGAGCCACGTCTTTGTTGTATTTCTGGATGGAGGACATGCTCTTTAAAAACTCCACAAGACCCTGTAGGGTCATGACTTCCAGGGACACCGGGGTGAGGACCTCATCCACATAAAAAAGAACATTGACGATCAATGGATCCCAGCCGGGCGATGTGTCGAGGATGACATAATCAAACTGCTTATCAATGGTGGACAATTTTTCCCTTAACGTCATCTCGCCGCCAAAATCCTTGCGGTCAATGACCCGTTTTAAACCTGCCAGGGATTTTCCTCCTGCAAGCAACCAGAGCCTGTCGCGGGCCTTAATCATGATTTCATCAAGGGGAAGTTCGTCATTAACAAATTCGGTCAGTCCTGCCTGGGGTTTAACTCCGAGCATGAAACTGGATTGTCCCTGGGTGTCGGTGTCAACCAGTAAGACGTTGAAGCCCGCAAGGGCAAGACCTGAAGCAAGATTAACGGCTGTGGTGGTTTTGCCGACCCCTCCTTTGCTCAGGGTGACAGCTATCTTTCTCGGTCCTTCATTTTTCTTTTGCGCTGAAGGCGTGGCCTTTTGGCTTGCAGCGGGTTTTTTTATGGCAAATTGCTCTTTGCAAAACTTACAGCGAACTTTGGCAACATTGGTCGGCAGATGTTTTTCGTCGATCGTATGTTCCTTCCGGCAGTGTGGGCACGTAATAACCATATAAATCTCCCAAATATAAGGGGCTTTCTGAAGTCAGAAACTTTCTAATCCGAGATAAAGTTGTTGTTGGTCTTAAAGAATCTCTTTTTTGAAAACGGTTTGGTCTTTTTTCGAGTTCATTTGTTCTTATCTTTAAGAAGTTTTTCGGCCAGTTGGCTCTTTTCTCCTTTTGAATCAAAATCTTCAAGCATCATTTTAACGGCATATTCTACAATTTTTGATTTTGTAGATAAAAGTTTTGAACCGGGCGGTAAGAGGCCCCTTAAAAAATTGTTTGCCACGTCAAGTTCACTATAAACGTTTTTTGTAAGGTAATGGGTTGTTCTTTTCTTTACCGGCGATTTATGTTCCTTTTTTTGGCCTGTACTGGTTATTTTTTTATGCGGAACCGACAATTTTTCCCGAGAAATAAGGGGCTTTGAGTAGCGTTCAAGCATAGACGTCAGTTCATCAATAATTGGCAGACTCTCTTCATGGAAAGAACCTTGCAAAATATTACCCAGGACATCATGTTTTTTTTCGGCCATTTTTTTCATCCATAGTCATCCTGTTATTGAGAGGAAATTTCAAGGGCAATCACAATTATTTCTCGCCAAAAAGATGTTTTCGGGTTTTTTGTAGATAGGAGGAAATCTTTTCTGCATTTTCTTTTGAGATATTTATCAATTCAATACCGCAAATGAGTTGGAATTCTCTTGGTGAAATATGGATTATCCTTCCCTGCAGGTGAAGTTTTTCTCCGTCGAGGTACAACTCGATGGAATCAAGATGCCGATCAGCATCAAAGGTGACATCCTTATCAATGAGGATTCCGATACCGTTTGCCACAATGTTGATGACTTCAAAGGTTGTTCCTTCAATAACAACGGACATCGTGCTGTTTTTTTCTACCGGAAAACGGAAAACATCACGGATGATTTTGTTTTTTGTTTGTTGATTTCCTGATGCTGTCATTGATGCTCACCTTGAAATTTGGTAACATTGTTGTCATAAAAACATGGAAGCCATGTTTTTTCCCAC
>DAOUUW010000248.1 GCA_030667965.1 Deltaproteobacteria bacterium
GTATCAACAATCTGCTTATAGAGCACTATCTGTTTTTTGTTTAGATTGGCCCAGGACTTCATCTCCACCTTGTCCGGCAGATCGGTGATGATGGATTTGTCACTTTTAAGACGACGCAGGATAAAAGGTGAGATCATCTTCCGCAGACGTCCATAGCCCTCGGGATGGTCGGCCAGCCCCTTGCTGAAACCAGAGAACTCTTTTGAAGTACCCAGCAAACCGGGATTGACAAAATCAAACAGCGACCAGAGATCGCTCAAACGATTCTCCACCGGGGTTCCGGTCATGGCTATACGATTACGGGACGGAATCGTTTTCACCGCCCGACTCTGCTTGGTGCCGGGATTCTTGATGGCCTGGGCCTCATCCAGGATAAGGTAATTCCACTCATATTCACCAAGCCATTCATAGCGCTGGGCAAGGGCATAGGTGGTAATAACCAGATCAAGTCCGTCAAGAGCTTTTTTGTCCGGAGCCACCACACGGCGGGGTTTGTGCATATCAGGATGGGCGAGAAAAACCTGCATATCCGGCCAGAACCTGGAGATTTCCTGGGCCCAGTTTGCCAGCAGGGACGCCGGAATAATAAGCAGAGACGCACCGGTTTTTTCTTTTTTAGTCCCGGCCAGTAGATTTAAAAAAGCAAGAAGCTGCACGGTTTTGCCAAGCCCCATATCATCAGCCAGACAGCCACCAAAACCAAGACCGTGCAGATAGTAAAGCCAGCGTAAGCCCTCCTGCTGATAGGGTCTGAGGCTGCCCAGAAAACGATCATCCGTCTTCACCTCCTCCATGGTTGCGGGACTGGCCATTTTCGCAAAAACAGACTGCAGCCAGCTGCCGTTATCCACTGTAAATCCACTATCGTCATCCGTTTTCAGAACCTTTTGGGGCTGAAGCTGCAAACGCATGGCCTCGGCCATGGTCAGCCCCTCTCCGGCTGCCAGTTTTTCCGCCTCCTCATAGGCTGCCAGGGTCCGGCCCAGTTTATCACGGTCAACAGCAACCCATTTATTTTTGATAAAAGCCAAGCCCTCCACCTCATCAAGCAAGCGTCTGGCCTCCTCGACGGAGATTTCTTCTTCACCAAGAAAAAGCCTGGGGGTAAAATCAAGAAGAGCCGCCATTCCCACCATGGCAGGCTCCCGTTCTCCCAGGCTGACCTTGAGGCTAAGGCTGGACTTTCCAGCCTGCCACCAGTTCGGAATACGGCAGAGAATACCTGCCTCTTCATAAAGGGAAATCTCCCGCAGGAATGTATAGGCCTCGGAGGCATCCCAGGCCAGAGGGTGAAAGAGATCATTGCTCTCCAGAAGATCAGCTATCAACTCACTCTCTCGGGCCGCCTCATGGACGGTGACAAGCAGCTCTAATAACTTGTCGTTATCATCCCGGTATTCCTGCAGGGCATATTTCAGGGGCAGATGTCTTGACTCACCGCCCGCACCCATACGGGTGGAATAGGTGGCCAGAAAGGCAAAGGGGGCATCGGCATCTTTATTTTCCACAAGATGAAAATAGATGCGGCCAAGGAGATGGCAGTCCGGCGAAAAACGGTGGATAAAATCGGCAACAGTTCCGCTGAAATTGCTGATTGCCGTGGCAAAAAGTTCATGCAGCCGAGACCATAAAAAGGACAGTAAATCGGCAGTGACATATTCAGAACCGGTCATGGCCGGAATGACCGCAAGCAATCCGGCCAGATCCTCTTCAGCCAGGGGAATCCGGACCAGATGCCGCGTCTCTTCCAGATCCGGTGTCAGACGCAGATGGCGGACAAACAAACCGGTAAAACGCCGCCAGAAATCAAGGGAAGGCGACAGGGCAACTGCGGGGTCAGTAAATCCCAGGAAAAGGAACCAATTCCGCCGGTCGGAACTATAGGAATCAAAAATCGCCTGCTGCAAGAATGAACTGTTTTTATTCACCTGCCCGGACGCACTGCCCCACTCAAGCTGCAGGGAACCATCCGGCAGCAAAATGGCAAGAAGTTCCTTTGCTGCGGCTCCTTTCTTCATCTGACTCATCTTTTAATCCTACCCCATTTTTTTGGAGTCAGACTTAAGCCCCGCCATTCTACGGTCTAAACCCATAAGACTTCTTGATATCAAGTAACTATTCGGCTACGAAATCTGCAAACAACTTCTTTTAGCTCTTTTGCCCTGAAAGGGCGCCATATACCAGCCCAGGGCAACGCCCTGGGTTCTGAGTTGCCTAAATTATTTTAGCCCTGAAAGGGCGTGATATTATTTTATAATGCCGATTGTTACGCCCTTTCAGGGCTTTTATTATTATGTATAATCGTTTTCCCAGGGCGTTGCCCTGGGCTGATATGTTTAACCCCTTCGGGGTAAATAGTTAGTAGCCGAATATTTGCGATATCAAGCCACAATCTCCTTACATCTTAGTAAGATATAAAAAAAAGCAGATGACATTTTCTGCAAATTACATAGCCCGGACAGAAAAACCGTGACTCTTGAAGCTATGGACGATGCGATGAGAAACAGAATGAAGGATAAATTCAAATGAATGGAAAATTGATATTTTCAAGACTTGACCATCCCGTAAAAAGTCCCAATCACACCTTTTCTCGATGAGTGACGCTGTGGCACACGGATAGATTACATCTTCTTATTGTGTTTCTGTGGTTGTTGGCCTGCTGGAAGCAGGCCCCACAGATCGTGGCAAGGCAGTACTTTTTTCTTTTTTATTACTGAAGACCTGCCCCCTTACAAACCAAGTGCTTCAACCGCCCTGTCAAAATCGTCCGGCTTGACGTAGATCACATAACCATAACTCCCCTTGCCGTCCGCTACCCCGCATGAGGCATATACGTTGACATTCATCTTATACAGCTTCAAGTGGATATCCGCCAGAGCCCCAAGCTCATCGTCGCCTTGAACAAGAAAGGCATGGTGTGGTCCGTCAAGTTTCATCTGGGCGTTTTGTGCTTCGTGGGTAAATTTCCCGGTATCTTCAGGAAAGATAGCAAACTGGGTTGAACCTGGACCAACCGGCACAGCAGTAAAAGCGAGAAGATTAATGCCTAACTCTTGCAGCGTAGAAAGAAATTTATGCGCTTCGCCGGGCTGGTCTCGCACCGTTGTATAAAAATAGTCAACCTTCTGAATGTTATACGCCATTA
>DAOUUW010000035.1 GCA_030667965.1 Deltaproteobacteria bacterium
AGGGCTTAACAGGGCGACACTGCCGCAGAGGCCGGAATTTTCAATGGCAAGAATGACCGGAGGGGTGCGGCTTATGTTTTTTGGGGTATGGGCCATTTGTCTTTGGGCGTTTTTTTTGGTGCGCTGTGCGCACCCTACGTGGAGTAAGCATTGGAGATGCAGTGCCAAGATTATGTTTAGAAAGTAGGGTGCGCATTGCGCACCGGATATGCTTCATGTTCTTCTTTCCTATCCTTTACTGAAAATCCTGATGATATCATTATAAAAAACAAAGATCATCAGGCTGCCCAGCAGCAGCATGCCGAACTGTTGCAGTTTGATCATGGTCTGGTCTTCCAGGGGTTTGCGCCTGATGGCTTCCAGGGTGTACAGCACCAGGTGACCACCGTCCAGGATGGGAATGGGGAAGAGGTTCAGGATGCCGAGGTTGACGCTGAGCAGGCCGATAAAATAGGCCAGGTTGACCCAGCCGGCCTCCATCTGCTGACCCGCCATCTGGGCAATGAGAATGGGGCCACCCAGTTCCGAGGCAGGCACCACCTGTTGGAATATTTTGATAATGCCCATGATGGTGAGATAGATGAACGTCCATGTCTGGCTGAAACCGGCCATAAGGGCTGCAGGAATGGAAGCTTTCTCATAAACCACCTCGGAGCTGCGGGAAATGCCGAGCATGAACCTCTCATCCACCACCTCTCCGAAGATATCCTTGACATCCTGTTTTTCCGGTGTGCCGGTGAGGACAAGCTCTTCGCCGTCACGAGCGATTGTCACCACCACCGGCTGGCCGCCGGAAGTACGGATAAGGCGGGAAACATCGTTCCAGTCAAGGGTCTCTTCACCGTTGATGGTCAGGATGGAGTCACCGGCCATGAAGCCGGCGATGTCTGCCGGGGTATCTTTTGAAACGCTGCCTATTTCCGTGCCTGATTTAGGCAGGGGAAGTCCTGCTATGGCAAAGATGAAAAAGAAGACAAGCACGGCAAAGAGGAGATTAAAGGCCGGGCCGGCAAGGACAATGAGAAAACGCTGCCATATTTTTTTGTGGGAGAAAGAGACTCTGGTTTCCTCGGGTGACACCTCGTCGTCTTTATTTTCACCGAACATTTTTACAAATCCCCCCAGGGGGAAGGCACTGATGATGTATTCAGTTTCTCCGTAAACCCGGCTGAATACCTTGGGGCCGAAACCCAGGGAGAATTTTAGTACCCGTACGCCAAAGAGCTTGGCAAAAAGAAAATGGCCCAGTTCATGGACAAAGATGAGCAGGCCGAGAACAATGATAAATGACAAAATAGAATTCATGATAAAATACGCTGCCCCGGAGGTAATTCGGGGCTGACAATCTCCTGACCGGTTAATTGTAAATATTTGATGTGCAGGGCCTCAACCACCGATTCAGCCTGCATCCTGGCAGAGAGATCGGCATCAAGGATAGTTTCTACATCTTTGATGTCTTTTCGGGGTAAACGGTTCAAAGTTTCTGACACCACCAGGGAAATTTCCGGAAATCGAATTTTTTTGTCAAGAAAAGCTGCCACGGCAATTTCGTTGGCAGCATTTAAAACAGCCGGCAATGTGCCGCCCTTTTTACAGGCCTGGTAGGCCAGTTTCAGGGCTGGAAAGCGGGAGAAATCCGGCGGCAGGAAATTGAGATCCATGCACTGGGCCAGGTTGAGGCGGGAAAGACCCGTCTTCAGGCGTTCCGGCCAGGACAGGGCATAGGTGATGGGAATGCGCATGTCGGGGATGCCCATCTGTGCAATGACCGAGCCGTCGATGTATTCCACCAATGAGTGAACAATGGACTGGGGGTGAACCAGTACCTCGATGTGTTCCACTTCGATATTAAAAAGCCAGCGAGCTTCTATAACTTCCAGGCCCTTGTTCATCAAGGTTGCGGAATCAATTGATATTTTATTGCCCATGTCCCAGTTGGGATGGTTCAGGGCCTCTTCAGGTGTAACGTTCCACAAATCCTTTATATTCTTTTCGCGGAATGGGCCGCCCGAAGCGGTGAGGATAATTTTACGCACATCCTCTTTGCGTCCGGCGGCAAGCGCCTGGAAAATGGCATTATGCTCACTGTCGATGGGCAGCAGTTCCACCTTGTTCCGCCGTGCCTCTTCCATGACAAGATCACCCGCCATGACCAGGGTTTCCTTGTTGGCCAGGGCGATGTTTTTTCCGGCCCGGATGGCCTTCAGGGTGGGCAGCAGGCCCGCTGCACCGACGATGGAGGAGACAACCGTGTCGGCCCGATCAATGGTTGCCACCTGCTCGTTTCCCTCCGGTCCCCAGACAATTTTTTCACTCCACTCGGCGGGAAGAGAGGCTGCCAGTTCCCTGGCAAGTTCAAAGGTGGATACGGAAACAAGCTCGGGATGAAAGGCTTCGATCTGGTCGCGCAACAGGGAGATATTTGCTCCGGCGGCAAGGCCGACAATGTGAAAACGGCCGGGAAACCGGCGCACGACTTTCAGCACATTGCGGCCGATTGATCCGGTGGAGCCGAGAAGAGATATATTTTTTTGCATGGTCAGTTAGCCCAGCAGGTTGAATGAGAGCAGGTAATACATAACAGGCGCTGTCAGCAGCAGGGAATCGATCCGGTCAAGAATGCCTCCGTGTCCGGGCAGGATGGATCCTGCGTCCTTCACATCCATGCTTCTTTTTAAAAGTGATTCCACAAGGTCGCCCACCACACCAAGGGCGGAAAGAAGTATGGCTGCAGACGCAAGTTGTGCAGTATTGACGCCGTCAAAGAGAAGGAAGGCAACAAGCAGGGCGCCTGCCGTGCCGCACAGCAGGCCGCCGAGAAATCCTTCTACTGTTTTATTAGGGCTGATTGACGGGCAGAGTTTTCTTTTGCCGAATGTTTTACCCAAAAAATAAGCCCCGGTGTCAGAGGCTGCAGTGATGGCCGTCAAAAATAAAAGCCAGGACGCCCCGCAGGGCTGGGCCATGATGAGTGCAAGACAGGCGGTAAAGAGGCCGATATAAACCGAACCGAAACATGTTTTCAGCAGCAGTTCAAAGGGTTTGGTCAGGCGTGAAGCAATGAAAACCGTCAGGACGGTATTATAGAGCAGGGAGAAGACCAGCAATGCATAGACAAGGTCCGGGCGTTTGAAATACGTGACAAACAGCGGCAGCAGGGTGACGGAAATAAAGGGCCAGAGAAATTCCCTGCCTTCATGCTTAAAGCAGATGGAAAAATATTCATAAGCGGCAATCAGGCTGAGGCCGCAGATGACCAGCCAGAAAAGAAAAAATGACTGCGCGTAGAGAATGGCCAGCCAGCCGGCGGCGATAAACAGTCCGGTGATGATTCGTTTCATACCGTCAGCCCTTACTTGGTCCCGGCCTCTGCTACCTGGTCCCCGGTTTTGCCGAAACGGCGTTGTCTCTGCTGAAAGCAGGCTATGGCCGCATGAAGGTCTTCTTTGCTGAAATCCGGCCACTGGGTTTCAGTGATATAAATTTCGGCATAGGAGGCCTGCCAGAGCAGAAAATTGCTCAGGCGTGATTCACCGCCTGTACGGATGACAAGATCAGGATCGGGTAAACCGGCGGAATAAAGATGTTCCGCAAAAATTTCCACCGTGATGTCCGCAGGATTTAATTTGTTCTCCAAACAGAGTTGGCAGATTCTTGCAGCGGCCCTGACGATTTCATTGCGTCCGCCGTAGCTTAAGGCAAGATTGAGGACAAGGCCGGTATTTTCGGACGTTTTTGCAATGGAAGTGTTGAGAATATCTCTTACTTGGTCCGGCAGATTCTCCTCCCTGCCCATACACCGCAACCTGATGTTGTTTTCCAGCATGTTGGCGAGTTCGCTTTTAAGATACGATTTTAAAAGCGACATGAGGCCGGAGACCTCATGGGCAGGTCTTTTCCAGTTTTCCGAGGAAAAGGCGTACAGGGTGAGAACATCTATGCCGAGTTCATTTGCAGCGCGGACAATTTTCCGCACAGTGTTGACTCCGGCCTTATGGCCAAGAAGGCGTATCATACCCCGGCTCTTGGCCCAGCGGCCATTGCCGTCCATGATAATGGCTACATGGCGGGGGATGTTATTCGTGTCAGATTCCAAGGGAGACTACACCAGGGGGATTACACCTCCATGACCTCTTTTTCTTTTTCTTCCATGGTTTTATCAAGTTTCTTGATAAAGGTATCGGTCTCGCTCTGGGCCTCGTCCTGGAATTTAAAGAGATCATCCTCTGATATTTCTTTGTCTTTTTTGAGTTTTTTCAACTGGTCAATGGCTTCACGGCGACAGTTGCGGATAGCGACCTTGTATTCCTCAGTGGTTTTTTTAACCTGCTTAACCAGTTCTTTACGGCGTTCTTCCGTCAACTGGGGAATGGGAATGCGGATTACTTTTCCGTCATTGGCCGGGGTAAGGCCGATATTGGCGGCAAGGATTGCTTTTTCGATGGTCCGTAGCAACTGGGGGTCCCAGGGCTGGATGACAATCAGCCTGCTTTCGGGAATGGTCATTGATGCAACCTGGTTCAGCGGCATCATGGAGCCGTAAGACTCAACCCTGATGCCGTCCACAAGGGCCAGGGAAGCAACTCCGGTGCGGACTTTTGAAAGATCCCGACGAAAGGCATCCAGGCTTTTTTCCATTTTGTCGATCATTGTTAACAGGATTTCACTCATTTTCATCTCCACTACTGATCAATGTTCCGATTTTTTCTCCGCAAATGGCTTTTTTGATATTACCGGGAATATTCACGTCAAAAACAAGGATTGTTTTGTCGTTGTCCATGGCCAGAGATATGGCAGCGGAATCCATCACTTTCAAGCGCCGCTGAAGCACCTCGTCGAAGGTGAAGCTGTCAAATTTGACGGCGTCATCATGGAGGAGGGGATCTTTGTCATACACCCCGTCAACCCGTGTGGCCTTACAGATGATGTCAGCGTTGATTTCCAGGCCACGCAGGACGGCTGCAGTGTCCGTGGTGAAATAGGGATTGCCGGTTCCGGCCGCGAAAATGACGGTGGCGCCCCGGTTCAGGTGCTCAAGGGAGCGGAGCCTGGAAAAGGGTTCGCACACTGTTTCCATGGGAATGGCAGACAGAACGGTTGCCGGTACTCCGTTTTTATCCAGGGCGTCTTTGATGGCCAGAGCATTCATAACTGTCGCCAGCATGCCCATATTGTCGGCCGCCGCCCGGTCCATGCCGCTTGATGCACCGGCAACACCACGAAAAATATTACCTGCTCCGATGACAATAGCCACTTCGGCTCCCAGGCTTTTCAGTTCCCGTATTTCATCGGCAATATATGCCAGAATATCATTGCTGATGCCGAAAGCAGCGTCACCCATGAGGGCTTCGCCGCTCAATTTCAGCAATACTCGTTTATATTTGCAGGTTGCCAAAGTTTGTCTTCCTTGCAGATTCGGGTTTGTGGTTTTGTTTGTAAATTACGCTCCAACCTGAAAGCGGGCAAAACGCTTGATTGAGATATTCTCACCAAGGGAAGCAATCAGTGCATTGAGCAGATCCTGGATGGAAAGATCCGGATCCTTTACATATTTCTGCTCCATCAGGCAAATTTCAGAATAAAATTTTTCCATTTTGCCGATAACGATTTTTTCAACAATATTTTCAGGCTTGCCTGTTTCCAGGGCCTGATTGGTGTAAATATCCTTCTCTCTGGCAATGAGAGTTGCGGGAACGTCTTCACGAACCGTTGACACCGGGCTGGTTGCAGCAATGTGCATGGCAACATTTTTGGAAAAATCAATGAAGGAATCCGTCTTGGCAACAAAGTCGGTCTCGCAGCCTACCTCCACCATGACGCCGAGTTTGCCGCCTGCGTGAATATAGGTCTGGACAATGCCTTCACTTGTGGCGCGATCGGCCCTTTTGGCAGCCACTGCCAAACCTTTTTGGCGGAGAAAATCAATGGATTTCTCCATGTCTCCGTCATTTTCAACAAGGGCCTTTTTACAATCCATCATTCCCGCATTGGTTTTATCGCGGAGTTCTTTAACCATCTGGCTGGTAATCTTCATGCTATTATCCTTATAACTATTTCTATCTTAGAACTTTCTATTCAATGTCATTAACTTAAGAGCAATTGACCGATTTTCCCCTCACCTTAATCCTCTCCCCCAGGAGAGAGGATTTCCTCCCTCTCCTGGGGGAGAGGGTCGGGGTGAGGGCATTGACTTTTTTTATTCCGCAGGCGGTGCTTCGGTAGCTGCTGCCTCGGTGTTTTCGCCGGCAGCAGGCGGTGCTTCGGCAGCTGCTGCCTCGGTGTTTTCGCCGGCAGCAGGCGGTGCTTCGACAGCGGCTGCCTCGATGTTTTCGTTGGCAGCGGTCATGGCTTCGCCGATCTGCTCGTCGGTTTCCACTGCTTCACCGCGCTTGGCTTTGCCGGCAAGAACAGCGTCTGCCATTTTTGAGGTGATCAGCTTGATCGAACGGATCGCGTCATCATTGCCGGGGATCAGGTAATCCAGGCCATCCGGGTCGCAGTTGGTATCGGCAATGGCCACAACTGGAATGCCCAGTCGGTTTGCCTCGTCAATGGCAATTTTTTCGCGTTTGGGGTCAACGACAAAAATCGCCGAAGGCAGGCCTTTCATGTCCCTGATGCCGCCAAGGTTGCGGTCCAGCTTGACCAGCTCTTTTTCCATGCCCAGGGCTTCTTTTTTCTTGTAGCGGTTAATAGATCCGTCATCAACCATGGACTGGATGGATTTCATGCGATCAACGGATTTTTTAATTGTCTGGAAGTTGGTCAGCATGCCGCCGAGCCAGCGGTGGTTTATAAAGTACATGCCTGCACGGTTCGCCTCTTCTTTTATAATGTCCTGGGCCTGACGTTTGGTGCCGACAAATAGGATAGTGCCGCCATTGGCAACGGTGTCCATCACGAACTCATATGATTTGTTGAACAGGGGAAGGGTCTTGTCCAGATTGATGATATATATTTTGCTGCGGGCTCCGAAGATGTATGGTTTCATTTTCGGGTTCCAGCGACGGGTTTGGTGGCCGAAGTGCATACCGGCTACCAGCATTTCTTTCATTGTAATGTAAGCCATGATAAATCTCCTGTTTTAGTGTAACTATTCAGCAGCACTTCACCTGCGCACGATCGAGCATCCTCACATAACATACTTATAGTTCGCAGGCCCGCTTGCACGCATCTAAAGCACTGCTGAACAGTTACGATAAAGAGAATTTCAATCTTTTCAGCCTTTCGCTGAATAATTACGTTTTGGTTAAACTTTCATCCCGTTTCCCCAACCCGATGGGCACCAGAGGGGTTTTTCAGGGATGTGTTTTGGATGCCCTTAAAAAAAGGGCCTTTTTAAAAACTTCTCATGTGAAAAACAAACACTTTTACCATTCAAAACGTATTTTTGCAAGACCAATAGCCCAAGCTGTTTACAAAAAACTTGACAGGGTTGGGAAAAGTAAGCAGAGTGGTTTTTTTGAAGGTTGAAGGCGGAATGAAAAAAAATCTGACAGAATATCATCCACAAAAAATATTGGTGCGGTCAACCAACTGGATTGGCGACGCCATTATGACAACGCCGGCGGTGCGGACCATCAGGGAGAATTTTCCCGGGGCGGAAATCACCGTACTGGCCCAGCCCTGGGTGGCTGATGTTTTTGCGGCAAGCCCCCATGTGGATAAAATAATTCAATATGAAAAAAAAGAGGCGCATAAGGGGGTTGCCGGCATGTCTCGCCTGGCCGGCTATCTGCGGCGTCATCATTTTGATATGGCCATTTTGCTGCAGAATGCCTTTGAAGCAGCCTATGTCGCAATGCTTGCGAAAATTCCGGTACGGGCCGGATACAGGCGAGACGGCCGTTCTCTGTTGTTGACGCATGGGGTTTCTATACGCGAAGAAATTCGTAAAAAACACCAGGTTTATTATTACCAGGCACTCCTTCAGGAACTTGGTATGAAACCCGGCTCGGATGAGCTTTTTTTACATCTGTCTGACGAAGATATGGGCTTTGCCCGTAATTTTAAAGAACGCCTGGGAGGCGGACCTGTTATCGGCATTAATCCGGGTGCGGCCTATGGTCCGGCAAAATGCTGGCCTGCGGAAAGATACGGAGAGGTTGCCGCCGGGCTTCACCGGAAAATGAACGTACAATTTGTGGTTTTCGGCACAAAAGCCGACGAGCAGACCATTTCGACAATATGCTCGTACGGCTCTGATTTTATTCATGGCCTGGCCGGTAAAACAACCCTGGCCCAGGCCATGGCTCTCATTGCCGTGTGTGATGGTTTTGTTACCAATGACTCGGGTCTGATGCATGTTGGAGCGGCCACCAAAACCCCCCTTGTGGCAATCTTCGGTTCCACGGATTCGGTGGCAACCGGTCCCTTTTCAGAGAAGGCTGTTGTGGTTCAGAAAAAACTGGCCTGCAGCCCCTGCCTGAAAAAAACATGCGCCACGGATTTTGAATGCATGCTCGATATTTCCGTGGACGAGGTGGCGGAAGCAGTGGGGAAGTTAATTGACAATTGATAATTGAGAATTGATAATTTTTCTTCAACCTTCAACCTTCAACCTTACACCTTATACCTATCCTCCCTTATGAAACCAGCAGTATTTCTTGACAGAGACGGCACCATCAATGAGCAGATGGGCTATATTAACCATATTGATCGTTTTCAGCTTCTCCCCGGTGTCGGCGGGGCCATTGCCAGGTTAAACAAGGCAGCTGTGCCCGTGGTTGTTGTTACCAATCAGTCCGGCCTTGCCAGGGGGTATTTCCCTGAGTCTTTGTTGGCGGAGGTGCATGGGAAAATGGAGAGGCAGTTGGCAGAAGAGGGTGCCCATGTGGATGCTATTTATATCTGCCCCCATCATCCCGAGGCCAAGGAGGAGAGGTTTCGGCAGAAGTGCAACTGCCGCAAGCCGAAAAACGGTCTTTTTCTTGACGCCGCGCGGGATCTCAATCTTGATCTAAGTCGCTCCTATGTGGTTGGTGATCGCTGGTCGGATTTAAAAGCCGCTGCAAAATGTCGGGCCAAGGGTATTCTCGTGTTAACCGGATACGGCAGGGGTGATTATGACTATATTGGACCAGCGCAGGAGATTCAGCCTCATTTTGTTGCGGAAGATTTAGCCGAAGCCGTTGACTGGATTTTACAGGATATGGCAAAGGCTGAATGAAAATGGGATGTAACCTATTTCGTAGCCGAATAGTTACGATTATTTTACCTGAATTCAAAGACAATTTCGTCTTTTTTCAAGAGATGAAAATCCTGGCGAGCCACCTCTTCAAGGTAAGCCGGATCTGTGGTGATTGTATCAATTTTTGTTCTGAGCAGCCGGTTTTCTTCTTGTAAACGCTGGTTTTCCGTTTTTAATTCCAGGAGCTGTTTCTTCATGTTTATGTATGTTGGAATGCCGTCCGGGGAAAATATCAGCCAGGCGGCAGCCACTGATACGGACAGAAAGCCGACAAGAACAAGAAGGCGTAATTCCCTGCTGTTTAACGGGTTGTTTTTTTTCTTCGGATCCATTGGGGACATTAACTAAGGTTTTATTCAGTGGTAACAATAAATGGTAAACCAAAGCCTGCAAAAGGAAAAGGCAATTCTGGCACAAAATCCGCGCATATATCTGGTAAGCGCCTGTCTGCTTGGTTTGAAGACGCGCTATGACGGCAGAATAAAAAAATGTCCGGACTGTCGGAAGTTTTTACAGGGTACCCTGTGCATTCCGATTTGTCCTGAACAGCTCGGCGGTCTGTCAACCCCGCGTACTGCGGCTGATATTATCGAAGGAGACGGATTTGATGTGCTGCACGGCCGCAGCCGGGTGGTCAACCGGAAAGGAGTGGATGTAACCGAACAATTTGTTCTGGGTGCGCATCAGGTACTGGAAATTGCCCGTTTACAAGAAGTGGACGGCATCCTGCTAAAGGGAAAAAGCCCGTCCTGTGGTCTGTCCCCCAGGTTTGGCGTTACAGCGGCTTTGTTGCAACTCCATGGTTTTGATTTAAGAGAGTTTTAGGTTTTTTTAGTCTAAAATCCTTCATCACTTCCGATACCAGCTTCCATTGGGCTTCTGCAACCAGGTTCCGGCAGCTGCAATCTGGGCAATCTGTTGGGCCCGTCTTTTTCCGACCAGTTCAGGATTTGCGCCCTGCTGTTTTGCTATGGCTGCATAGACGTCCCGGCGGTCTTTGTTTTCGTCATTGACAAGGGCGGCCTGGTCAGGCTTCTGTTTCCTGAATTCAAGAAATCCCATGTTGTTTTCTCCAAGAATTCCATCGGCTAGAAGTGCGGTAAGTGCCGGAATACGGGCCTTCATGCGTTCTTTAATGCCGGCGGCCCCGGCATTCAGCGTTAAACAGAATGTAAAGAACAGTGCGAAAAGAATGATGAGTCGGTTTCTGTGTTTGAACATGGCAAAATCTCCTTTTTATTTTTTCTCCGCATCAATATCATCAAAGAAATCATCCAGGGCCTTGTCGACCTTGATGTTAATATCAATGGTGATATGGATGGGTTTGATTTCCACGGGGGCAACCTGGATTTCATGGCGGGAGTCTATTTCATGCTTCGTGCAGCCGCCCAGCAGCATGATTGCAAAAAACATGAGAGGAATGGTCCTTTTTAACATGATGTCTCTCCACGGGATGTTGAGTTACGGATATTAACGGATTTGTTCAAGCAAATCTTTAATGTTCCTATCATAATCCATAAGGGTGTTCAGAGGAAAGCGAAAATTGACATCGAGTCGGATTGGCTGAGACATTCCCCTTACATTTTTGTCTTGCAATCTTCTGAAAGCGCCTGTGCGGGTGTCATAGGAAAAAGGGAGCGGTTTGGCAGGTTTACCGTCAAGTTGCAGCTGCAGCACCAGCATGTCATCTTCATTGGCGATATGAACTTTTGCCCAGCTGTAGCTGAAATTGCGCAATGCCTCCTGGGCAAAATCAAGCTGGGAAAATTGCGGGGTGTTGATGGGTATGGCTCGCGTGAGAAAATCTTTGTCTCCTACCTTGATGATGCCGCCCTCGCCGGGGGTGGAGTAGAGAAAGCTCTGGCCGAATGTAAGATTTCCATCTTGAAGCGCAAAGGGAATGCGGCCGTTCACCGTGCCGTCGCCGGAGATGTTTTCTATGCCAAGCTGGGCAAGGATTGTGGCAAGATTCATTTTGCTGCAGTAAAAAATCATGTTTTGCGGCGGCTTTTTGCCGGCAAAGCGTAGGGCATAGGTATCAACGGTTCCCTTCGCCCAGTTGAAGTTTCCCTGTTCCAGGAAAAATGAATGAGCTGATTCAATGGTATAGATCAGACTTCCTCCGTCGATCTTAAGATCATTCAAGCCGGCCGAACCAAAATGAAGTTTTTGCCCGGTCAGGCTGCCGATCTGCGGCAGGCGGGGAAATGTGATCTCTGTGTTAATGTCTGAAACGGTGATATTGTTTTCCGGCAGAAAAATTTTACCTCCGGCTATGGCAAAACGCCCTTCTCCGGTAAGAATCTTGTCAAATTGCATGTCGGCCCGGCCGCTTATCACCCCGGATAAAGACAGTTCCTTCGCATCGGGGAAGAAATCCGTCACAGCTAAATCGGATAATGTGTATGGGGGAATGGTGACGCCGAGATGCGTTACAGCCTGTAAGTGCGGGTCAACAGGCATGCTCAGGGAGGATGAGACGCTAAAGCCGGGCAAAACACCGGCGTTGAAATCCGTTATCAGTTTGATTAAGCCTTTTTCATGAATAATTTTCCCATCCAGGCTGCCAAGTTCCCTGTCCTGCCATTTTATTTTTTTGATTTCCAGCCGTCCTTCATCCGTCTTATCCGCCAGGGGCCAGTTGACGGGGATGTTCATCTGCCCGCCGAGCAGGGTCAGTTGTGCGGGAAGGTGGTGAAATGAGGCTTCTGATGTTTCCACCACGCCCTGAAAATGCGGTTTTTCACCGGCAAGCCAGCTTGCCGATGAACGAATTTGCAACTGGGGCAGCTCTGCCCTGAACGTGTCATGTATTGCTTTTATCTGCAGTGTCAGCTGGGAATCGGCGCTGAGTTTACCGTCTGAAAAAATGCCTTTGCCTTGCAGGGATGGAGAAAGCAGCGTAACGGATGTTTCATTGATCTTTGCTGTCATGTCCGGCAGCGAGCAGTCGGCATCAATTTGCCAACCCTCTTGCCGAGGTGACAGGGTCACAGAAATAGAGGGTGGCTCTGCTGTTTTCTCTTCAAGAGGAAAAAAGGAGACATTGCCAAACTGGAACCTGCTGTTTGCCAGCTGTGAATGGGCTTTGACTTTCAACACGTTGAAGGGGAACAGGTTGCAGGAAGCGTTTGCTGTAACATCTATGCGCTGTTTTTCATTGAGCCAGGGGAGATGGACAATATCGCTGAAGCGACGTGGATCAAGTTGCTGAGCAGAAAAAGAAACGTCGCCTGTCATATTCTCTCTATTAAATACCAGGCTGAGCAAGAAGAGCTGTTCCCTCGGGTAGAGTTTAATATGCAATTGTCCCCGGGAGGATTTGTCGGAAGAAGGTTGAGGCAAGACGAGTTCCGCCTCAAAGGGCAGGCGAAAGTGGCGATCCTCCACCGTGCAGACCAGGGTGGCCTGGCGGATAATAATTTTTCTGACTGTATATGGCACTAAAGGCTGTGGTTCTGATGTCTGTACTTTGTCGGTGGATGACGCAGTGAGCAGTTTCTGCAGTCCCGCATCATTGATAACAAGTTTGTTGTTTTTAACGGCAAAGCGCAGTTCAACGCCGTTTAAAGATATTTGATTGATTGTTTTGTTTTTCAGGCCTGAAAGGGTGTAGTCGGCGGACAATGATGCAACGGTCAGCACCGGATTTTCCCGGGGGCCGATCTGAAATCCTGTCTGTAAATGGGTAAGCCCGATGCGGGAGGGAGTGACGTTGAAATGATCAATGCCTGCCTTTTGCACCAGGGATGGCAGGAGGGAGGATTGGATCCAGGGGGGCAGCAGTATTGAAAAAGCAGCCGCGCCCGCAAGGAGCAGAAAAGCAATCAGGATGAATATTCGTAAAATATGTCGCTGCATTGGCCTGAAAAAGAAGATGGTTTGATGAAAAAAAGAGATTTTTTTATTTTATCTGATTTTCAACACTTTGAGAACAATTATTCCCATTTCGTAAAGCAGGTAGAGGGGGCCGCCCATGAGCAGCATGTTGACGATATCGGGTGTCGGGGTGAGGAGGGCGGCAACGATGCTGATGGCAAGCACGGCGTAGCGCCTGTGTTTTTCAAAGGATGCGCGGGGGCAGAGTCCGCTTTTGCCGGCAAATACCATGAAAATGGGCAATTCAAAGATGAGCCCGAAGGCCAGCACAAAGACGGTGACAAAGGAGACGAATTTGCCCACGGAAATAATGGATTTCAGCTGCTCGGATTCAAAGCCGAGAAGGAACTTGATGCCAAAGGGCAGGGTGATAAAATAACAGAACAGGGTGCCGCTGTAAAAGAGAAGGCAGGAAAAAAATATAAAGGTAAACAGTACCTTGCCTGAAAGGCCGAAAGGCCGGGCCATGGCTCGCCAGAAACAGAAGGCGATCCACGGCATGAAGAGAAAGAGGGTGACGAAAAGGGCAATTTTGACGTGGGCCAGAAAGGGCTCGGCCACAGTGAAAAAGGCCAGTTTCTGGTTAAGGTGTCCCTGCAAGGCGGCAAATATGGTGGGCGAGATAAAGTAAAATCCCAGGGTACCCAGGCCGATGCCAATCCCTAAAGAGAGGATGGTTTTGCGAATTTCAAGGATAAAGGAAACCAGTCGTTTCCCCGGCGGGATGGTCTCGGTTTCTATTGCAGGAGCGTCCATTGACTCAAAATTAACCACAGAGATCACAGAGATCACAGAGTTTTTTCATTTTTTCTCTGTGCGCTCTGTGGTCTCTGTGGTGAAAAATGTTTTCATGTTGAGAAGCTCATCAGTTACAGCAGATTTTCCCTGATAAAATTGATGCCGTTTCTAAAAAGCACCACACCCTGTCCCTCCTCGGGCAGCTCTTCCCTTGTCCAGCGCGGGTGGTTTGTCCGGTGCAGGAAGGCCTCGGGATGGGGCATGAGACCGAACAGTCTGCCGGTTGGATCGCAGATGCCGGCAATGGAGTCAGGCGATCCGTTCGGGTTGGCCGGATATCCCATGGTGGGTTGGCCAGTTGCAGGATCGGTATAGCGTAACACAACCAGTTTGTCGTCCTGCAGACGCTTTAAGGTCTTGTCGTCTTTGGCAACAAATTTGCCTTCGCCGTGACGTATCGGATAATAGAGGTCTGTCAGGTCTTTGGTGAAAACGCAGGGGGAATGTTCGTCAACCCGCAGTGTTGTCCAGCGGTCTTCAAAGCGGCTGGAATCATTATAGGTGAGGCTCACCTGCCTGTCGTCATGTTTGTTGTCAAAACCGGGCAGCAACCCCATTTTCACCATGAGCTGGAAACCGTTGCACACACCCATGATGAGTTTGCCTGCGTCTATGAAGCGGATGAGCTGCTCCTGCAGTTTTTCTCCGCTTTGTTTGACAACGGCATATTTCATGCGATGGGCTCCAGCCTGGCCGGCGCCGAGATCATCACCGTCGAGAAAGCCGCCGGGCAGGTTGAGAAAGTGGTAGTCGTCCAGGGAAAATTCGCCGTGGATGAGTTCGCTGATATGGGCAATATCAACCTGCTCCGCCCCGCCCAGTTTGCAGGCATGGGCCATTTCAGTCTCACAGTTTGTTCCGTAGCCGGTCAGGACAATGGCTTTTACCTGTTTGCTCATGAGAGTGTACTCCGTTCGCCAAAGAGTTGCCGGATCAGCCATTTTACGGCCGGATCCAATAATTGCAGATCCGTGTGGTCGCCGTTTTTCGCATTTTCACTGAAATTTTCAAGATCAAACAATGTTGTCATGTATAAATCCCGCTGGACGGCGGATGGCCTGAAACCCTGTTTTATTTTTTCATGCTGCAGCAAAGGCACCAGCAGATCGTTTGCCTGGAAGTACTCGGTCAGGCCCTGGTCCGTGATCCAGGAGGAAATGGATTGTTGCAGCGGTTCTGCAAAGCCTTTGCAATGCTCTTCCTGCAGCAGCACATACATGGAATGACTTTGTCCTGTCCTGTCCTGCCAGGCGCCCCGGCCCAGGGGATACGTACGGCAGGGGGCCGGTCTGCCGCTGTAAACCCGGCAGCCTTTTTCCGACACAAAGGGACAGCTTGCCCTGCCGTCATCCACCATGCCGAGATAGACCCGGGGAAAGATATCACCCTCTTCGTACTCCACAAGGCAGTACTGATCGACAAACTCTTTACTGGAAATACCAAGTTTATTTTTTAAACGCAGAACATCATAAGGGGTGAGGGCCAGTTCAAGCTGCCGGCAGCATTCGGTAAAGCAGGGAACACCGGGATGGCAGGCAAAGGAAAATATTTCATCATCAGCCAGACGGCGAACATGATCCGGTAGTCGGATATCCGGCTGATCCGGTTTTTTCGGCGGCTTCAGTTTAGAAATGAACACTTTTTCTTTCTCCGTTCCGGGCGATCAGCCTTATTTACGCCACAGGTAGAGAACCGGGCTTGCTACAAAAATTGATGAAAAGGTACCAACCAAAAGTCCTGCGAGCAGGGCAAAGGAAAAATCATGGATAACCGTGCCGCCCAGGACAAAGAGGGCCATCAGCACCAGGCCCGTTGTCCCCGTGGTGACGATGGTGCGGCTCATGACCTCGTTGATGCTGAGGTTGATGATGCCTGCAAAATTCAGATCCAGATTCTGTTTGCGCATATTTTCACGAATACGGTCAAAGACAACCACCGAGTCGTTCAGCGAGTAGCCGGCCAAGGTGAGCAGGGCTGTGACGATGAGCAGGGTGATTTCAATATTCATCAGCCAGCAGATGCCCAGTACGACGATAACATCATGGAAGGTGGCAATGGCGGCCGCCACGCCGAAACTCAGATCAAAACGCAGGGCCAGATAACAGATGACACCGGCAAGGGAGATGAAAATAGCCTGAATGGCCTTGTTGCGCAGCATTTCACTGACTGAAGAACCGATTTCCGACTGGCTTTCCATGACGAAATTGTATTCCGGCAGTTTGTCGGTCAGAAGGGCTGAAATGATTACGCTGTCTTCGCCCACCACCTCTTCAGATTTTTTAATTTTGACAATCAAGCGGTTTTCACTGGTCACCGGCTGCAGCTCAACACCAGCCACATCGCTGTCGGAGAAGACCTTGCGCACCTTTTCCAGCTCATAGGACTGTGATGCCTTGTACTGCAGCATGGAGCCGCCGGCAAAATCAACACCGAGATTTCCCTGACCGCGCAGTAACTGCGTAAAGGCGAAGAGTCCCACCACCACAAGGATACCGGAAATGGCAAAGGTAATTTTGCGCATTTTCATGTAGTCGATAGCAGGGCGTTTAAGCAGGGTTAAAAACGATATCGGTTTTAACATGCGCTTGCTGTACAGCGTGTCGTAAACCAGCCTTGTGCAGAACAGGGTGGTGAACAGGTTGAAGGTGACACCCAGGGAAAGGGTAACGGCAAAACCCTTGATCGGCCCGGTGCCGAAGAGAAAGAGAGCGAGAGCCGTGATAAGGGTGGTGACCTGGGAGTCGACAATGGTCCAGAATGCCTTGTCGTATCCGCTTTCAACACCCGATCTCACTGATTTGCCGATGGCAAATTCCTCCCGCATACGTTCAAAAATGAGCACGTTCGAGTCCACTGCCATACCGATTGACAGGATGATGCCGGCAATGCCGGGCAGGGTGAGGGTTGCCTGCATAGCCGCGAGGCCCGCAAAGAGAAAGAGGATATTCAGTAGCAGGGCGGCATTTGCTATGACGCCGGAAAGGCGGTAGTAGACGATCATAAAGAGCACGACCAGCACGGTGCCCAGTAAGCCGGCGGAAAGCCCCTTGTTGATGGAATCATGGCCCAGAGAGGCGCCGACAGTCAGGTTCTGGATGATGGAAACCGGGGCGGGCAGGGCGCCGACACGCAGAATAATGGCCAGGTCGGATGCCTCTTCATAGGTGAAGCTTCCTGAAATCTGGGCACTGCCGCCCATGATTTTTTCCCGGATAACCGGAGCGGAGCGTACAACGTCATCCAGAACAATGGCAAGCCGTCTGTTGACGTTTTTTTCCGTGACCTGGCCGAAAACCTTGCCGCCCCGGCCTGTGAGGTCAAGGCTGACGTATGGCTCGTTAAAGTTGCCGCCAACACGAACCTGGGCGCTTTTTACCATGTCGCCCGTCATCAGCACCTGGTTGTGCAGGAGGAGCGGCGTGCGGATTTCCTGGCCGGTCTGCTGGTTAACCTCTTTTTCGAAATAAATTTCGGTATTGTTGGGCAAAAAGCGTTTCAGGGCCAGGTTTAATTTTTCTCTGCTTTCTCCTTCCTGCCATTCTCCGGAAGACTGGGCCTGGGAAATCAGGGCAGGCAGGTTGAGGCCGCTTGCGTCAACAACTTTAAATTCAAGCTGGGCGGTCTGGCCTATGAGGCTCAGAGCCCGTTTCGGGTCCTTGACGCCGGGAAGCTGGACTATGATCTCATCCTTTCCCTGGCGGACAATGACCGGTTCAGAAACGCCGAACTGGTCAATACGGTTCCGGATGATTTCCAGGGACTGATTAACCGCATTTTTATTAATAAAGGCAATCTGCTCTTCCTTGAGGGTCAGGGTGATGCGGGGGAAGCTTCCTTCCTCGGCCTGGATGGCAATGGCGAGATTGGGGAAATCATCGTCAACAAGTTGCTGGACCGTATCAACGGAGTCGGTGTTGGGCAGGGTGAAAATGACTTTTTTGGCATCGGTTGACGCTGTGCGTACGACGGATATACGCTGGTCTTTGAGATTGTTTTTCAGGTCCTGGGCGGCAAAATCCAGTGAATTTTCAATGGCCTTATCCAGATCGACCTTTAAAACAAGATGCATGCCCCCCTGGAGATCAAGCCCCAGGTGCAGCCCTTCCGGGGCCATGTATTTTTTCCACCATTCCGTCGTATTGCCGTAAAAGGACGGAAGCAGGGTGAGCCCGGAAAAGGCGACAAGAACAAAAAGAAGAAGAAATTTCCACTTGAGCGCTTTATTCATTCAAAATAGTCCTGAAAAAGTTGTATGGTTGTACCGAACCCTGATAAATCTCACAGAGGCACGGAGTTCACAGAGCTTTTTTTTATGTTTCTTTGTGTCTCCGGTAGTTCTGTGAGGGATTTGGAAAAAATAAAAATAAGAGCAAAATTATACCCTACATTGTGTAGAAGTCAATCAGCTAGATTTGTCAGGGATACGAACCGTTGAGAATTTATGTTTTCATCTTTATCGTTTATAAGTATGTTTTAGAGTTTTTTTCAAGATAAAAACAATGTTTGATGGTTTTGTAAAAAATACATTTTGTCGTCATTCCCAGTCAATTTTGACTTTTTACGGGTTCATCAATGTTTTAAGGAGTGGTAGATGACTGAAGTGTTAGAGCGTAAAGAGCCGGTCGGTTCCTGTGAAATTCATTTTATGGAAGCAGGGGAAGCGACAGGCAGGGATATTGTCCTGCTGCACGGCATGAAATTTCAGGCCAAAACCTGGAAGGATCTGGGGACATTGGATGTTCTGGCCCGGGCCGGGCAGCATGCCCTTGCCATTGATCTGCCCGGATTTGGTGGTTCGCCCGAATGTGGAAGCAGTCCCGGTGCGGTCCTTCTTGATTTTATCAACGACAGGAAACTTGAAAAACCGGTTCTCATCGGGCCTTCCATGGGCGGCAGGGTCTGCCTGGAGTTTTGCCTGGATAATCCAGGAATCGTTGGCGGTCTCGTGCTGGTCGGGGCTGTGGGCGTGCATGAAAACAGGGGCAGGCTGGAACAAATAAACGTGCCCACCCTCATTATATGGGGAGGTGAGGATGCCATTTCTCCCATTAAAAACGGCAAGCTGCTCAGTGAAATGATCAGCGGTTCTTCTTTTCGTATCATTGACGGCGCGCCCCATCCCTGCTATCTCGACCAGCCTGAAACATGGCATAATGAGCTTGTTTCCTTTTTGGAGAAACTATGAAAAAAGTACATAAGAATTTTGTTGAAAAATCAAGCCTTGAACTCGCTCGCCTCCTGAGTCGGGTGGCCTTAGATAAAAAGGCTGAAGATCTGGTCATCCTTGACGTGCGGAAGATTTCGTCTTTTACCGATTATTTTGTCATCATGAGCGGCCGTTCAACCCGTCACGTCCAAGGTCTGGCCGAGGCAATTAACAGTGAGCTGAGCAAAAAAAGGACCAAGGACGGCTCCACTGAGGGGCTGCAGGAAGGGCTTTGGGTTTTGCTGGATTTTGCCGATGTTGTGGTTCACGTTTTTTATCGGGATGAGAGAAGTTATTACGACCTGGAAGGCCTCTGGCATGATGCGCCGAGGGTAGAGGTTGAGGAGTGACCTTCAGCCTTCAGCCTTCAGCCTTCAGCCTTCAGCCTTTAACCTTAAATTTTAAAACGTAAAATTTTTATGAAATATATCAGCACAAGGGGCCAAATCAGCCCCATATCCTTTAAAGAAGCAGTGATGATGGGCCTTGCCACTGACGGCGGCCTGCTCCTTCCGCAGACCATGCCGGAGGTTGATAAAAAGAATGTAACGGCATGGCGTGACATGTCTTACCAGGATCTTGCCCATGCGGTGATGTCTCTCTTTGTTGACGATATAGATCCAGGGGATCTTCGGGAATTGATTAACCGCTCCTACGCAACTTTCAGCCATGGGGACATCACTCCCCTGGTGAAAAAGGGAGACGTGTATATTCTGGAGCTTTTCCATGGCCCGACCCTGGCCTTCAAGGATGTGGCTCTGCAGTTTCTCGGCAATGTCTTTGAATATCTGCTCAAGGAAAGCGGCGATAAGATGAATATCCTCGGGGCGACATCCGGGGATACGGGCAGCGCCGCCATTTACGGCGTGCGGGGCAAGGAGCGGATCAACATCTTTATTCTCCACCCCCATAAGCGGGTCAGTGCCATCCAGGAACTGCAGATGACAACCGTCACCGATGCCAATGTGTTCAACATGGCAATCCGCGGCACTTTTGATGATGGCCAGGCCATCGTTAAAACCATTTTCAATGATATCGCCTTTAAAGAGAACTATCATCTTGGCGCGGTTAACTCGATAAACTGGGCCAGAATCCTTGCCCAGGTGGTCTATTATATCTATGCGGCATTAAAGTTGAGTGCCAAGGGCCCGGTTGATTTTTCCGTACCCACCGGTAATTTTGGCGATATTTTCGCGGGCTATATCGCCGGAAAACTGTTGCCGAATCAGATTCGCCGCCTGGTGCTGGCAACAAATGAAAATGATCTGCTTTCCAGGTTTGTTCTTCATGGTGATTATTCACTGGGCAAGGTGGTGCATACCTCCAGCCCGTCAATGGATATTCAGTTGGCCAGTAATTTTGAGCGGTATCTTTATTTTCTGCGCGGCCGGGATGCCGAGCGCACCAGAAAAGATATGGAGGAATTTGGCCAGACAGGACGACTTGTTTTCCCTGAAGATGATCTACAGCAAATCAGGTCGGATTTTGTCTCAAGATGCGTCAGCCGGCAGGAAACGTTGGAGATGATCAGCTCCTTTTACCGGGAAAACGATTATGTTCTTGACCCGCATACAGCAGTGGGGGTAAAGGCGGCGCAGTTTCATCTTGACGGGGATGTTCCCATGGTCTGCCTGGCCACGGCCCATCCGGCCAAGTTCGGTACCGCTGTGCAGGAGGCCATCGGCCGGTCTCCGGAGATGCCGGAAGGCCTGCAGGGACTTGAGAACAAAGAGGCCCGCTGCAAGGTGCTTGATGCCGATGTTGAGAAGGTGCGGGAGTTTGTTGTTGAAAATGCGTTGTAAATTAAAAGCTGCAGCGTTCAGCTTTTGTGGTGCGCAGTGCGCACCCTACAGGCGGCTGGTGAAATTTTCTCACAGAGTTTACAGAGACGCAGAGAAAAAATCCTCTGTGGACTCCGTGCCTTGTATGGTGAAAGTTAAACAAAAGTTAATAAATAAATTTAATCTTCTTTTCGGTAGAAACTTTAATTAAATATGGGAAAGAGAAGGGATGTGCCTTGGGTCTTGAACCCGTCACAGAGTTTCTTCCTTTCACCAG
>DAOUUW010000009.1 GCA_030667965.1 Deltaproteobacteria bacterium
AAGCTCTCTATATGGCTAAGGATGCCGGCCGCAACAAGGTCGTCGGCCTTTGCGGCCCGACAACCAGAATATCAAGATAAGTCAACGCTTGAGTCTCTACCTCTCCGTTTAAAAAATTTTTTTCTATGTTTTCCTGTAGTTAACCCTTCGTGGCCTTCGTGTGCTTCGTGGTAAAACAACAATTCATACGAGACTTTGACGTTATCCTGAGCCCTCTCCGTACCAGTTTGACTTTTGCACTATTTCATTATATCATTTCGATATCTGATAAACATCGCCGCACTCAAGCCGGGAACAGCCTCTGCGAGATAAAAAAATGATCATTTCCATCGGTGAAATCGTCTGGGATATTTTTAACGAAAAAAAAATCCTTGGTGGCGCACCGTTAAATGCAGCCTATCACCTCTCCTCTCTTGACATGAATGTTCGTCTGGTCAGCCGTATCGGCCGGGACAAATTATCAAATCTGACCTTACAAAGTATTTCCGCCATCGGCCTGTCTACTGAGGATGTCCAAATTGACGACGAACTGCCCACCGGACAGGTTGTTGTATCCCTTGACCGCAACAACCAGCCATCCTTTGACATTGTCGCTCCCGCCGCATGGGACGCCATTGACGGGGCAGCAATAGACAACATCGCGCCAGGCGCCTTTCATCTGCTATTCGGCACCCTGGCCCAACGTTCGGAAAAAAGCCGCAGGGCCATTCAATCTTTATGGGATATGGCGGATATCATCTTTTATGATGTCAATCTGCGCCCCCCTTTTACTCCGGTGGAGACAGTGCTGGCCTCTCTCCAGGTGGCCGATGTGGTCAAATTAAACGACGATGAACTGCACAAGGCGGCCTCATGGTCGGACATCAACTCCGGCTCTCTACAGGAAAAGGCGGAACGTTTTTTCCGCAGATGGAATCTGCATAGCCTGGCCGTTACCCTCGGAGAGAAGGGAGCCTTACTGATATGCCCTGACGGCGCTTTCAGTCATCCTGGTTTTCCGGCAAAGGTGGTTGACACCGTTGGCTCAGGTGATGCTTTTTTTGCCGGATTGATTGAAGGGATTATCAATAAGCGCCCCTGGCAGATATGCCTAGAGAGGGCCAACCGGCGTGGAGCCTATGTGGCAGGCAAAGCGGGTGCTACGCCGCCGATGAAAATAAACCTCAACCAGGAAAATTTCTCACAGAGCTCGCAGAGGCACGGAAAAATATAAAAAACGCTCTGTGATCTCTGTGCCCCTGTGAGAGAATTACAGACAAACGCTTACCACATAGACAATCATGACAAAATCAGGACTTTACATTCAGCTTTTCAGCCTGCACGGACTTATCCGCGGGGAATCACCGGAGCTTGGCCGGGACGCCGACACCGGCGGCCAGGTAAAATATGTGCTGGAGCTTGCCCAGGTACTTGGCAAACATCCTGATGTGGATCAAGTCGATCTGGTGACCCGTCTCATTCAGGACAAAACCGTCTCCACCATCTATGCATCCCCCATGGAACGTTTGTCTGAAAATGTCCGCATTGTCCGTGTCCAATGCGGCGGCAGGAAATACATCCGCAAAGAACTCCTCTGGCCCCATCTTGATGAATTCATCGACAAAACAATCAAAATGCTCAGGGCCTTTGGGCGCATTCCAGATATTTTCCACGGCCATTATGCCGACGGGGGCTATGTTGCCATGGAGCTTGCCGAAACATTCGGCACACCCTTTATTTTCACCGGCCATTCTCTTGGCCGCAACAAAAAAGCCAAAATCCTGGCCGGAGGGATGAAAACCAGGGAGATAAACAAACGATACAAGATAGACAAGCGCATCAGCACTGAAGAAACAATTATTGAAAAAGCAAACTGCATCATTACCAGTACAAAACAGGAAATAGACAAACAATACGGACTTTACACAAACAGTCCGAAAAACGATTTTACCGTTATCCCGCCTGGAATCGATATTGACAGCTTTTACCCTTATTACCACAACCGGCTTGACCCGGAAAACCAGAACGAATCGGCCAAACAGACAAGAATGACCCTGTTGCGAGAGCTACAGCGGTTCTGGTCGGATCCACAAAAGCCTTTTATTTTAGCTCTCTGCCGCCCGGATCAGCGCAAAAACATTGGCGGCCTGATTGAAGCCTATGGTCTGGATGGCGATCTGCGATCCATGGCAAACCTGGCAATTTTTGCCGGTATCCGTAAGAACATCAGCGAGATGGAGGACAATGAACGCAACGTTCTCACCAACATGCTGCTGAAAATGGATTTTTACGATCTTTATGGTAAACTGGCCATCCCGAAAAAACACGATTTTGCCTCGGAAGTCCCTGAACTGTACCGCCTCTGCGCCGACAGCGGCGGCGTTTTTGTCAACCCGGCCCTGGTAGAACCGTTCGGCCTGACCCTCATTGAAGCATCAGCCTCCGGCCTGCCCATTATCGCCACCAATGACGGTGGCCCTGTTGACATTGTAGCCAACTGCGAAAACGGCATCTTGATTGACGTAAGGGATTCATCAAATATCGCCTCCGCCATAAAGGAACTCCTTGCGAGTCCTGAAAAATGGGAAACCTGCTCCCGCAACGGCATTAACGGTGTGCGGCGTCACTATTCCTGGGAATCACACAGTGAAATAACCATAGCCTGCATACAAAAACTCCTGCCCCTGGCAAAGCGCAGCAAAAAGCAGGAAAAAACAGCAGCAAGCAGCAGGGACGCATTCGGTAAAAGGCTGACAGACTTAAACAAACTCCTTATCACCGACATCGACAACACCCTGGAAGGAAACAGCAAACGCCTGATGGAGTTGCTGGAAATCCTGCATAAGAATAGTGCCTCCCTGGGATGGGGGGTTGCCACCGGACGCAGTCTGGAGATGACCCTGGATATCATGACGGAACAGAACATCCCCATTCCTGATATTCTCATATGCTCCGTGGGTACGGAAATCTACTACGGCCCGGATTTGCGCACCGACAAGGGCTGGCAGCAGCATCTCTCCCATTTTTGGAAACCTGAAAAGGTCAAAGATACCCTGGGAAAACTGGACTTTATCACCCCTCAGGAAGCAGAAGGGCAACGGCGCTACAAGATCAGCTATTACATGAAAAAGGAGCCGGAGTTTCTGGCCAGGGTTTACCATCAGCTGCAAAAGGCAAAGCTTCGCTGCCAGGTCATCTATTCCCATGGCCAGTTCCTTGACATCCTGCCCCACCGTGCCTCCAAAGGCAAGGCGATAAACTACATCAAATACAAATGGGGCATTTCTCCTGAAAATGTTATGGTGGCCGGCGACTCAGGCAATGACGAAGACATGCTGCGCGGCCGCTCCTGCGGCCTGGTGGTGGGCAACCACGACAAGGACCTGGACCATCTCAAAGGCCAACGGAATATCTTTTTCAGCAAACATACCTATGCCGGCGGCATTATTGACGGGTTGACACACTTCAGGTTTGTCTGAGAAAAGAGCTAATTAGGTTGAAGGTTGAAGGTTGAAGGATAATACGACATCCTCAGATATTCAGCCAATTACATTCCTTCTTCTGCAAACGAATGTCCAGTTTAGTCACCCCCAACCCCTTCAGCCAAATGCTTAAACTGGAGATTATAAAACATCTCCAGATATCGCTGTGTTTCCTGTCTGTCCAGATTAGTGGCAAATTTCCAAAAACCGTATATACATGAAAGAGACATGAGACGCTGGGCATAAAGCTGCCATGTATAACGTTCCTTTACCCGCTCAATGGCCCCTTTTGACAGATCATGCCAGTGCTCCTCGTCTGATGCGCATTGTTCAAAGAAATCAGCTATTTTTTCTGCCGCCGCTGCACCGTGGTTGGGATCGATGTGAAATCCTGAGATGCCGTCTTCAATAATCTCAAGCGGCCCTCCATAGCAGGTGGCAAAGATGGGCAGCCCCGACCCCATGGCCTCGATGACAGTCAACCCAAAGGCCTCAAAAAAAGCGGGCTGCACAAAGGCTCCCCGCCTGTCGGCCAGGAAGCGATACAGTTCACCGGTCATTTTTTTATCAAGCCTTACGCCGAGCCAGCGCATTTGCCCTTCAAGTCCATGCCGGTCAATCAGCTGGTGCATGAGGCAAATCTGTTCTTTCTCCTCGCTGTCATCGGACAGTGCCGGATCGATTGTACCGCCTATGACAAGCAGATTCACCCGACTTCTCAGGCGCTCGCAGGAGCCATACCAGTCAACCAGGCCGGTAAGATTTTTGATCTTGTCCAGACGGGCCATGGTGAAAAGAATCGGTTTTCCATTATCTTCCAGCATGCCCCGCGCGTCCCCACGAGGGGATTTGCCAAAAACAAGATCCATTATTTCATCATGGAGAGAATGCAGTCGTTTTTCTTCTACAAAATAAGGAAAATAAATATCCTCATCCGCACCCGGAGAAACGATATTAAATTTAGGATCAAAAACATCAATACCGTTAACCACCCGATAGAGATCCGGCATGGTATAAGAGGCATAACTCTCATACTGGCCGACAATCGTATCGCTGCCGGCAATCTCCTGGTAAGTGCTGGTGATGATGAAGTCCGCACTGTTCATGGCGATGAGATCTGCGGTGAACTGGCAGGAAAAATGATATTTTTCCTCCATGTCCTTCCAGTAGAGAGCGGAAAAGAGATACTTTGTTTTTTCCAGGGCATGGGCAATATTGCACTGGGTCACTCCAAGTTTCTGGGAGAGCAGATAGGCCACCAGGTTACCGTCGGAATAGTTGCCGATGACAAGGTCGGGCCTGCATCCCAGCTCAGACATAATTTCTTCTTTTACATCACTCGCAAAACGTTCCAGATAAGGCCATATATCGAAACGGGAAATCCAGTGGGGTACCTCGCCGCCCTCCTTGTCCCGGAATGGAACACGAAGAATCTGGACATTGTCTGTTCCGTTTACCTCTTCCAGGCGCTGGTTGCAGGTTGTATCACCCGCCTGGGGTATGAGGCGGGTGATGATGAGGATTCTCGGTATGATATCAAGGCCCTGTTCATAAATACGCTTGCGCATCTCTTTTTCCAGGGCACGAACCTGATCAAGAATATACACCACCTGCCCACCTGTATCCGGAAGGCCAAGGACGTTTTCCTGACCAAAATAGCCATGGGGCGACAGGACAACGATATTAAATATCATGGGAATACGACTGAAAAACTGCTCCAGGGCCCGGTAATCCGGAGCCTCGAAAATATCGGCAAGCAAGGTGAAATTCTCCCTGATCATTTTCACCGTCCTTCCCCAGCCCGGCTCAAAACCAAGCGCTGTCAACTCATCTCCCACATCCGCCCACTCCTCTCTGTCAGAGCGCATGGCAAGGCTTTCCAGACCGACTCGCAGAGAATGCTGCAGGGCGGCCAAGGTATCAATTCTCCGGCTTAGCATGAAAGGGGTGCCACGATAACTATGCAGTCGCAGGAAAGAGAGGATGAGTTCATCGCCTTTGGACAAATCATGGGAAAGTTTACCGCTCATCCTGCGGTTAAGAAACTCAACGCCCCGGCCGATTGAACGGGCCTGGGTCATTTTGGGAAAATCACGCTCAAAAGGACCGAAATCTATTTCCAGTGCCCATCCATTTCTTTCACTGCAGACAACCCCTTCCTTAAAATAAAGAAACTCGCTGACAGATATTTCCTTCACCTCCAGGGTTTCGAGATGAACACGGAAATAATACCAGTGGGCCACACGGGGTCTGACGTCGAGGCAAAACCAGGGATGAACCAGTGTCGCCTCCTGGGTCCTGTAAATAACATCGGCAAGCGGCGAATCAAGCAAATCCTCGTCATCTGTCTCGGCAGCAAAGGATTTCAACTCATCCCACAGGTCCGATTGCAGAAAAAGTATTTTTCCGCACCCCACATACCTGGCGAGCAATGCGGAAACCGTTTCCTTGTTCTGTTCGACATATTCGGCAAAATCCGTTGCTAACATGGACGATCCTCTTTGGAATTATCAAGGAAATTCAAGGGTGAACTCCGTGCCCTGCCCTTCAACACTGACCACGGAAATTGTTCCAATATGGCTTTCAACGATATTTTTAACAATGGCCAGCCCCAGACCGGTCCCTCTGTTTTTGGTAGTATAGAAAGGATTAAAAACCTGGGAAAGAACTGCATCACTCATTCCCTGGCCGCTGTCGGCAATCTGCAGAACAAAACCCGTCTTAGTCAGATTCCTGCTGCTGATAAAAATTGTTCCACCATCGGTCATGACCTGCACGGCATTCACCAGGATATTCATACACGCCTGGTAGAGCAGATGAAAATCCCCTTGAATTTTCCGTGGCGATTGCTCCAGATCAAGTTTTACCACAATACCATACCTGTCAAACTCCGACGCCATAAAATCCGTCACCTTGGCAACAACCTCATTTAATGATATCTGATTTAATTTTGGCTGCTGGGGCCGGGCAAAGTCAAGAAATTCCCGCACGATCCCGTCAAGCCGGCTTGTCTCTTCAACGATAATATTTGCCAGATGGGCGTTTTCAGGGGAATTTTTAACAAGTCTTTTCCCGAGTATCTCCGCCGTGCTTCTGATAATCCCCAGGGGATTTTTGATCTCATGGGAAACCGAAGCGACCATTTTCCCCAGGGAAGCCAGCCGTTTGGCCTGGCTGAGCTTCACCTCCAGCTTCTGCCTCTCTTCCGCCCTGGCGACAATGATGCGATCCGCCCTGGCAACTATAAAGCGCAGGGCCAGAAAGAGACCGCTCATAATAGCAAGGGAGGTAAAAATAATCCACGACTGCAGTTGAATAAGCGCCTCAAGATCGCTGGAAAGATCCTGGACGATTTCAATGACACCCATGACATCACGATTACGGCTAAAGGGCTTTTCCTGCCTCAAGGGAATAAATGTACGCAGCTGACAGGTTATTTCCTTGCCTCCCGGCAGCAGATTAAACAGTGACCCATGCAGATCCAAAACGGAAACGCTCTCTCCGGCCAACGCCCTTTCATACTCCCCTTTACCCAGATCCCTGACACCAATCAATTCGCTGATAGTACTATATGAAACCTGGTTTCCCTTGATGGAAAAAATCGTCACGGAATGAATATTAAGGCCATGTATGGCACTTCGCACGACTTTATCCAACTGCCTGAACTGCCGGGGATCTTCCACGGCAATGGGCCTGCTCTGCAAGGCAAGGGGCAGAACAAACTCCTGAAAAACATGATTTCCCACTTTTTCCGCCAGAACAAGCATATAGGCTTCGTTGCGCTCCAGAACAACATCCTTTGTATAATTGGATATGATGAGGGACAGAATGATGGAGGTAATCAAAATAACGGCAAGACTTGTGAAGGAAAAAAATTTGACCAGCCTAAACGGCTTGATATTGACGCTGTCCGCATAGATATTACTGTCCATGGCAGACCCCGCAGCGTTTACATTTTTTCGTATCACAGGGTGCTGTGTTCTTTTCCGCCATGGCCCGCTGATGCTCCGCCCACAGATACTCCCGCTTAATGCCGTGATCAACTATATCCCAGGGGAAAATCTCACCGTCATGGCGCCGGCGCGTGTATTCTTCAGGATCAAACCCGTGCAGTCGAAAAAGCTGCCGCCAGTTTCTTGACGACAGGGCCATGTGCAGAATCATCTCTCCCACCCTCCTGTCACCGCGTGCAAGCACGGCCTGAAAAAAAGCATTATCCGGCTTATCCACATTCATGCGGAGATTGGCTATGCCGGCAAACTCTTTTCGTAAAAATTTTATCTTTTGCTTCAACTGGGCAACTCCGGCAAAGGCGCAAAACTGGAAAGGAGTCCACGCCTTGGGAACAAAAGAATTCAAGCTGACTGTAAGAGAAGACAACCTTCCTCTCTTTCTGCCAATGGGCTTAATTTTTTCTCTGATGCGTAAGGTCAACCGCACAAGCTCCGCCAAATCTTCATCGGTCTCGGTCGGCAGACCAATCATAAAATAAAGTTTGAGATTTGTCACCCCGGCACCGACAAGAGCCTGTGCCGCCCAAAGCAGCTCTTCTTCACTTATCCCCTTGTTGATAACGCGGCGCAACCGTTCTGATCCGCCATCCGGGGCGATTGCCGCTGTTTTAAGACCGCTGTTTTTCAACAATTCCAGCAAATCAGGGCTAATTGCATCGGCCCGTAATGAAGAAAATGACAACGCGCAATCCTGGGCAAGCAGCGTACGGGCGACTTTTGCCAGATCATTGCTGCGGGCCATTTCCATGCCCAGCAGGCCGACCCTCTTTATTTTTCCAGGTTTCTCTGCCAAAGCCCTGATAATCGACTCCGCACTCCAAAGCCGGGGTGGACGGTAAACAAACCCTGCGGCACAAAACCGGCATCCACGGCTGCATCCCCTGCCGAGTTCTATCAGAAAAAGATCGGCAAATTCCGTTTCCGCAGTCAAGAGCTGTGAATGCCCGGCAATATCGGGCTCTGTCAATGTGGCTTTCCGCACCGGATTGGGCACATCGGCCACGGTTGTGATTGATGACAAACGGCCTGCCTCATACTCCATCCGGTAAAAAGCCGGTACATAACAGCCCGTTTTCTTTTGGGCCATTTCAAGCAGCAGACCTTGCCGGGAAGGCCAGCCCTGCTTTTGATGCTCAAGAAGCAATTGTAACACGTCCGGCAGCAGTTGTTCCACCTCCCCAAGCAGAAAAGCATCAATAAAAGGGGCCAGGGGTTCAGGATTGATAAAGGTTGCCACTCCACCTGCCAGAACAAGGGGGGAGCCCGCGGCCACTATATTTTCTTTGTACCGCTTGGCGGCATAGGGCTCAATGCCCCCTGCCAGAAAAAGACGCAGCAGATTGACATAATCCTGCTCAAAACTGACGGCACAGAGGATAACGGGAAAGTCGGATAAAGGACGGGAAGATTCTACGGAGCGGGGCGCGGAAGAAGGTGAATCGGGCAGAAATATCCTCTCACAGACAACCGAGTCGATATTATTGGCCAGTGCGTAAACGAGTTGCATGCCCAGATTGGACATACCTAGCCGGTAGACATTTGGAAACAGCAGGGCAACCGGAAGTTTGCCGGTCCATTTTTTCCGGATGGTTCCGGTTTCTGTTGGTTTTGTTGCTCTTATTGGTCTTGTCTAAAAAAATGTTAAGATTGAAGTTATAAAGCAAAAAAGAACCGCCTGTTCCGTTAATTCTCGTTGCGCCTTATGAATGTCGGCAAATCAAGGGCATCTTCATCTAAAAACTTAACTTTATAGGGTTGACGTTTCATACCGATGTGCCTTGTCCCGCCTATTGCCTGTCTTGGCTCCTCCTCCTCCTCTTCCTCATCAAAAGGAAGAACAGTTTTAACAGGAGTGTTTTCCGGATGAGATTTCAAGATGGGTGTCACCTTCTCCTGCAACGGCTCCATTTCCTCTTCCACCCGAATACCAGTGGCAACAACGGTTACCCGCAGCTCTTCCCCCAGGGACTCGTCAAAGATAACACCGAGGATAATATTTGCATCGTCATGCACTTCTTCATAGATTTTACTGGTGGCTTCCGTCACCTCGGCCATGGTCAGGGTATCTTCCCTGGCTGAGATATTCACCAGAACCCCTTTGGCGCCATCAATACTGATATCCTGCAGAAGAGGGCTGGATATGGCCATATTAACAGCGTCACTGGCCCTGTTTTCTCCCACACCGACGCCGGCGCCCATCAGGGCCGGACCCATTTCATTCATCACGGTACGGACATCGGCAAAATCCGGATTAATGTAACCGGGCAGGTTAATCAGATCAGTGATACCCTTTACAGCCTGCACCAGAACATTGTCGGCCATTTTCATACCATCGAGAAACCTGGTGTTTTTCTGGGTCAGGGAAAGGATGCGATCATTGGGGATGGTGATAATCGTATCCACATGTTTTTTAAGCTCTTCCCAGCCAATATCTGCATTTTTCTGGCGGGCCCGCCCTTCAAAGACAAAGGGTTTCGTCACAACAGCCACGGTCAGGGCGCCAAGCTCCTTGCTCAACTTTGCAACAATGGGCGCAGCACCCGTGCCGGTTCCGCCGCCGAGACCGGCAGTGATAAAAACCATATCACTGCCCTTCAAGGCTTCACGGAGAATATCAATGCTTTCTTCAGCGGCTTCCCTGCCTTTTTCAGGTCTGGCGCCCGCACCAAGGCCTTTGCTGACACTTGGGCCAAGCTGCAGTGTAATATCTGCCCGGGAATGCTCCAACGCCTGGAGATCGGTATTTGCGGCAATAAACTCAACGCCCATGAGGCGGCTTTCAACCATGGTATTAACGGCGTTTCCACCGCCGCCGCCGACACCAAAGACTTTAATCTTTGCTCTTGATGATTCTTCCGCCATCTTGAACTCCATACTGACCCCCTATCCTGATTCACCGTACCGGATTGCCGCTCCAGCATTGACAAACATACTACAACTAATGCTGAAGCAGCTCTACATAATTCTTCCAAACAGACCCTTAATTTTCCTGGCCAATCCGCCGATTCCCTTTTGCTCCAGGACCGTGCTGACTGATCGCGACTCGCTCTTCATTCCGTACACCACAAGACCCACTCCGGTGGCGCATTGAGGCGTATTAACAATATCAGTTACTCCGCCGATTTTTCGCGGATAACCGATGCGGACCGGCAGATCAAAAATCTGTTCGGCCAACTCAACAATATTAGTGAGCATGGCCGTCCCGCCGGTCAACACCACGCCTGCCGTGATAAGGGGTTTGACGCCGGAACTAACCAGCTCATGATTCACCAGGGTCAACATCTCCTCCATCCTCGGTTCCAGAATATCACCCATCACTCTTTGCGATAATCTGCGAGACTTTCTGCCCCCCACACTTGGAACCTCAATGGCCTGATCCTTGTTGATCATGGCGGCAATGGCGCAGCCAAATTTTTCCTTGAGTCGTTCCGCATCCTTCATTGGCGTCCTGAGCCCGATTGACAGGTCATTTGTCAGGTTGTTGCCGCCAATACCCAGGACAAATGTCCTCTGGATGCAATTTTCAGAAAAAACAGCCAGATCCGTTGTTCCACCGCCAATATCGAGCAGCGCCACACCAAGCTCCATTTCCTCCGGCGTCAAAACAGCCTCGGCCGATGCAATGGGCTCAAGCACCACATCATCCACCTCGAGCCCTGCCCTGTTGCAACATTTGATAATATTGTGCACCGCCGTAACTGAACCGGTGACAATATGCACCTCAGCCTCCAGCCTTACACCGGTCATACCCAGGGGATCCTGAATACCTCCCCGACCATCCACATGAAACTGCTGGGGCAGCACATGAATAACCGACTGATCCTGGCCCAGAGGAATGGCCTTGGCATTTTCCACCACCTTGTCAATATCGTCTCTACTGATTTCCCTGTTTTTCACAGCAATAACGCCATGACTATTCTGCCCGGAAACATGGCTTCCGGCAATGCCCACATAGACCGATGTGATATCGCAGCCGGCCATCATTTCCGCTTCATGCATCGCCTTCTCAATGGATTTGACCGTGCTCTCGATATTGACAACAACGCCTTTACGCATACCAACCGAAGGATGGGATCCAACCCCGATAATATCTACCTGACCATCAAGCACCTCACCAACCACGGTGCAAATTTTTGTTGTGCCGATATCCAGACCAATGATCAATTTTCCTCTTTCCTGATGTGACATTCTTTCCCTCAATATACTGCTATACCTGACAGGCACGTTTCCAGTCTTTGCACTTTCAGGCTCCCTGCTCCTCGAAGCGCACTAGAACCCTGCCCCTTATTTTTTCAGCTGTCTGCATCCCGGACATGTAATTCATATCAATGAAAACGGCAGTGTCAAATTTATTTTTTCTGTAAAGCCAGGAAAGCACCTTGCTCAACTGATGATATTTTGTTCCGATCTTATCCCGACCAAGTGAAATGGGAAAAGGATTATCTGCCAGAAAGAGAATCATATCCCCCTGCGGCTTCATATGTATTTCAGAAATATTTTGTTTTGGCAATGAGGTCGACCCCTTTGCTGCGTACCGGATAAACTCCAGAGCATTTTTCAGCCCTGTTTTTGATCCGTCTATCTTTTCATCTGCCGTGATAAGCGGATAATCATACATATCATGAGGCCCTACTTCTGTAAAAATTACGCCATTTTTATCAATATACGAGAGGCCCGTTTCCCGGTTCGTTATGGCAACAGCCTGCCGTTCATAAATCCTGATAGACAAGCTGTTGGGCCAGTTTCTCTCAATGTCCGCACTTTTTATCCATGGGTCATTTTCCAGCTTTTTCTTCAGTTTTTTGATGCGCACTTCCCATAAATTTGTCTGCACATCAAGTCCGCTCCAGGCAAGAATCCGGTTGGGGGTCGTTCGGCTGCACCCCGTGACATCAACTTTTTCGATCTGAAAAAAAACCGATCGGCTCAGTACCTGATAGGAAAGCAGTAAAATGACGGCCAATGCAGCCGTCAGAGCAGCGGCAATGGAGACCATTTTCAACAACTGGTCCCCGAACCAGCTTTGCTTTCCGGCACCGAAAACCTGGATACTTTTTTTTCTTTTCACGTCATTCCAAGAAATTTCACTTCCGGCTCAAGTGAAATTCCAAATTTTTCACGAACCCTCTGCTGGACACTATGCATTAATGCAACAATATCTGCGGCAGTGGCCCCTCCCGTATTAACAATGAAATTGGCATGGACAGGGGAAACCATAGCCCCTCCAACTCTATACCCTTTCAGGCCCGCCTCTTCGATTAACTGCCCGGCAACCTTGCCCTGTGCCGGATTTTTAAAAAAAGAGCCGCCACTGTCCATGTTCACTGGTTGTCGCTTGCGGCGCAGCTTCTGATATTCACGGCATTTTGCTTTTATCCTTTCAGAACTGTCCTTTTTTAAAGTAAAAAATCCTTCAAGGGCTATTTTCCCTCTTACCTCCCCCCAGGACCTGTATGCAAAATTCATTTCAGCTGTTTTTGTCAAACAGAAACAGCCTTTGGTATCCATTGTTGTCACCAGGGAAAGAACATCTTTCATCTCTCTCTGCCAGGCACCGGCATTCATGACGATTGCCCCGCCGACGGATCCAGGGATGCCCGCCGCAAATTCCAATCCCGTCAAACCCTGTTCGGCAGACCACTTCACCAACTTTGCCAGGGAACAACCGGCCTGAACCTTGACAACAGCCGATGCGTCATCCTTTTGATCCATTTCAATGGCAGCAAAATTACGCCCGAGAACAATGACCATTCCGCGAATCCCTTCATCGGCAACGACAAGATTGCTTCCCCTGCCAACCACCACCCAGGGCACATTTAACCTGCGCAATCCCTGGACAAGTAATGAAAATTCATTTCGCCCCCGGGGAAAAACAATGGCATCCGCCACGCCGCCCACCTTAAATGTCGTGTATTTTGCCATGGATTCATTCCAAGTAACCTCTCCGCTCCAGAAATCAGCCATTTCATCATTAAAGGCACCGGACCATATGGGCAGTTTTACTCGCTTTTCCCCCACAGGAACCATCATGTCACGATATTTCCTGCTGCACGAAATCGCTTTTTCCATTGCTCCTGATCCCCCTTTGCAAACTCATCCGAAAGCAACATCTATCCCCGACAGATCATCCTATCCGGCAGTCAGATCCGCCAGTACCTTCTCCCCGGCCCGCCATATATTTCCGGCACCGAGAGTGACAAGAATATCGCCATCCTCAAGCATGGGCAGAACCATGTCCGGCAAATCATCCACCGTATCGGCAAGGTACACCTGCCGTTGGCCGTGTTTCCTGATGCCGTTCATCAGGGCCTCGGCTGTAACTCCCTCTATGGGTTTTTCACCGGCAGGATAAATTTCCGTCAATATGAGAATATCACTATCATGAAAGGCCGTACAAAACTCCTGAAACAGGGCCTGTGTTCTCGTGTAACGATGGGGCTGAAACATGATGATACGTCGTCTGCTCGGCCAGGCATCTCGTAATGCTGACAGAGTTGCCTTTATCTCCGTGGGATGATGACCGTAATCATCAATGACGGTTATGCCGTTTTTTTCACCCTTAATCTGCAAACGTCTCTGTACACCGCTAAATGAGGCAAGAGCCCGGCTGATCACATCAAATGGAATCTCAAGTTCCAGGCCAACAGCAATGGCGGCCAGGCTGTTCAGTACGTTGTGCCTCCCAGGTGAGGCAAGGGTAATCTCCCCAAGTACCGCGCCGCCAAAACAGACCTCAAAGTGGCTTGTCAGACCTTTGGTTCTCAGTTCACGACCATACACATCGGCCTGGGCGGTGAGGCCATAGGTGATGATTCGTTTCTGTATGCGAGGCAGCAATGAGGCAATATTATCATCATCAAGACAGAGAATGGCCGCCCCGTAAAAGGGAATCTTGTTGATAAATTTGACAAAGACATCCTTTATCTCATCAAGATCCCGGTAATAATCAAGATGCTCCATATCAATATTGGTCACCACTTCAACCACCGGCGAAAGCTGCAGAAAGGAACCGTCACTCTCATCGGCTTCCGCCACCAAAAACTCTCCCTGACCCAGCTTGGCATTGGTGCCGAGACTGTTGACCTGGCCGCCGATAACCACTGTGGGATCAAGTCCCGCTTCGGCCAGAATGCAGCCCACAAGGGATGTGGTTGAGGTCTTGCCGTGGCTGCCGGCCACGGCAATGCCGTATTTCTTCAGCCGCATCAGTTCAGCCAGCATTTCAGCCCTTGGAATGACAGGAATATAGGCATCCCGGGCGGCAATAACCTCAGGGTTGTCTTCTTTTACCGCCGATGACACGACCACCACATCGGCCTTGCCGATACAGGTTCCATCATGTCCTTTACAAACATGTGCCCCCAGGCCTTCCAGTCGCCGGGTAATGTCGGTCTGGCGCAGATCGGACCCGCTGACCGTATAGCCAAGATTCAGCAGAAGCTCGGCTATTCCGCTCATACCGATGCCGCCGATGCCGACAAAATGAATATGTTTTGTTTTTTTATACAAGGAAGTCCTGTTATTTTAGGTTTTTAGACTGAAGGCTGAAGGTTGAAGGCTGTTCAACTTTCATTATCAGGCTGATATCATTTTTTTGCACTCCGCCAGAATTGCCTCGGTGGCCAGCGGTCTGGCATATGCTCCTGAATCCCGGGACATTTTTTCCCGTTTCTTTGTATCTTTAACAAGCTCTCTAATTGCAGCAGCCAGTTTTTTCTCTGTTATCTCTTTTTCTATGAACATTATTGCTGCACCATTTCGAACAAGATACTCACCATTTTTCTGCTGATGGTTGTCGGCTGCATATGGATATGGAATTAAAATCATCGGCAGATTGAACACCGTCATCTCAGCCAGTGACGTAGCCCCTGCCCGGGCAACTGCAAGATCCGCCCTTTGATAAATATCCGCCATATCATGGAAAAACCCAGACACCTCTGCGTTTATACCAAGCTCCTTATATCTTCCGGCAACAACCTGCTCATCTGCCGTGCCGGTCTGATGAATAACCTGTATACTTTCACCACAGGACTTTTTCAGCTCTTCCATGACCACCGGCATCAGCATGTTTATGCGGTGCGCCCCCAAGCTTCCGCCAAGAACCAGCAGGGTAAACTGCGACCCGGCATTTTTTTTTTCTGCAGCGCGGGCAACTAACTCCTTTCTCACCGGATTGCCGGTTAAAACACATTTTACCTTGTCAAAGTACTGTTCGCTGCCTGGGATAGAGAGAAAAATTCTATCTACAATTGCACCAAGTTTGCGGTTGGCCATGCCCGGCACCGAGTTTTGTTCATGTATGCAGGTTGCCACCCCCATCATCTTTGCCGCCAGCAGTACCGGTCCCGTCACATATCCCCCTACGCCAAGGACCAGATGAGGTCTGAAATTTCGTATCAGCCGGGCTGAAGCAAAGACAGCAAAGGGCAGTTGCAACAAGCTCATCAGTTTTGCAGATATGGTCTTTCCTTTTAAGCCGCTGCAGCGAATCACGGCTTTCTGAAAAGAACGTGTATCAAGCACCCGGGCATCTGTTCTGCGCCCCGTCCCGACAAAGAGCACCGTGCTTTCCGGTATGCCGGCCAGCACAGCATCAGCCACTGCAATTCCCGGAAAAAGATGCCCGCCAGTGCCGCCTCCGCATACTACCAGCCTAATCCCCACCAACTATCCTTTGCACAGCCCGCTTAAACACCTCTCCCCTCTGGGCATAACTTTGAAACATATCAAAGCTGGCACAAGCCGGAGAGAGCAGTACCGCATCCCCGCTTTGTGCCCACTGGGCAGCCTTCCGTACCGCATTCTCAAGGCTCTGGGCCATTTCAATCTGCGTGTCGCCTCCTAAAGCCTGTGCCATTGCTTCACGAGCTTCGCCGATGAGCAGCATTTTTTTGACAGTACGCCGAATGCTTGGGCTGAGCAGACGATAATCCCCCCCCTTGCCCCGTCCTCCGGCAATGAGAATAACGGGTTGATTCATACCGTCAAGGGCGGCCTGTACTGCACCGATATTTGTCGCCTTCGAGTCGTCCAGATAGATCACCCCGTTTTTTTCCCCAACCATTTCCATTCTATGGGATGGCCGTTGAAATGCAGCAAGACCATGATCAATCGCCTTGCGTGGTACATCCATCAACCGGGCGGCAATAATAGCTGCCATGGCATTTTCCCTGTTTGGCGATTCCTGCAAAGGCTCCGGCAATACGTATTCTTCCAGGTCAGTTCCCACACAAACATTCACCTTTGACTTTCCGGCAACAGCTGCCCCGGAACTCTTGCCCATGTCCCTGCCAAAAACAAACCTTCCAGCCGACATGGAAGTTTTTGACAACCTCGCCATTATTTCCCTGTCATCACCATTTATGATGGCCGCATCTTCCATCTGCTGATTCTGAAAAATGCTCATCTTTGAAGCAGCATAGTCTGCAAACGATGCATAGCGGTCAAGATGATCAGGGCTTATATTCAACAATAATGCCACATTGGGTCTGAAATCTCCTGCCGTATCCAGTTGAAAGCTACTCACCTCCACCACCGCCACGTCCGCTTTTTGCCCGCTTAAAAGATAATCAGCCAGCGGGGTGCCGATGTTCCCGCCGACAAAGACTTTTTTGCCGCCGGACTGCAGCAATTCACCGATTAACTTGGTAACGGTTGTTTTGCCATTTGTTCCGGTAACTGCGATCATGGGAATATCCATAAAAGCCGATGCCAATCCCAGCTCACCGATTATTTCAACACCTGCTTTGCGGGCGCCTGACAGCTCCGGTATATCCAGAGGTATACCCGGACTTACGATGATGAGATCGGAACCGGTAAACAACTCGAAACTGTGCCCACCTGTTTCATAAAAAATATCATTGTCAGCCAGCCATTGCAGCAATTCACTATCAAGTTGTGATTTTTGCGCCCTATCACTGAGCGCCACCCTGCATCCCAGCCGGTGTAAAAATTTCAGGGCGGCAAATCCCGACTTGCCCGACCCCGCAACCAGCACGTTACATGAAGCGGGATGACGAATTACTTTCTTTAATCCTGTCACGAGTTTACCTGAGCTTTAAGGTCGCTAGCGCCGTCAATCCGAGAATGATGGAGATGATCCAGAAACGCACCACGACTTTCGGCTCCTCCCACCCTTTTTTTTCAAAATGATGGTGAAATGGGGCCATGAGGAAAATCCGTTTACCACCTGAAGCCTTGAAATAACCCACCTGCAAAATCACCGACAGGGCTTCCATGACAAAAATTCCGCCAACCAGCACCAGCAATATTTCCTGCTTAATAATGACTGCCACCATGCCCAGTGCGCCGCCAATGGCAAGGGAGCCCACATCACCCATAAAAAGCTGAGCCGGATACGCGTTGAACCACAAAAAACCCAGACTTGCCCCGGCCAGCGCCCCGCAGAAAACCGCGACTTCACCGGCACCGGCCACATAGGGAATCTGCAGATAGGCGGCAAGCCCGGCATGTCCGGCAAGATAAGAAAAAAGGACATAAACCCCGCTTGTCACCACGGTGGGCCCGGTGGCAAGTCCGTCCAGCCCATCAGTCAGATTTACCGCGTTTGAGGCTCCTGCCACAACCAGCACCATAAAAACAATATAAAACAGCCCCAGATCAGGTTTAATATCCTTAAAAAATGGAAAACTCAGCACCGTGTCAAAACCCGTCCGGCCGAGCAAAAATCCCCCCACCACAACGATTCCGGCAATCTGTAATGCCATTTTCCCCCTGGCACTCAGTCCTTTTGAATTTTTCTTCTTTATCTTCCTGTAATCATCTAATCCGCCAATGGCGGCATACCATATTGTTATTGCCAGGATGAGCCAGACATAAACATTACCCAGGTCAACCCACAGCAGGGTGGAAAAAGTGACCGCCGATATTATGAGAAGACCTCCCATGGTGGGGACACCCTGCTTACTGAAATGGCTTTCCGGTCCATCTTGCCGTATCACCTGCCCCACCTGTCTGCTCTGCATAAAGCGAATGAATTTCGGCCCGAGAAACACGGTTATCAAAAAAGCCGTGACAATGGCGCCAATACATCTGAAAGTGATGTATCTGAAAACATTGAATCCACCAAACAGGTTATGGAGTGGAAAAAGAAGATAATAAATCATTAATTATATTATAATTGATAATTGAAAATTGATAGTTAACAAATCCTGACTGCTGTCCAACTTCACATCCTCTTTTTCAAATCCTCAATAATGGTTTCCATGCGCATGCCGCGCGACCCTTTTACGAGCAGGAAATCACCTTTGCCAAGCTCACCGAGGTGGACAAAATTCATGATGGTTTCCACAATCGCTTCTTTACTTTCCATCTGTCGCGCCTGTTTCATGGTCATACTTGCATCAAGGGCTCCCTCAACGACTTTACGGGAAAATTCTCCATGGGCAAGCAGATAATCAAAATGTTTACAGGCAACTGTTTCGCCAAGATGCCTATGGGCCTTAAAGCTGGCCTCGCCCAGTTCCAGCATGTCACCGAGAATGGCTACGCTCTTTTTATTTTTCTTTATGCCCAGCACCGCATCAAGGGCGGCAAGCATGGAAGCGGGATTCGCGTTATAGCAATCGTTTATGATTTTCAGCCCTTTTATTTCTTCAATCTGCATCCGCTTATCATAGGGCGTAAAATCAATGAGCCCCTGGACAATATGTTCCATTTTGACACCGGCAGCATGGGCCATGGCTGCCGCAGCAAGGGAATTTGTCACATTATGCTCCCCAATACTGTGAATTTGCAGACGTTTTTTCTCCCGTCCTATGTGCAGCGTGAAAGCAACACCCTCTTCACCCTGGTTGCGAATATGGGTAGCTCTGACATGGGCCTTTTTCCCTCGACCGAATAAAATTTGCTCCCGGCTGTAGTTTCTCGCCAGTGTCCTCACCCTTTTATCATCAATATTGACACAGAGCCTGGACCACGACTTTAGTCCTGCAAACAGCTCTCCCTTTGCCCGGGCAACGCCTTCAATTGACTCCAGGCCGGACAGGTGTGCACTCTGCACATTAACGATACAGGCTATATCAGGATCAGCTATTTCTGCCATTCTGGCTATTTCACCGGGTCGGTTCATACCCATTTCAAGAACTGCCACATCATGACATGAATCAACTTTAAGAAGCGACAGGGGCATCCCGATGAGATTATTAAAATTTCCTTCTGTTTTCAGGACATTATATTCCCTGTTTAAGATTGCGGCACACATCTCCTTTACCGTCGTCTTGCCTGAACTACCGGTAATGGCGATGACCCGCAGATCATGCATGTGAGCCCTGCGGTAAGCGGCAAGATCTCCCAGTGCCCGCAGGGGATCCGCCACCAGAATAAACGGCACCGGCATATTAACATCAACCGGCTCCGAGACAATGACTCCGGCGGCTCCTTTTTTCAAAGCATCACGGACAAACTGCCGGCCGTCAAACCTGTCTCCGGATAAAGCCAGAAAAAGATCGCCCGGTTCCAGGGTTCGGGTATCTGTTGAAATCGAACGAAATTTCGCCTCTGTGCCACCCGAGAGAATCCTCCCCCCCGTGGCCAGAAGCACCTGACTCAATGTCCAGACCGGATTCTGCATTGCAGCAAAACCATATCCGAAATCTGACATGATCCTTCCGGCTGCAGGTCGACTCTGCTCTCTTCTTGCACATTGCATCAGTTCCATGATCTTTCTCCCATGCTTCTATAATCTCTCAAGCTGCAGTCTGGCCTGCTGCCGATCATCAAAAAAATATTTTTCAGTGCCGATAATCTGGTAATTTTCATGACCCTTACCACTGATAAAAACAACATCTCCCGTCTCAGCGCAGGTTATTGCCAACCCTATAGCCTCATCCCTTTTTTCAACAACGACATATCCGCGTTGACCCGCTTTTGTCTTGAGATCCCCAATCGTCATCAGGGCTAAATCACCTTTCTTTACTCCCTGCTCAATATCCTGCAAAATTTTTCGCGGCGATTCGGTTCTTGCGTTATCCGTTGTCAACAAAATCACATCTGCCAGTTGCGCTGCAACCTCACCCATAAGAGGACGCTTGCCCCTGTCTCGATCACCACCGCAGCCGAACACGACAATAAACCGTAGCGGATTGAGATCCCTCAACGTTTGCAGCGCTTTCTCCAGGGCATCAGGAGTATGTGCGTAATCAACAAAAACTTTAACGCCGCTGTTTTTATCTCCTGTTACGCGCTCCATACGGCCCGGAACACTATCTGCCCGGTTAAGCCCCAGGCAGATGGTATCAAGGTCCCAGCCCAGTGCCACGCCGCAACCGATTGCCCCTAATAAGTTTTTAAGATTAAACTCGCCAACCAGTTGGCTCTTAAGACGGCACTGTTCTTCAGGAGTTACTATCTCTGCACATATCCCCTCAAGGCTATAATGAAAATTTCTCGCCTGAATAAGTCCCTTGCCTATTCCACAGGTCAAAAACGAATAATTGACATCTGCCATCATTCGCACCAGCTTTCCGCTCCAGCGCTCCTCGCTCTCCCCGTCACACATTCCGTCCAGAACAACGACACCTTTGCCGTTTTTTTTCAAGTGACGGGAAAAGAGTTTTTCCTTTTGCGAAAAATAGCTCTCCATACTGCCGTGAAAATCAAGATGATCCCTGCTGAGATTGGTAAAAAGGGCAACATCAAAAAAAATCCCGTTCACCCTGTGCCGGGCAAGGGCATGGGATGAAACCTCCATGGCAACATGGGTTACGCCGCTGTCTGCCATGCGGCGCAATGTCCGCTGCAGTTCCACCGACGGAGGAGTGGTCAGCAAAGCAGGGAACTCCTCTCCCTGGTAACGAACACTGACGGTTCCTATAACTCCCGGACGTCCCCCTGCCTCCGCAATGACCGCTTCAAGCAAATAACTACTGGTGGTTTTACCATTGGTGCCGGTAATGCCGATCATCTTCATGCTGTTAGCCGGATAATCATAAAAGGCAGCGGCAATAAAACCTAAAGCGGCCATTGTGTCGTCAACATGAATAATCGGCACTTCGTGGTCATCCACCTCCCGGCAGACCAGCACTGCTGCACAACCTTTCTTCACTGCCTCACCGATGAAGAGATGTCCATCCACGGTCAGGCCTGCCACCGCCACAAAGAGCGTACCAGGCTTCACCTGACGGGAATCATCGGTCACTCCGCATACTGCAACATCAGAGTAAAGAGCATCACAGGATGCCCCACAGGCAGCCAGCAGGTCGCCAAGCCGTTTGATCCTCTCACTTGCCATGGGCGTGTGCCGCCTCCGCTTTTAAGACTACCACGGTCTGTTCAGTGATTTCCCCGCCTGGAGCGGGATGCTGACTTTTAACTCTCCCTGATCCCTCTATCATTATTTTCACATCAAATCCATCCAGCACCTGCAGGGCCTTGCGAAGACTCATTCCCCTCACATCTCTCATCCTGCCCTCTTCCTGCCGTTCCGTTTGGACGCCCGGCACATTCTGTTGCCGGTACACCTGCCATTTTCTAAAAATATCTTCCCTGGATGCTTTATCAGGTTCGCTTTTTACCCCGGATTTTTTCCGGTGCATTTTCAGCGCAGCCGTTAAAAACGATGAAGCCTGTTCTTGCATCGGTGAGGGCTGGGCAAGATCAATACGCGCCTTGTCAAGGACAAGTACCATGACGATTTCAGGTTTTTTCAACGGCACCGCTGCCAGAAGTACGGTGCTGCAATTATCAATGACCGGCATGGACATCTTCTCCAGCCGGTCCGTTTTCGACTCCTGTATATCCTTTTTATCAGGATAGACAAAATCTTCCGGGGGATAGAGCACTTCACCCACAAGTGCGAAACCGGCAGGCGGGGCCGCTTCCTCCAGAAAACGAAAAAATCTCTTCTTCCCTTCACTCTCTTCCACCTGTTCCACCTTCTGCCATGGCCCCTCTTCCATTTCGCCTTGCGCTGAAATGGTGGATTGCAGAAAATGCGGCTTGACCGGATTGGCTCCGTTTACAAGACCGGCAAAACCACAAAGAAGACCAAGCCCGGTTTGGGTGCCTCCATGTTCTCCAGGGAGATCAACCTGACACAGGTCCCCGGGTCCGGTAAATTCTTCCATATCAAAAAACTCATCGTAAATGGAGAGAAGCAGCCTGTCCTCCCCGGACAGGGCTTCAGACAGCCAGACAGAAGAAAAACTACCATCAGCAAGCGCGGCCCATTCAGGCTTTTTCTTCTTGATGCGCAGATTCTTCACAATACGGGGGTGCAAAACTTTTATATCATCGGGCAGTTCCTCTTCGCCGGCAACCACAGTCCGCCCTTTATTGTATGCTGCCCCTGCCTTAAAAAGCAGAAGGAGAGAGCCGGGATCAACTTCCGCCGACAAAAGGCGCCCGTGACGTCGATTCCCATCCTTGTCCTGCAGATCCGCCGGATCAGCAAAGGGCAGCTGGACGTAAGCAAGAATTTCTCCTGTGGCTGCTTCCATTGCAAGAGCGCTTACCATTGGATATTGTGCCGTGACATTGTTATTCCCCTCTATTTTTACCAGGAGATCTTTCATCTTTTTTCCCAACAGGCTTTGCATTTGCACATCAAGAGTCAGGACAAGATCCCGACCTGCTACCTTTTCTCCCGCTCCATCTTCAGCTAATCCGTCACTGAGCATTTCATCATAATAAAACTCAATCCCTGACAAACCATGGCTGCCTTTCACCTCGCCGATTATATGGGATGTACTCTCACCTCCAGCATAAAAGCGTTTTTCCTGCCGAAAAAAATAAACTCCGGGCAACCCCAGAGCATCCACCTCTTCAGCCTTATCAGGAAAAATGTCCTTTGCCAGCCACTTGAAACTTCGCTGGGTCTTCAGCTCCTCAAGCAGGCTTTGCTTTTCCAGGTTCAACACCTCCGCCAGACGGGCAACCGTCTCCTCGATATTGTCAAATTCCAGTGGTTTGACATAAATTGATATGGTCTCCAGACTGACAGCCAAATCTTCAAAATGACGGTCATAGATATTTCTTCGTCCTGTTTGCTCCTTTTCCTCGGGTAACGCCTCCTGCGCAAGGGGCTCTTGCTCTACTACCTGCTGCGGGTCAGGCCGGTTAAGATACAAATAGCCGGCCCCGGAAACAGCAAAAAGCACAATTACAAAGGCCACTATCTTCCGGATGCTCTTTTTTTTACTTTGATCCTCCTGCCGGTACGCATCCTTTTTGGCCAAATCCCTGATCATGGACTGGGGATCCTGACAGTTATGCCATCTCCTATATATTTTTCAGTGGAGGGATACAGGGCAAGATCTTTGGCCGCCACAGTCTCAATACGATCCCGGACAAGAAGCTTATCTGCTTCCCCCTGCAGCACAAGGCTTGCCTGACGCAGCTCCTGTTTTCGTCCCTGCTCTTTCGATAGATCATCCAGCCCGCTCCTGATCTTCCAGGAAAACCAGCAACTGCCGGCCAAACCAATCAGGGTGGTTAAAATGACAATAATGCCGGACAACTTCCAGAACAAGTCGCTGATCGGCATTTTCCGATCCGGATCATACCTGTCCTTTTCCCTTTTAAGACCAGCCTTATAGCTGGGTGAGTAATCACTAATCATAGATTCTCCCGAACAGATGCAACCCGCAGCCTTGCGCTTCGTGCCCGTGGATTTTTCTGCATTTCCCCTGCGGAGGCCTTCACCGGCTTGGCGTTTACCGGGTTTAGAACAGGATTATTACGAAAAGTCCGTTTCACCAGACGGTCCTCCAGAGAATGGAAAGAAATTATGCAGATGCGCCCGCCCGGCCTGACAATGCCGCCTGCCGAGGCGAGAATGGTCTCCAGGTTTTCCAACTCTCTGTTGACGGCGATGCGAAGGGCCTGAAAAACCTTGGTTGCCACGTGGATCTTTTTGGGCCAAAAACGGCGGGGCACCGCCTCTTCAATGACCTTGACCAGCTGATCTGTGGTGAAAAACAGGGCCTGCCTGCGGGCATCTATGACGCGGGATGCTATACGGCGGGCCTGCCTTTCATCTCCATAGTAATAAAAAATATCAGCCAGATCTTCTTCCGCGGCCCGGTTCAGCAGGTCGGCCGCTGTCTGTCCTCCCCTGACATCCATACGCATGTCAAGGGGTTCTGACCCCTGGAATGAAAACCCACGGCCTGCGGCATCAAGCTGCAGCGAAGAAAGACCGAGATCAAGAAGCAACCCGTCTATAGAGGCAACGCCTTTTTCCTGCAGAACCTCTTCAATCTCGGCAAAATTTCTTCTGACAAACTCGATACGGCCACTGTATTTCGCCAGGTTCTTCCTGGCCCGGGTCAGAGCCTCCTCGTCCCAGTCAAAACCGATGACCTTCCCCCCTGGACTGCTTGCCTCAAGAATTGCGCTGCTATGCCCGCCGAGCCCCAGGTTGCCATCCACATAAAGACCGCCATCCTGCGGGGCCAGGAACTCAATAACTTCATCCAGCAGAACAGGAAGATGCACCGGCCCGCCAGGGAATTGACAATTTATTATTGGCAATTACGTTCCAGCCCAACCCAGATATACTGGAATTTTTAAAGTACTAAAAAAGACCCTGATTATTAAATGTTGCTTCAAAATCCTTGAAATCCTGATCAGTTATGGTGCTTTCCGTCTCCCACCTCTCCTTATCCCATAACTCAAAAAAAGTGAGCATACCGTTCATCACGACGTCTTTTTTCAAATCAAGCTGGGAACGAAGCTGGGCAGGAAGGAGAATGCGGCCGTTCTTGTCTATCTGGCATTCCACCGAACCGCCGACAAGATAGCGGAACATCTTTTGAACCTGGGGAGTTTTCTGTTCTATGTTCAACAGAGTCATCTCCTGTTTTTCCCACTCTGCCAGGGGATAGATACGCAGACAATTAGGCCAGGGAGGAGTAATAATCAGACGTTCGTCGTATCCGCGCATGAGCACATCACGAAAACGAGCCGGTAGATTGAGCCTGCCTTTGCCGTCCAGGGCATGTTCGGACCGCCCCCTGAAACGACTTGACTGATTTTTCATGAACGACTCATTCATACCTCTTTCCACCCCTTCACACCCATTTAGCCCACTTTACACCATATTATATATGTTTATACGAGGCAAACAACAGACGTGTCAAGGAAAAAACTTTGATGTTTTTATAAGACTTGCAACTGGGGAAAACAGAAAAAAAAGAAATTACAACATATTGGGTACCACAAAGAAAAAACAACACTATATATAGAGAAAAAAGGGGGAAAACAGAAAAAAGGCAACTAAAAAAATGAAGAAAAAAAAGAGTATTTCACAAGGTGGGTACAAAGTGGGTGAAAAATCGTAACCCCGTGACCAACCAGCGAGAGAATCAAGAGTCAGAAGTCTGCCTTCTGACTCCTGATTCCTGACTTTCAAACAATCACACGCTGCCGAATAAATTTGACAATCTCATCCGCGCTGTCAAGAACCTGAAAAATATCCAGATCATCCTCACGAATACTTCCTTTTGCCAGCATGGTATCACGGATCCAGCTAACCAGGCCACCCCAATACTCACTGCCCACCAGCACAATGGGAAAAGGCTTGATGCGCTTTGTCTGAATAAGAGTGATGGCTTCAAAAAGCTCGTCAAGGGTACCGAAACCGCCAGGCATGGCAATAAAGGCCATAGCGTACTTGATCAGCATGACCTTACGAACAAAAAAATACTTGAACGCCAAGGGAAGATTTGCATATTTATTGCCCTCCTGTTCAAAGGGCAAATGAATATTCAAGCCAATTGAAGGCGCCCCCACTTCGGCGGCCCCGCGATTACCCGCTTCCATAATTCCGGGCCCTCCGCCTGTCATAATGGCGTACCCTTCTTCAGCAAGACGTCTACTGACATCAACGGCCAGCTGGTAAAATGGATCATCCTCTCCAATACGTGCTGAACCGAAAATGGACACCACAGGCCTGTTGACTGCCGCCAGGGTATCAAACCCGTCAACAAACTCCGACATGATACGGAACAGGCGCCACGAATCGCCGACCTTAAAAGTGTCCAACCAATATTGCTGTTTTTCATCAACCGGACCGGAATTAAAAACCATGTTTTCCTCTTTTAGATATTGCGTGTTTTTTAGGCCCCCCATTTTTCGTTACAGGAAGCATAAAAAAATTAGTAAAGGTTTCATTAGGCCACTGCCAAGGTTTTTATTTTTTGAACCTCTTGCCCTTCACTTTCTTTCACTACGTCAATCTTATATTATAGCTGTAAGCGTAAAAAATACCCTTCTGATACACCGAAATACTTTGACAAATGCGTTTCCCTTATTTTGGTTCAATTTTAGGCAATGATTGTGCCTGAGCCATTTCCATCATTGTTTCCAGGCGGACAATCCTCTTGTCCATTTCAACAGAGTACGAATCTAAACGCTCAACGCTCCTGTTTAGGCGTTTCACCTCGTCTGCAAGTTTGAGCATGTCTATCAACAAGTCTTTCCAGCTTCCCATTAGACAGCTCCCGCAGATAATTTTTTCAAAGTTTTATCTAAACGTTTTCTGGTGTTGCGAGTATCGATAAGAGCCTCCTTGACCCTCGTTGAAACCAGTTCCAACAATTCGGATTCTTCGATGTCGGTCGGAACGTCAGGGTTATACGCGGTAATAGCATTGCGTACCATTTCAGCTGCCGAAGTGTTTTTTTGCTTGGCTAGAAGCTCTATCTTTTCAATCTGCGCCGGCGAAATCAAAAATTGTTTCCTGACTAATTTTTCAGCCGCTTGCATGTGTCAACCTCCCGTTATTGATAAAAAGTAAGTATGTTACATTTACAATGTACACATACACAAGGATATACACAAGATCTATAAAGAAATTGTCAGCGGCGCAAAGGCTGAGAGGAAAATATTAAATGAAGCCATTTCCTATCTCAGGCATGGTGATACCCTGGTCGTCCGGCGGCTGGATCGCCTGGGCCGGAGCCTGCGATCAAGAAACATCTCAAGTTTCAAGCCTTCGTTCAGGCTTGAGAGCGCCAGTGGATATCTTTCCCTGCCGAACTCCCGGCTTCTTTTTAAATATGGAAACGACCCGGAAAGTGTCCATAGTTGGCGGGATGGATTCTTTTACCTCCTCACTGCCACCAAATCGCTATGTATTGACAACGGATACACGCTGATGTATATTGATTGCATACACAAGTGAGGTGTCATTATGCAACATACGGAAACTCGTGAGGCTTCGATTAATATTCGTGCTTTACGTGCGCAGAGGGATCTGATTGACAAGGCTGCGGCAGTGCGAAACAAAACCCGTTCGGACTTCATGCTTGAGGCTGCCTGCCAAGAGGCGGAAAATGTTTTGTTGGATCGGCGATTGTTCCATCTCAAAGATGAAGAGTATGATGCTTTTGAATCAGCGATGAAAGCTCCTGTTGGTGACAATCCCGCGCTTCGTAAGCTTTTAACCAATAAAGCACCATGGGAAAGCTAACACCGCCGGCACCAATCAATATGGTGCATATTACTGACAATTTTGATTGCGGAGTTTCTTCTCTTGATCAATGGATCCGCAGGCAGGCCTTGAAGAATGAGGCGTCAGGTGCTTCCCGGACTTTTGTTGTTTGCTTTGGGAAAGAGGTTGTCGGGTACTACGCTTTGGCCACCGGAAGTGTTTTACGGCAGCAGGCCCCGGGAAAAATCAAACATAAAATGCCTGAGCCTATTCCAGTAATGGTGCTTGGCCGTCTGGCGGTTGATCGTAAATGGCAAGGATCCGGACTTGGCAGCAGTTTGTTGCGAGATGCGTTGTTGCGAACCTATAATGTTTCCACGCAAGCGGGTATTCGGGCTCTGCTGGTCCATGCGTTATCAGAAAATGCCAAAGCATTTTACCTTCGACATGGCTTCTTGCAATCCCCCATAGATCCAATGACGCTGATGCTGAATTTGCAGGATGTGCAGCGTTATCTTGAAAAAGCAGAATAACCTCTTTAGATAAAATCTTCTCAGTTCGAGCTGTTTTCCTGTCAACTCCTTTCCAATCTTAATCCATACAGAATTGTTGCTTATTCACCCTTTTCGAGAAGGCAATGGCAGACTCGCAAGAATGCTTGCAACTTTGATGGCATTACAGGCAGGTTTGCCGCCTCTGAATTTCGAGAAGTTGCGAGGGAAAAAACGCCTTGAATATTTTAGCGCAGTACAGGCAGGTATGGATAATGGTATTTTGAAAAAAGCTGGCACTTTCTGCCATAAAAATGGCAGGATAAATTAGTTGGATCAGCCTGCCATTTCTATGGCATATTAATAAAATATACAGGCCACAGAAAGCTATTTCTGTCTTCATAAAACACGAGGTGTTATTAAATATGCCCACCCTGCTCCAAAAATTCAGTCTGCACCTGCTCTGGTTCTGGGGGATTCTGGTCTTTGGTGGACTGTACCTGGTTTCTCTGCAGAGCTATCTTCTCTTTCATAGCCTGATTGAAATATTTTCCGTAGTTGTCGCTTTCTCCATTTTTATCATCGCCTGGAATACCCGCAGGCTCCATGAAAATCATTTTTTTCTTTTTATCAGTATCGCCTATTTTTTTGTCGGCTCCCTTGATCTGATTCATACCCTGAGCTACAAGGGCATGGAGCTCTTTCCAAACCACGACGCCAACCTGCCAACCCAAATGTGGATCAGCGCCAGGTATCTGGAAAGCGGCTCACTGCTCATTGCTCCGCTTTTTTTTCGAAAAAAACTGGCTGTCTCTTTCGTCATTGTCATTTATGCCCTTCTCTTTAACGCACTTATCGGGGCAATTTTTTACCGGCAGATTTTTCCTGACTGCTTTGTGGAAGGAAGCGGCCTGACCCAATTTAAAATAGGAAGCGAATATCTTATCTGCCTGCTGCTGCTTATGGCAATAGTCCATCTTAACAGCTATCGCCATAATATCAGCCATGTCACTTTCAAACTCCTCATTGCCTCACTGGTTCTTTCCGTCCTGGCTGAATTGTCTTTCACTCTCTATTTCTCGATGTATGGTCACGCTAATATGGTAGGGCATTACTTCAAGTTGCTCTCCTTTTATTTCATTTACAAGGCCCTGGTTCGTTCAGGGCTGACAAAGCCCACCGAGCTTTTATTTCGTAATCTGGAAGAAAAATCGAAACTCTACCAGGACCTCTATGATAATGCCCCGGACATGTTTATCTCATGTGAAGCCAGGACCGGGAAAGTCAGGCAATGCAACCTGGCAACCGCAACAAATCTTGGTTATACCAGGGACGAGATAATTGGCCGGCATATAAAGGATCTCTACCATCCAGACAGTGAGGAAAAGAGGAAAAAAGTATTCAAGACATTTGTCGAAAAAGGTACGGTTCGAGATGCTGAACTGCAGCTGTTACGAAAAGACGGCAGCCGCATGGATGTGAGCCTGAATATCTCTGCTGTGCGGGACGAGCAGGGCAAGGCTCTTTATAGCAGATCCATCTGGCGTGACATCTCGGCCCGCAAGAAGGCAGAGAATGCGCTTCTTGAAACAGAAACGAGATACAGGGAGTTGTTCAATAACATGAACAGCGGATGCGCCGTGTATAAAAGGAACCACGAGGGGCATTACATCTTTTCTGATTTCAACCTGGCTGCTGAACGTATTGAAAAAATCAGGAAAGAGAATCTTTTTGGCCAAGAGATAACAAAAATTTTCCCCACGGTGAAGGACTTTGGTCTGCTGGATGTTTTAGAAAATGTCTGGGCAACAGGCATTCCGCAATATTTGCCTATTTCCTTGTATACAGACGAGCGAATATCCGGCTGGCGGGATAACTATGTATATAAACTGCCATCTGGAGAGATTGTGGCGGTGTATGATGATATAACCGCCAGGAAACAGGCCGAAGAAAAATTACTGCTCTTCCGCCGGTTGATTGATAACTCCAATGACGCCATATTTGTTATCGAACCACAAACAGGAGGTTTCCTGGATGTGAACCAGAAGGCCTGTGAGGCCTTGCAGTATAGCAGAGCTGAGTTCTTCCATTTAGATGCTACGGATATTGAGATGAAGTTTCCTGACGATTTTTCCTGGCAGGAAAATATAAAGCAACTCAAAGACCACGGCGGACAACACATCAAGGAGGGCATACACAGGCGCAAGGACGGGACAACATTCCCGGTTGAAGTAAATGCGAGTTATATCCAATTAGCCGACAGAGAATACCTGGTTTCCGTGGTCCGTGATATCAGCGAGAGAAAGGCGGCCGAGAAAGAGTTATTGCGCACGATGAAAGAGCTTCAGGATGCTAATGCAGAGCTTTCGCAGTTCAACTATGTCGTGGCCCATGATCTGAAGGCACCCATCAGGGCGATGAGTAACTACGCGTCTTTTTTACAGGAAGACCTGGCGCCCGTGGTCTCCGGTGAAACGAAAAAATACCTGACACAGCTCAGACAAACCGCTGTTGAGACCGGCAAAATGGTTGAAGATTTGCTGACGCCGGCAAAAATCGGCAACCAAAAACAGGAGCCGAAAAAAATTGAGCTGGGAGATTTCATGGAAAAACTTGTCAACTCCATGGACCTGTCCCCGGATATAGAGATCCGCCTGGGCAGTGAGTGGCCAACCATTGTGAGCGACCCGCTTCTGCTGCGCCAGGTTTTTCAAAATCTTATCGATAATGCCCGGAAATATACTATCGCATCTTGCAAACGAATTGAAATAGGCTGCCTGCCGGGAGAAGATGAACTTACCGTTTTTGTCCGCGATAACGGCATAGGAATTGGAGCTGCGTACCATGAACAGATTTTCGGCTTATTTGAGCGGCTGCACACTTCAGCGGAGTACAGTGGAACCGGTGTCGGTCTTGCCATTGTCAAAAAAGCAGTGGGCAGGCTCGGCGGCACAATCAGGCTTGAATCAACCGAGGGCAAAGGCACAACCTTTTATGTTATACTGCCACTTGAAACTGCATGATCAGGCAAGAAAGTTAAAGAACTGAAGGTTGCAGTTAAAAAAAGGAGCACACTATGGATACCGGAAATAATTTCACCCCTTCACCCCTGCGGATCTTGCTCGTCGAAGATTCAGAGCACGATACCGCCGCCTTCAACAGGGCTTTGGACAAAGGGGGGCTCAAAGCAGAAGTCACCCATTTTGTCAAAGCCGAAGAGGCCTTAAAGTCTCTTCAAATTTCACCTCTTTCGTATGATCTTGTCGTTGCAGATTATAAACTGCCAGGCATGACAGGTTTGGAGTTATGTAAACAAATCATTAACCAGCAGATACCCTTACCCTGCATTATTGTCACCAGCGCAGGCACAGAGCACATTGCCGTTGAGGCCCTCAAGGCGGGGGTGTTTGATTATCTGGTTAAAGATTTTCAGCAGAATTATTTACAACTTCTGCCTCTTCTTCTGCCTGAAGTAGTCAGAAAATACCAGGATCGTCTCTCTTCCCGGATTTTCAGGAGAGAAAGAGAGGTTATTGCCGGAATATCTGAAATGTTCCTTGCTCCTGAAGATTTGGAAACGCTCTGTCGGAAATTACCGGATGCCATTGTCGCAGGATTTGCTTTTCCCGTATCCGCTATTCTGCTGCTGGATGAAAACAGAAAAGAGATGGTTGTCAAAGGCGTATCCGGTATTGCCGATACGACTCTCCTGAATAAGCGGGTACCGCTTGAAAAGACAACCTGTTGCCAAACAATCGAGCAGGGACAACCGGTGCTCAAGCTGGATATCGCCGCCAATCCGGATCTACATTGTTTCCTGAAGGATAGCGGCATTAACACCTGTCTGTCTGTTCCAATCAAGGGCAAGAGAAGCGGCGTGATGGGCGCCCTGGTACTTGCAGACTTTAGCACACGGTCTGATGCAGACATCCACATATCCGCTCTACAGGTTATTAGCCACCATCTTGGTCAGGAGATCGAACGGAAGCAGGTTGAGGATGAATTATGTCTTCGCAATGAAATAATGGGCAACATGGCTGAAGGAGTTTATTTAGTTCAGGCAAGCACGCTTCAGATTATCTATGCCAATCCTGTATTTGAGAAAATGTTTGGCTATGACCCAGGGGAAATGTTGGGCAAACATGTTTCAATCGTCAATGCTCCGACAGTGAAAAGCCCGCAAGAGACGGCGACAATGATCCTTGAAGTTTTATCAGACAAAGGATTTTGGCAGGGTGAAGTAAAAAATATAAAAAAAGATGGCACGCCTTTCTGGTGCAGCGCCAGTGTTTCCGGCTTTGAGCATCATGAATACGGCAAGGTTTGGATTTCAATCCATACTGACATCGCCGATCGCAAGCAGGCTGTTGAGACGCTGCGGGCAAGTGAAGCGCGCATGTATACATTGATCGAGGCATTGCCGGATCTTGTCTGGTTGAAAGATAAAGATGGTATTTTTCTGGTCTGTAACCGTAAATTTGAGCGTTTGTTTGGCACGCCGGCAACAGAGATTGTGGGTAAAACAGATTACGACTTCGTTGATACGAAGTTAGCAGACTTTTTCCGTGAGAAAGATAAAGTGGCCATGGCTGCCGGCAAATCCACGGTAAACGAAGAAGAAGTCGTCTACGCGGATAACGGCCACAGAGAAATCCTCGAAACAATCAAAACGCCAATGTTTGATCCCGCCGGCAAGCTGATTGGTATATTGGGGATTGCCCGCGACATAACTGATCGGAAAAAAACTGAGATTGCTCTTCGGAATAGTGAAAAACAGTGGAATCAGACTTTTAACTCTATTCCCGACATTGTCACCTTCCTGGATACTGACCTGCGCATACTGAAAGTTAATCAGCAGGCATGCTCCATCCTTGATCTTTCCAGTGATGAGATTATCGGTAAGCATTGTTATGAGCTCTTTCATGACTCAAAGGAACCGTGTCAGGATTGTCCGCTAACGCAAACAAAGGAGAGCTTGAAAGCCTTTAGCGGGGAGATATACCATGAAAAACTGGGAAAAACCTTTTTGGTCTCGGAAACTCCGGTATTTGGTGAACTGGGAGAACTTGAATATATCGCCCATGTGGCCAAGGATATCACGGCACAAAAACGGCTTGAGAAAGAGCTGTTTCAGGCCCAGAAGATGGAGGCCATCGGTACCCTGGCCGGCGGCATTGCCCATGATTTCAACAATATTCTTTCGGCAATCATCGGTTTTTCTGAAGTCGCAAAGCTTGAAATGCCGGCCGACAGCCGGGCAGGAAAAGATATTGATAAAGTCATAAAAGCAGGCAGAAGAGCTGCGGAACTGGTGAAGCAAATCCTTACCTTCAGTCGTATGACAGATCATCAACTGCAACCCATGATACCGAATCTGATTATCAAAGAAGCATTGAAGATGCTGCGCTCATCACTACCAACCACCATCTCCATCAAGGAAGCCATTGATACAGCATGCGGGTTAATTCTGGCAGATCCGACAAATGTCCATCAAATCGTAATGAACCTCTGTACCAATGCATTTCATGCCATGGAAAATGAAAAGGGCATCTTGACTGTCAACTTATACCGCAAAGAAATACGAGCGGAAGATATATGTGAAAGTGATGTGAGCGCGGGTCCTTTTGTTGTGCTGTCCGTCAGTGACACGGGACATGGCATGGACAAGATAACGATGGAACGAATATTTGAACCCTACTTCACCACGAAAGAGGTTGGTAAGGGGACCGGCCTCGGACTTGCTGTTATCCATGGAATTATTAAAGATTATAAAGGTTTTATCCGGGTGGAGAGTGAGCCTGAAAAAGGAACAACGTTTCATGTACATTTTCCGGCTTTGGTAAAGATTGCTTCAACACAGGAAAAAACAGAAGAAGATGTTCCCACAGGTACAGAACGGATTCTGATAGTTGATGACGAAAGCAGTATCGTCAACCTGCACAAAACAGTGCTGCAACGTCTTGGCTATAGGGTAACAGCTACAACAAACAGTGAAGAGGCACTTGAAAAAATCCGCCTGCATCCGGAGCAATTTGATTTGCTGATCACAGATCAGACCATGCCTGGTTTATCCGGGTTTGAATTGGCAAAGAAAGTTTTGCAAATAAAGCCGAACATAGGGATTATCCTCAGCACCGGCTACAGCTCTGCCATCACAGAAAAAGAAGCCCTGGCAATCGGCATAAAAAAATATGCCGAAAAACCGGTTGATAGAACAACGCTTGCTAAAATTGTCAGAGAGGTTTTGGGCAATAACTGATAGTGCCCGTGCATAGTTTGTCCGGCTGTTTGCTTATCTGTAACACTTCAGCCTATCTGTGACTATGGTTTGCTCAAACCGTGAAACTCATCGTATTCTTTCTGTGTTGAGAAAGATCTTCGATTTGCCAATATTAACCATTTGTGTGTCTACGCCGACTTAATAGATCTACTGTTATGTTGCGAGTTGAACGTAACAAACTGCTTATATAAAATATCGAACCTATGAGAGAAAATGCCTAATGATAAACAAATATTCCGCCATCGCTCAGGCCAAAAATTATCAATTCCGACATTTCCCGTCGGTTGACCAAGTCACCGACACTTTTCCGACCGGTAGCTCTACGCAATAGAAAAAATGGGGGGGGCAATGTGGGGACAAATCTCACATGCAACAAGAAAGCCTTTAACTCAATTTAAGCTAAAAGGCTTGATATAACTGGTGCGCCTGGCAGGATTCGAACCTGCTACCCTCGGATTCGTAGTCATTTACTTCTGGGCTTCACAAACCTCATCATTTGTGTAACCTCCTGTAATTGCTTGCATTGAATTTTCCACGTTTTGGCAGATATTGTATGCTTTATCAGGTTTTGGATTATTTTTCTCACACAGATTCTCACACGGTCATTCCAATTTTGCGCATGAAAAAATGGACGGCAAGGACGATCTGGACGGTCTTTATAAAATATCTATTTCAAAATTCCTCTATTTCGATTGGCTCTCTGCCAAAATCTATCACCGCATCTGCAACCAAAACAGTGAACCACTCCTGGAACATCTTATAAGTCAATTTCTCCGGCCAGCAATCCGTATCAAGCATCCAGGCTTCCAGCTCCTGCTCAAATATCACCCGCCAGTTCTTCTTGACCCAGTTCTCGTAATTATACTCGTCGTATGTATCTGGAATGAGAATCGCTGTGCCACGGTTTTTATCAGCAGAAAACAAAGGCCCACCGTCCTCAAAACTATTGGCCCAATCAATGTATGGTTGTTGTGGTGTAACGAGAAGTACGGTGCGATTAATTGTTTTCATGCAAAAGAATAATCAATTTGAAAGTGTATGTAATTGGGTGCCTGTGGCATATCGGACAATCTGCCATCGTTTTACAATCTGCCAGCCATCGACAATCAATACATCATCGTTAAAATCTGTAATAGCAACAATCTACATCAATTACGTACACCCTTGTCTCATCGTCACCCTTTTTCATGCTGCAGAATGCTGTACCATCTCCAGATACAAAAGAAACTGCCCAGAAAAAGGACGATAAAGCCAGAAATAACCGTCCAGAAATTATCCTGTAATCCTATAAGGTTGGACGGTGAGGTCGATCAGGACGATAGGAATAGCACAACCGGATCAACAAACAGATTATGTCTACCTGTTATTCACCTCATCACCCAGCTTCTTCCCTGCTTTGAATTTGACCACTGTTTTAGCTGGAATCTTAATTTCTTTACCAGTCTGAGGATTCCTGCCGGTCCGGGCAGACCGTTCATTTGTTGAGAAAGTACCAAAGCCAATCAATGTAACACTCTCCCCTTTCTGCAGAGAATCCGTTATGCCTTCAAGCATTCCGACTAATGCCTTGTCAGCTGCTGCTTTTGTAATATTTGCTGATTCAGCTATCTTGTTGATCAATTCAGTTTTGTTCATGTTGCTCCCGTTCTGTTCGCTTGGTTGAATTTGTTGGTAAAGATAGAGATGATATTATATTTTTCCAGGTAGCTTTGGCAAGGAATAACAGACAGGAGGCTAAAACGTTTCTGATGCAGCGATGAAAACATAAGACCGGGGATGAAATTGTAATCTTCGATCTGGCTGTCCTAAGCCCAAGAAAA
>DAOUUW010000185.1 GCA_030667965.1 Deltaproteobacteria bacterium
ATAGAACACGGCTTCGCCTCTTATCTTATTGATTTTACAAACTTATTGTAACATATTATAAGATTTGAGGCAACAGTGGATCTTGGGTTTATATTGTAAAATCAACAAGTTAAGGAAAAATACTTTTTACGAGACCATCAAGATTAAAGGCTGAAAATAACCGAACAGGGGCAGCCGTCGAGGCTGCCCTTTCCTTTTTTTAACCCCGGCATTCACACCGGTGTTTTCCTGCAGACAACTATCTCTCTCTTCTTCCTGGAAAATGGTTACTGATTTTTTATGACCGATTGTGTATATTTACGTCTTTAATCTCTAATTGGTGCGCAATGCGCACCCTACCAGAAACCAGGATACACACGTAAGCCATGAATCAAACAATCAAAACAGGATATTACGGAGATTGGGGCGGCGCCTTTATCCCGGAAGTACTCTATGAAACATTTCGGGAACTGAACATCGCCTTCAAGGAGGCGAAGGCCGATCCCGCCTTCCGGCAGGAATATCTTTCCTTAATGGGCACCTACTCCTGCCGCCCGACCCCTCTCACCCATGCGGAAAATCTTTCCAGCCATTTTGGCGGGGCTCAGTTCTATATTAAACGGGAAGACCTTAATCACACCGGAGCCCACAAGGCAAACAATGTCATGGGCCAGGGACTTCTTGTCAAAAGAATGGGCAAAAAAAGGGTCATTGCCGAAACCGGCGCCGGCCAGCACGGAGTGGCCACCGCCACCATGGCCGCCAAAATGGGCTTTGACTGCACAATCTACATGGGCGAGGAAGACATCATGCGCCAACGCCCCAATGTCTTCTGGATGGAAAAAATGGGGGCAACGGTGGTGTCGGTCACTTCGGGTACGAAAACCCTGAAGGACGCCATCAACGAGGCCTTCCGCGACTGGGTGACCAACATGGAAGACACCCATTACGTGCTTGGAACGGTCTGCGGTCCCCATCCCTTTCCGGAAATGGTGGCATGGTTTCAATCCATCATCGGTCAAGAGGCCAGAAAGCAGATCCTCAATCAGTTCGGTAAACTTCCCAGCCGGGTCTACGCCTGCGTCGGAGGCGGCTCCAATGCCATGGGGATCTTCCAGGGCTTTCTCCAGGACCGTACAGTCGAACTGATTGGCGTTGAAGCAGGTGGCAAGGGAATCAATTCCGGACATCACGCCTCCCGCCTGACAGGCAAAGACGCCTCAGCCGGAGTGGCCCAGGGATATAAAACCATGTTCCTGCAAAACGACGACGGCCAGATGAGGGATACCCATTCCGTTGCCGCAGGGCTCGATTATGTCGGCGTCTCGCCGATCCTCGCCGACCTATGGCAGAAAGGCCTGGTACGCTTCAGCTCGGCAACCGATAAGGAGGTCATGGAAGCGCTCGACCTGACAATGAAGCGGGAAGGTCTTATACCGGCGCTGGAATCATCCCACGCCTTTGTCCAGGCCTTTAAAGAAGCGGGGGAACTGGGCTCTGACGAGGCATTGATCATCAATATGTCCGGCCGGGGCGACAAGGATATTTTTACCATTGCCCACGCCTTTGACGATCCGTCATGGAAAGAATTTATCAGAAAGAAAGGAGCTGAATATGCAGCTTAACGACCACATCAAAAAAGCGCTGGCTGCAGGCGATAACAAAATACTGCTCATGACTCATATTGTCCTGGGTTATCCCTCTCTGGAGGCCAACCGTCAGGTCATCAAACAGATGGTTGACAACGGGGTGGATCTTATTGAAATGCAGATCCCCTTTTCCGAACCTATGGCAGACGGCCCTGTCATTGTCAAGGCCAACCAGGATGCCCTGAAAAACGGCACCACCGTGCGTGAATGTCTTGACTTTGCCAAAGAGATAACATCCGAGCACGACATTCCCTTTCTCTTCATGACCTATTACAACATCCTCTTTAAATACGGAGTGGAAAATTTCTTTCAAAAGTCAAAAGAGATCGGCATCACGGGCTTTATCATCCCAGACCTTCCACCGGAAGAGGGGGAGGAATTCTTTTCCCTGACCGACAAATACGATATTGCCCCCATCATGATATACGCGCCCACTTCAACGGATGAACGGATGAAGGAGCTGGCAAAATTCGGCCGGGGATTTATCTACTGCGTGGCCCGCAAGGGAGTCACCGGTAAGCATACGGATTTTGACACGGAATTTAACGACTATATGCAGAGATGCCGGAAGAGCACGGATCTGCCCCTGGCAGTGGGTTTCGGCATCAGCCGCAGGGAGGATGTGGACTATCTGCGCGGCCGGGCCGATATCGCCGTCATCGGCACCAAAACCATCAATCTCGTCAAGGAGCAGGGAGTGGATGCCGTGGGGCCGTTTATTGCAGGACTGCGTTAAGCCCCTATCGCAAGGGATCTAGCAGGAATTTTAACACCAAGTTCACTAAAAGCACGAAGTAAGAACGTTCACTATTAAAAAACAAACGTAACATTTTCTTTGTATTCTTGGCGGTAACAATCACGGCGCTTTGGCGTTGACGTGCTGTTTTCACTTTTTACCTGGAATTACTTCTTTATTTTTGATATGTTAATAGTTATTGCAGTGAAAAAAGTCTGAAAGGATCTATGAATTTATTACAACATGTGGCTTTATGAAGGCTTTGAGTGTTCCTTTCAGGCAAAATTTGTCAAAATTTTTCTCTTCCAGCAGATTACCTATGACAGGCGATCACATTTCAACAATTCCGATTCACAAAAAAAATCTGTTTCTACAGGTCGTTTTTCTTACCATCACCCTCTTTCTGTCTACCGCAGCTTCCGCTAAAAACGCCTGTTACGACATTATCTACATATGGGACGCTGACCTGGAGCGTGTTCTTGACTACCAAGATCAACTCGAATCTCTTCTTGATACGGACATCAGCAAGCATCTCGCCGTTGTCGGACGGGATAACGAGTACGGCATCATCTATGACCAGAACGGTACGGCACTGTCCTCCAGCCAGGCCATTATCCATCACAGTGAAATTCTCCACAAAGCAGGCCTGAATGTGGCATGCGCCATCAAGGACCAGGGCTACCATCGGCTCTACAATGTCAGCTATGGCCATGGCCCTAATGCGGACGCATTAAAAAAGACATACAGTCGCATATACCAGTATCTTGGCCGGGAAGTCGGCAAAAATCTCTTTATCGAGCAGACCGACTCCGGCAATTACACCCTGATTTACCGCCGCCGGGGGGACAGAAAGTCGACCCTGAGAGTTGCCAAAAGACATGCAAAACTGCTTCGCAGTAAAAAAATATCCACTTCCCTCACCCTGGAAAAAAACAATCCGGTAATCTATGGCGAGTCCAGCCATCTGGATGACTCCGAGGTGACTGTCGCAAAAGCAGAACCTGCAAAAATTGTAAAAAAGCAATCACCGCCCCCGAAACTGACTCGCCGGGCTATCAGGAAAACCTCCACGAATAAGGCGGTAATGCGGGCAGAGGGCAACACGGATGTTGAAAAAAACATTGAGGAATTTATTAAAAGGCTGCGTAAAAAAGGCAAGATCAGCCGGGATGAAATGACAAGTTGGATGGTCTACGATTTCACCCGGGACAAGAGCATTGTTGATATTAATGCCAACCAGGCCTTCCAGGCCGCCAGCATGATTAAACCCTTTATCGCCCTGGCTTTCTTTCACCAGGTAAAAAAAGGCAAACTTGTCTACGGACCAAAAAGCCGCAGAAAGATGGAGGCGATGATCCAGCGCAGCAACAACCCTGCAACCAACTGGGTGATGAGAAACGCCGGCGGCCCTGCAAAATGTGAAAAAATCCTGAAAGAGAACTATGGCTACATTTTCAAGAAAACCGAAATAAAAGAATACATTCCTGCAAACGGCCGCACATACAGAAACAGTGCTCTGCCTGCAGATTACATCCGCTTTTTACGGGCGCTCTGGAACAAAGACCTGCCATACGGAGAGGAACTGCGCCGCGTCATGGCCCTGCCCGGCAGGGACCGTCTCTATTCCGGCACCCCCATCCCACAGGGCACAATGGTCTACAATAAAACAGGATCCACCGCACACCTTTGCGGCGACATGGGCATTCTTGTACCCCGCACCAAAGACGGACACCGTTACCCCTACGCCATAGTCGGCATCATCGAACGCCAATCCCGACCAGCGAATTACGGCAACTGGACCACGGCCCGCAGCAATGTCATCCGCCAGGTATCCACCCTGGTCTATGAAGAGATGAAGAAGACGTATAAACTGCTGTAGGCGCTTGTTGTCGGCCTGATGATGAAGGTTTTGATCCTATATTTTTGCACCCTGCCATTTCATTATTTACGCCTGCAATACAAGACACATGCAAATGCACCAAACAACACTTTTTCAAGGAGGAGAAAATGAAGAAATCGAAGTATTTGTTCCTGGGTGCGATTCTCATGGCTTTTTCCCTGTCGGGAACCGTCATGGCAAAGGAGAATTGTATCTCCTGCCACACCAAGATTTCCCCCGGCCAGGTCCAAGACTGGCAGGTGAGCGCCCATGCAGAAAATGACATCACCTGCAGCGTATGCCATGGAGAAGCGCATCAAACAGCCGAGGATTACAAAAAAGTCGCCTTGCCTGATGAGAAGGTCTGTGCCGAGTGCCATGAAGATCAATTTAACCAATTTTCAATGGGCAAACATAATTTCGGCTGGACATCATTGAATGCCATCCCGGCCACCCATATGGCCCCTGATGAACTCATCGAAGGTGGACGCGGCTGCGGCGGATGTCACAATATGGGCATCAAAACCGAAGAACAGAAAAAGGAATTGCGTGACAAGGGATACAGGTACCAGAACAACTCCTGTGACGAATGCCATACCAGGCACAGCTTTTCCAAAAAAGAAGCTTTAAACCCCAAAGCCTGCCAGCAATGCCATATGGGCTATGACCATCCCCAGTGGGAAATGTGGTCAAGCTCCAAGCACGGTACACGTTATTTCGCCAAAAAAGCCGGAGACCTGCCGAAAAATGCCGCGGCCCCCACATGCCAGCATTGCCATATGCCCGACGGCAGCCATAACAACCATACAGCCTGGGGTTTCTTGGGCGTACGCCTGCCCCTGCCTGAAGATCCCCAGGCAGCGGCTGACCGGGTCACCATCCTAAAGGCCCTTGGCGTACTTGACCCGGAAACAGGCGAACCAACCGCCATTTTAGATGCGGTGAAAGCAGTGCAGATGGTGCGCCTTGACCAGGAATCATGGGAAAAAGAGCGCAACAAGATGATCAATACCTGTTCCGAGTGTCATTCAGAGGCTTATGCCCGCGAACAGTTGGGAATGGGTGATTCCATTCTGCAGAAGTCCGACCGTTTAATGGCCGAAGCCATTGAAACCGTTGCCGCCCTGTACAAAGACGGCCTGATTAAAAAACCGGCAGGGTATCCGCATAACTACCCCTTCCTGCTTTCCTTCATGCACACCAACGGAGCGAACTGGGACGAAAACTATGACGGCTATTCCTATATCGACCAGGTACTGCTGCAGATGTATATGAAACATCGCATGCGCACCTACCAGGGATTTTTCCATGTCAATCCTGATTATGCCTATTGGTACGGCTGGGAACAAATGACCAAGGACCTTGGCGAAATCAAGGAACTGGCCAAATCCATGCGGGCGCAGCACAAAAACTGATACATTTCTAAAAACCTGTTGTGAAAAAACGGCGCCTGGTTACAGGCGCCATTTTTATCCCGGGAGCAGGAAGATGAGGCAGAACA
>DAOUUW010000077.1 GCA_030667965.1 Deltaproteobacteria bacterium
TATAGCACGGGACAGGCAGTGGACATTTTATGCGGCAACTCGTGAAGGAGAGTCAAATCTTGGTGAGGCCTTTGCCATATTGATAAAAGAGCTGGAAAGAAAAAATTACGAAAAACTGATCAACAGGATTGAGACGTGGCTGTCCTCGGGTGATGCCAATCTCATGTGGCTGGCAAGTGAGGTGATCGGTTATCGAAAGATTGAAGACATGAAGGATGAACTTGTTGAGGCATACCAAAAAGCCGGAGACGCGAGTCGTGAATGGCCTCCCTGGGCCTTGAACTGTAAATGGGCTCATTCAAGGTTTGATAATTTCCAGTCGCTCAATGAGTTCTTAAACAAGACCACAAACAAGGTTAACCAGATCTGGCTCCTGCAGGCCTATACCCAGATGGGCATTAGCTACCCGAAAACCAGGGAAACTCTCAGAGAGGGGTTGTCAATGTTCCTGAAGAGAAATGATCTGGATGCAGAAGTAAAGGCCCGTGCCGAAAAAGTGTTGTCAAGCATGTAACCATCAACGTAAGACTTGGACCTAAACCAAAACAAAGGAGAAAATTATGGCTGTCTACATGGTTGAAAACTATGTCCTTCGCTATGACCTTGATCTGGAACGACCATGGTTCATCTTTCACTACAAGGTGGATGGAAACTGGAAAAACGTAAACTGGTATCCCCCGAAAGAAAATGCCGTTTATCTATCCGACATGCTGCGTAACGAGAAGCCTGTTTATTATGTTGTAAGCACCAGTGGTAAAAAATGGCTTACAACCTCTACGGAGGAGATTGGTGAGGAAGAGACCTGATAAGTGTAAACATAGTACAAAGGTGACTGAAGAGGAATTAATATGGGAAAATTCTGGCTGCCCCTGGTTCTTATTGTTATAGCATTGTTGACCAGTGTTCTGGGTATTGTCAAGGAACTGCTTCCCGCCAAGTTGTTCCCTCCATTGTTGCTGTATCTCACGGTCGGCCTGACCGCAATCGGTTCGGCGCTGCAATTTTATCAAGATTACCAGGGATTAGTTTCCAAAAACAAGGCCAGTGAACTTTCGGCAGGCATTGAACCGATTGCCGGTGCACTTCCCAAAACTTTCACATCCAAGGAGAGTTCTGCTTATGCCGAAGTAAAAGACAGCGTTGAGCGTTTCCGCAAGTCTCCTCTAAAGCTCTTTATTGCCCCGTCAATAGATGCGGACACTCTCTACAGTTTATCCCTGATTGCCTTCAATCAGCGTAATTTCGCTGATGCAGAGATAAATCTGGAATACGCACTGAAGCTCAATTCCGAGCATAAAGAGTCATACAATCTCCTTCTTCAACTTTACCAGACCCAAGCCATGCACTTTCTTCAGAAAGGCAATTACGAAGATGCCGAAGCACGGCTTAAAAAAGCAGAACATCTGTTTGAATATTTCCCTGAAGGAATTGATGGTAGAACCGTCGCCTTAATCGGCTATGTCTACAAATCACTGGGCCAGGTTTATAGCAGCTCCGACATCGATCGTGCTCGACAATATTGGTCGCAGGCTGAAAAAGTATTTAAATCTGCGTTGGCTTTAAACGAACATGATGCAAGCGCTTTAAATGGCCTGGGAAATATCTATTATTTTCAAAATCGTTATCAGGAGGCTTTTGCTTTACATAAGGATGCATTATCTCGCGCACCAAATTACACAGCCGCAGCGAATGACGCAGCGTTAACTTCTGAAGCGCTGATGTGCAAAGCACTGTCTACGGAGAAAAACAAGGACGCCGATATGTGGCGGGAGGAGGCGATTCTATTTTGGGAGAAAGCGATCTTGTTGAGTTCAAAAGATCCACAATTCGAGCCGGAATATGCTTCTTGGATAATCCGTCGAGTTAACGAATTAAAAAGGGGCAACACTTATATATGCAAATGAAAGATAAGTGTTTGTATTCATAGTGAATTGTTTTTTTAATATCTAAGGGGGAGCAGTATGAATAAAATAAACTCAATAAAGTTTTTAATAATTCTATTGGTGAGTATCGTGCCTGCTCTTATCCTTCCTTCCCAAGCCACTGCCAGGCCGGATCTCGTAATATCTCATTTCTCCGCTCCTGACAGCGCACGTGCGGGACAGGATATACACGGAAGTTTCCGCCTTGTCGTGCAAAATCGCGGCACGGAAACAGCTAGAAATTTCAACATTGACCTTGTTCTGTCAAAAGATAAATATGTTCCGGTTCAATTTGCTACCTATTCGGAAAATTTTAAAGAAGATGCGCTTCTGGCAGGCGGAAGATCTCATATAGCAGAGTTGAGGCCGGGTCAATGGGCTGATGTCAGTGATACACTCTCGGGGACTATTCCTTTAAAAATCTGGTCGGGTATTTATTGGCTGGCAATAGTTGTGGATCCCGCCGGGATAGTGGATGAGTCAAGAGAGAATAATAATATCAGCATAAGACAGATAAAGATTACAGGTAAGGAACCACGACTTGTGCTATCCGACAAAGAGTCTCCAAAGGCCAATATTGATGTGGAAGGTATTCTTGTTTTTACCGTTGGCGATCAAATTAAGATCAGGGCCAGTGCTGAAGATAATGTGAAGGTGGCTAAGACTCATGTGTACATAGATGGTCGATTGGAAAAGTCATGTAATACGTGGGAGTGCCGGTATTCGGGAACTCTTACCCGGGTAGGTCTTCATAAATGCCGGGCTGCGGCAGAGGATACATCTGGAAACATGGGAAAATCCCAAATCCTCGAGTTTATGGTTCATCCAACAGCTAAACCAGGACCGTCATTAACTTCTAAAATACAACCCTATCATCCAGCGAGCCATGAGAAGATAAAATTTATAGCCGAAGCCAGACATTCCAGTGGCGTGGAAAACATTACGATTTTAGTAAATAATCGCGCGGTTAAAACATGTAACGGCGATAGTTGTGAATATATGGGCGGCCCTTACAATGTCGGAAATATAGTCTGGAGGGTCTCTGCCAAAAGTCGTGATGGCGGCAAAATATATGGACATGACAAAGTAGTAACAATCCGCGCTGCAGGCGTTGTTGGACGAACATCTCCAGAGCACGTAACTGAAGGCGGCACATGCTCAATTTCCGGATCGATTTCCGGGGTTGCTATCCTTTCCTCAGTTATCCTTTATGGCCCTGATAATATGAGTTTGTATAGAGACTCAAAGAAATTTACTACGCCGTCAACGTATAAATTTTCGGGGCTTCCAAAAGGGAGATATAAGGTGCTTGTCGATGTGATACCCGACACTATGGTTGGCTCCAATCCCCGCAGCACATTCGTTGACTGCCGTGATAACGCAATTTCAGGTGTAGATTTTGTGTTGAGGTAATGAAGAATACTCGCGGTTACCTATGGTAGCTATATACGCTGAAGAAATGGGAGTGTCTGGAAGGTTACATTGAGTACGTCAGGTTTTACCTGCAACAATGGTGCAGAAAAAAGCATCAGGGCCTTAATTGTTGGAGGGAAAAGGGGCTCTTTTCCGGCACTCTCGAAGATGCCCAATTCTGAATTTTATAACACAATATGGAGTTGCGCGGGAACCCATGACCTCCTTGTATGAAAAAATTCAAGGCGTAATTCATGTATAAAAAAGAAGGGGGTTTCCTTTACTTTCCTGTGATTTCCCCTCAATGGAGGTCTCGAAATTGAAAAGAAAAAAAGGAGGTGACAGTAAATATTTATGATCGATATTCTCAACCGGAGAATACAAAAAATAAAGAAATGAAAAGCACAAGGAGACAGCAACATGGCGGGAAAAAAAGATCTGGCATCTGTGGCACCGGAAGAATTTCAGAATGAGGATTTCAAGTTTATCCTGCAAACTCTGCTCGACTCGTATCAGCCAATACTCGAGAAAGAGTTGAACCGAGCTTCATCAGCCGATGAGCTTATTTCGGCCTTTTCTTCAGCGGTCAACTCCCGATCACTCGGATCCTGTCCAAACAACCGCCGGATGCAGAGCCAGTAGAGGTGCAGATCCCGATCAGTACGGGAGCGGGCGGACCCTGCTTTTTTGGAACCAGCAGGGTAGGTGACCCTGGAGTAAAATGCAGCCCCTGCGATCCGGCCAATCCCGCACCGACTGCCGTCTTTGGAACCCTGGCCCAGTTTGACCTGCGGGCTCTGGATCCGATCTGCAGCAGTTCCGTGCCCTATGTCGTGCCGGCAAATCTGCTGCTGCCCCGGGGAGAATGCTGCGTCTATTACTTCAAGCTGCGCGTTCAGGACCGGACCATATTTTCAGGCGGGCCGCACTGGAGGGAGGCACTCTGGCCGGTCAAGATATGTAACAACCTGCCTGAATCCTAATGGCGTGCAGCAGCAATATTCTGAGCGGGCAGGATCATTTCCCGGTTTAACGCAAAGATGCAGGGCAGCACTTGGCTTCCCTGCATCTTTACATACGATATTAAAGCGTATTTTTCACAAACAGACTGTTGCCCCCCATTCCCACATGGGTTGGAAAAAAAAGGAAAAAATATGACGCAGCTTGCTCATGAAAAACGCGATAATGAATGGCTAGACTACTATGACAGATTCAGCTATTTCTCTTCTGAGAAAGTTCGTGATGGCTGTTATCCGAGAATCATGGAACATCCGGAATCGCCGGAAAAAGCAATTGTGCTAGTTCACGGCCTCTCAGACTCACCGTACTTCATGACCGCAATCGGAGAATATTTCTTCAAGGATCTTGGGTACAACGTTTACATCCCTCTGCTCCATTGCCATGGTCTTAAAAAACCGATGGGAATGGAAGGTGTTGAGCTGGAAGAGTGGAAAGCTAACGTCAGCTTCGCAATAAAGTCAGCCGCATCTAAATCCGAGCAAATATCCGTAGGCGGATTGTCTACGGGTGGAACCCTCAGTTTGTACATGGCAGCGACTAAACCAAAGATCAACGGTGCACTGTACCTTTTTTCCGCAGCACTTGATCTCGCAGGGGGCCGTTTGGGATTAATTGGTGAATTAAAGGAAAGGTTGTTACGCACCTTTTTGGCAGATGTTCTGGACAATAAAAAGGAGTTAATTGGCGATAACCCATACCGATACAGCCACATAGACATGGATGGTGCCCAGGAATTGGCGAGGATGATCAAGGAAACGGATACCATCATCGATGGATTCAGTCCAAAAGATCCGTTTCCTAAAAGAGTTTTTGCTGCACATTCAGAATGTGACTCAACAGCAGAAATTTCGGGAATTGAAGAATTACAAAATGTATCAGTTCCGGGTCAATTCTACTTTTTTAGAATTGTGAAAAAATTCGGTGTATCTCACGCCGGCGTTGTTTTGAATGATCCCATTCAAAAACATGGCAAAACTCTTGAAAAGCCGAATCCCCAGTTCCAGAAGATGTTGGAGGCCATAACCGCTTTCGGATAACAGTCGGGGACTGTACAGGAAAACAGGGTAATGTCTTGAAAAATAAGAAACTTATAATTCAAGATTTGAACCCAGATTCGTACTCTCCCCAGAGACGTTAATCCTGAAGTTGATGGCATCAACCTGTCGTAAGCATGGATAATTTAAAAGGCTCCCTGCCTGGAAGATTTGAGAATTAGCGGTTTTTCAGTCAGGTAAATATTTAACAACAAGGAGGCACGTGATGGAAAAGATCATTAACAAGATCAAGGAAAACGCTCAGGTCAGACTTGCGGAAAACAGGCTGGACAAGCAGGAAATCCTTCTCTATCTCGAACATCGGGTCTTTAAGAAGGGGGAGGAGCTTGACATCATCCAGGACAAGATTCATTTCGAGAGGGAAACCTACATAGTTTTCATGGATGAGGCGCCTGGAATGAACTGGGGCCACCCTTGCCGCTACCTGCTCTATGATACCGAATCAGGAGAACTGGTTAATGAAATTGAGGCGGAATTTCCTTATTTCCTCAATGAAAAAAGACCCAGAAGCCTGGAGTTGTTCAAAACATGCAGAACGATTGAGGGGTTTCGCAGAAAAAAGCCGATGAAGATCGCACTTGAACCGGCAAAATTAAGTGCATGGCGAAAATTTACCGAATTACCAATTTTTGCCAGGGAAGGAACACGTTACGCCATTTTCTACTCAGGATCGTCCAATTGCCGCCATGTAAACGACATGGAGTTTCTCTATAGGACACTCATTGATATCTATGGTTATGATCCGGACAATATCTATGTCTGCAATTACGACGGGACCCTCAACTGGAATGAGGAGATCTGGGAGCCTGCAGCCCCGTGCAATTATCCTGTTGATAACACCCCCTTCAGGATGCTGATCAATGAAGAGGGAAACAGGACAGGTTTTCAAAACGCAATCGCTGACTTGGCAACACGTATTCGTTCGGAAGACTGTCTTTTAATCCATACAAATAACCATGGAGGCTGGAGTGCTGCCCAAAATGAAGGTTTTATGAGCGGCTGGGGGGGATCGTATTACGCCAGTGATTTTGCCGTAGATCTTGCAACATTGCCTGAATTCCATACCTTGCTCGCCATGATGGAACCTTGCCACTCGGGGGCCTTTAACAACCCTATTATACTGAACAGCCCGGCAGACCGTACTGTCGTTCAGGCTGCGGTGCCATGGGATGAAAATTCGGCGGGCGGCTGGTTTTTTGATCCCTGGGCCGAGATGTGGATTTCCGCCATGGCAGGAGTCAGGGGCGACGGTTCGGCTCTGACGACTTCCGGTGATGACAATATGGATAGCCTGATCAGCGCCTGGGAGGCCTTTGACTACGCCCAGCACATCGATAATCCTGTCATGGATGAATCAAGTGCGGATCTGTCAAAAAATGTCTTTTTGTCACGTTGCGGCAGGTCCATCAAGTTGTTTAAAGAGTATAAAGAATTCAAGGAAATTAAGGAGATTGAAAAGTACAAAGATTTCAAGGAGTTTGAGAAACATAAGGAGCTTGAGAAACAAAAAGATTTTGAGAAGTTTAAGGATCAGAAAGAGATTTATGAACAAGGACAATTTCCGGAGAGATTGCCTCAACAGTATGAAATGACTGAAATGTATCCTAAAACCGGTGTGGAAATTGAAAGAAGGATGCAGCGCCTTGAGACGCTCATTGAGCGGTTGAGTCCTTTTATCGAATCGGCAAAACGTCCCGATCTGGAAAAATCCGCTTACAAAAATGAGACTGTCAGGAAGAAAGGGGAATAGATGTTCCTCATCCTGGAACAGCTTCCCAACTGGTTCAGCCTGGGCCTGCGTCAAGGCATGGCCCGGGCCGGAAGGGACGTTCTTGTGCTCACGCCTGAGAATATTGTTTCGCGCCTGCAAATCACTTACCTGATAAAAAACAGCGAAATCTCTATGAAAATGAGTATTGACGATCTCACTTTTTTCACGGACGATGTGGTGGGAGTTTATTCGGGCATTGATTCTTTTCCACCCTCTCTCTGGCCTTATTTTTCTGAAAAAGATGCCGCCTATGCCTCCATGGAATATCAGGCGCTGTGGTTGAGCATTCTTTCGTCATTGTCTGTTCCTGTAGTAAATCCGCCAGGAACAGATGCCATTGGGGGGGCGCTTTTATCGAAGATCGAGCTGTATGATCTGGCAAGAAAAGCCGGGCTTCACATTCCGGCGATTTTTGAAGTCGAGTCCGGCCGGGAAGCGGCAAATCTTGCAGATAAACGGAATCTTTCTTTTATTAACCGGGGAGAAAAGATTTATGCTGAAAGATATGTGAACCGCCAAGCGCTTCTCTCGGAGCCTGTTTGTAACAATCAGGTTTCCATTCGGGAGTATCTCCCCGGAAGGTCTGTTTCGGTCATTATGGTAAACCACAAGGCGTTCCCGGCTCGAGCATCAATAGAACAGGGGACATGGTTCGCAATGAAGTCATCTGATATTCCGGCCGGATTTCTTTCCAGACTTGATGATCTTCACAGTAAAACTGACTTAAAAGTGGCGGAATATCTTTTTTCCGTAAGCCGGGAAAACCAATGGTCGCTCTCCGGCATGAAAAGGTTGCTGACGGATGAGACGCCGGCGGTTCATAAGGACAGGGTTATTTCTGAAATCATATCACTTGTCGCCACGGCAGGGACATCTCAATAATGACTATCCTTGTTTGCGGTGTTCAAAGCGAGCCTCCGGTGCAATTGCTTGTTGATGCTCTGCGAGAGAAAAAAGCACATTTTTTCGTTTTGAACCAACCTGACATGGACAAACATGTCAGGTTGCGCTGGTTGTTGTCCGACAATGGAATTTCCGGTGGAATTCTGATTGATGACAATTTCGTGGACTTCAGTGAAATTTCAGGAATTTTTCTTCGATTCATGAGTGTTGACCATATGGATTGCGTTGCCGGCAATAACACGCGTCACAGCCGGACGAGATCGCTTGTCAATGGACTCATTGATCTCTTCGATGTGCTGCCGGCAAAGGTGGTCAACAGAAGAAGAGCAATGCTGTCCAATGTTTCAAAACCGTTCCAGAGCCTGATCATCCGAAAATCCGGCTTTTTTATTCCGGAAACCATGATTACCAATGTTCCTGGTGAGGCACTCAATTTCATCAACGAACAGGAAGAAGTTATTTTTAAATCAATCAGTTCCGTGCGCTCAATTGTTGAAAAAGTTGAAGGGGACAGGGCAGGGAAGATTGAGTCGGTCCGACTGCTGCCGACCCAGTTTCAGAGGAAAATAAACGGTGACAATATTCGAGTTCATGTTGTGGGGGAAAAAATATTTGCCAGCAGGATCATAACACGTGCCACGGACTACCGTTATGCGGCCCTGGAGGGCGAAACCATCAAATTTGAACCTTATGAACTTGAAAAATCAATTAAAAAGCGGTGTGTCCGCCTGGCGCAACGACTGGACCTTCTCTTTGCCGGTGTTGATCTTATTGTGACAGATGACAAGGTGTTTTGTCTGGAGGTCAACACCTCTCCGGCATATAGTTTTTATCAACAGCGCACTGAACAACCGATCGCCCAAAGCCTTGCTGAACTGCTGATTGATGATTGATGAAATTGTTTTGGAATCACCATTTTTTTGACTGTAAACATACAAAAAATCTTTTACTCGTCATAACTAAAAGGCGCGCGCCTTTTGGGATTTCCTGAGCCAACCTTCAGAAAAGGGGAATCAAAGCAATACGTTCGATGTTTCAGCGTCAGGGACAGAGGTGCTTTATTATCACCGATCGATAAAAGGGAAACTCATAGCTGGAATCCTAAATGAGCAATTAGTAGAGGCGTTAAGTTTGAAAAATAGAGGATTAAAGCCAAAAGCCTCAGAAGATCGAGGTGGTCACCTCCTCAAAAATACTGTAGCACCATGTGTGATTGCAGAGCCATTCTTTATTGATAATAACAAAGACCTCGAAACCGCAATTGATAAAAGAGAGCTTCTAGTCAAAGCATATGCAAATGGAATAGAAGCAATTGCAAAATCAATTTAATTTTGAAAAAATAATTAAGAAACCTACGATTGATGGTCTCGTAAAAAGTTCATTCTGTCGTCATTCCCTCGTAGGCGGGAATCTATAACGTAATGGAATTATCGTATTCCCGTTTTCACGGGAATGACTATAACCAATCAATTTTGACTTGTTACGTATCCACTGCTTAGATTGTGAAAAGATTTGAAATGCGCGCCGGCTGAAAATGCCGGTGTGTATATCAATTGCAAAAAGTGTTAAACAGTAAATGTGTATTACCGGCACCGATAAGGCATGAGATCGCCGCTATAGCGAAAAGGTTTTTTTGCGCATCTTTAGTTCAATGATAAACTTATGACATGAGCGCTCATGATATCGGATTCTTTTTGTTCTAAAGGGGCAAAGAGCGCATAACGGTCGCATGCACTCTGATTAAAAAAAGTGATGGCGGTAAAAGAAATATTCAGCTTCGTTAAAATGTGAAAATCACTAACCTCTAAAACATCTCATCTAGTCAGATACCAATTTTGAGAGAGATTAAAAAAAATCTTTCGGGTGATGCAGCACAGGTGAAGTACAAGGAAAAAAGGAGATAAATATATTATGAAATCTGAACGTAAAGTATTTAACCTTAGCTTTGTTTACCGTTTATTGGTTAGTGGCAGCGTGTTGGTTTCATTGGTTTCTTGTACAACTTTAACGAGTCCATACATTGATGAAGGCAAGCTTATCAAGACAACAGGATCAGGCTCCGACAAGACAACCGAAAAAATATGTATGCAACCAGCTACAAGTATCGCTACGGCACTAGAATGTTCTGCTGCTATTAAATCGCAGTACCTGGAAGCAATGGGTGATCAGGTAAAACTTGTCTCCTGGACAGGTATCGGCTTAATACCATTGACGGCATTCACAATAGGACTCGCTGCAAACGGCGGCTCAGTCAACAAAGTGTCGGATTTTGCGTTGGGTGGTGCTGGCGTGTATACTTTATCGCGTTGGTTATCAGCGCCTGAGCGGACGCAGATTTATGGATTAGGACAAAAGGCTGTACAGTGCGCGGAGCAAGCAGTGCAACCATTTATGCTGCCCGCAGGCCAACGAGATTCGTTCATTGAAAAGCAAAATGATTTAATGACGAAACATGCGGAGGTTGTAGCTGATTTGGCTGCAACACGTGCATTTCTTGCTGGTTCCCCTGCAAGTAACCCAACCGTTAAGGCTGCCACAACACTTTTTACTGACGTGGAGCCTGCTCTGCTAAAATCAGCATCGGTTCAGCAAAAGGCTACGAATCTACTCCGTCAATACGATAAGGCGCCAAATGAGTTGGTAACGGCAGTAAAGAACGTGAATGCTGCGGTTAATGAGGCGCTGGGTTCTACCATCCAATCTCTAAACACTTTGCCTGGCGTGTTGTCTGGAGTTGGGAGCCTGTATCAGGAGTCGCTAACTGGTTTTGCTTCATTTGAACCTGCCCGAGGCACGGCTGACGTCATCAATGAACTACTTATGCTTGAGAGTGAATTTTGGACTGATCTTCAACTGCTCAATGAATTAAATGGACTGCGTGCCGGCTTTGAAAGTTTGCTATACCACATAGCAGTCATGGAGGCCGAGGTGCAGCGCTTAACACCCGAAGTCCCAACCCAGGCCTTGAGTGCCTGTGGTATAGATGTCACTAATATCATCAACCCGATCTCCGTGGAGCCGGATGTGCTGAGCTTTAAACAAGATGATACCAACCGATTATCCGTATTGATATCGGGCGGCAATGGCACTTATGTTTATAGTGCTAATGCTGACTTCTTTGACATTAAGCAAACCCCCACCTTTGGTGACATGCTTTCGGTGAAGTGGAAAGGCTCAGAGTCAGGCACTTATGTGATCAAAGTGAAAGATAGTACTGGTCGTTCAAAAGCCGTAATGGTTAATGTTTCTGCAGCGATAATAACCGGCGTCGGTAATGGAAATGTCGGTGTAAGCGGCAGGGTTGACGATCAGCCTGCGGCAGATTGCGCATTGCTGAAAGAAGGCTTGATTCAGGGTGAAGAAGCAGTGTGTGGCGATATCAACAAAACCGCACGGCTGCAAACTATATTGAAAAAAGAATTGGACATTGCAGACCCGGACAATACATTTATTGACGGAAACTATGGCAAGGATACACGCGCAGCAGTCGTGTCTTTTTTAGAGAAATATGTCCATCTTGACAATGAGATAAGTGCTTTAGCTTTTCAGGCAATTTTTGATTTTGGTCATCAATTAAATTTGCTTTCAGATGATGATGTGACAGCACTGACTGAATCACTTGATGGAGAAAGCAATGTATTTATAAAAGTTGCAAAATATCAAGACGAGAACAATCTCTCTGCAACTGGTTTTGTTGGTCAGACAACGCTGGAAAAGCTCTGCGAAGATGTGGAATTGGGTATTTGTGGCAACTAACGGTAAAACGAAATGAACCTGAAGCAAAGGAACGCAATTAAAAAAATAAGTAATGCGGCCTGCGATGGTATTGCAGCCAGAGGCTTAAACGCAGAAGAGCGTGTTGCTGCAGAGCAAATGCAGAGGGAATCTTCTGCCTGGCTGAATGACATGGCTGTACAGGCCATTGGCATCGGCGGAAAGGTTACGTCCGAGGAGGACACCGGCGTACCAAGCTTAAAGGTATACGTAGAACGTAAGTTGCCAACATCCCGTCTACGTAATCCGGCACCCAAAACCATCCGCTTGGCAGATGGTGAAGAATACCCTGTTGATGTTGTTGAAATTGGCAGGTTACAATTACAAAATTCGAATACTGATAGAGTAGTGCGCCCGTTGCATCCAGGGATCAGTATCGCTAACGTTAATCGAGATCCCGGCACCTTGGGACTGTTCGTGCAGGCACGTGGCGACGCGTCTCGGCAGTATATCCTCAGCAATTATCATGTGTTGGCCCCATTCTCCAATACGCCCAGTACCGCGATCCGGCAGCCTGCCGAGCAGGATGGCGGCGGCTCTGCTGCTGATATTGCTCACTACGAGCGTGCCGTACCCTTGCATTTCAGTGCCAACGGGAATCCAAATATAGCTGATGCTGCGATAGCACGACTGAATGCCGGCATTGCTTTTCGGTCTCAGCTACCCTATATCGGGGAAATTAAGGGGGTGACCGGTGTTGTTCGTTTGAACAAGCTGGTGCGTTTTATTGGTCGCACTACCGGCATGGGTGGGGCTGGACGCATAACTGATATTGATGTGCGAGCCCAACTCCCGTACCCAACGAATGATGGTGGAACGAAACGCGCTGGTTTCTATAACCAGATTTTTTGCACACCTTATTCTGCACCGGGTGACAGCGGCTCCGCAATTGTTAACTCCGGCGACTATTTAATTGGTCTGCATGTAGCTGGCAGCGGGAGAGTCAGCATGTTCAGTCGTATTGTGCCTATATTCAACGCACTGGACATTGAGTTGATCAGTGGGGATGCCGAGTTGCACGCGCAAGGATCCGGATTTGAGTTGGACATCGATGCACTGCTTGAGCTGCATAGTATTTTTGATTCGGTTAGTTGGCGACTTACGCGTAATGGAGTTGAAGTTGCGGGGGAGGTAAAGGGCTCTGCTGGAAAACTAGTGAAAGTACCAGAGGTGGTAATGAATGCTTTTGGCAACGAAATACGCGCAGCGGCGGAAGAATTTGATGTACCCATTGAACTTATCATTGCCTGCATTTGTACGGAGTCTGGTGGTAATGCCAATGCCGAACGAGAGGAACCAGGATTTTTGTCTGATCATGGGACCCCACACCGAGTGTCTGTTGGTTTAATGCAAACTCTGATATCTACCGCCAGGGAAGCACTTGACGATATGAACATAACTCGTTCTGCCTTAAAACAGCCAAATACGTCAATTAGGGCCGGAACTGCCTATATTAAGCAGCAATTTTCGATTACTGACTTTGATCCTCCCAAAGTCGCCAGTGCTTATAACGCAGGAGGTGTTTACATTAATCGTAACGCAAAAAACCGCTGGAAAATGAAGCAGTACCCAATAGGTACA
>DAOUUW010000167.1 GCA_030667965.1 Deltaproteobacteria bacterium
ATCGTTTATCATACTCCATGACCGGCATCCCGTAACTTGGGCATTCACTCAGACGGACATTGCGTGGTATCACCGTCTGGTACACCTTCTCCTTGAAGTGGTTCTTCACCTCTTTTGCAACTTGGAAGGTAAGCCGGTTACGCCGGTCATACATGGTCAAGACGAGGCCTTCTATTTTTAACTTTTTATTGTATGAACGCTTCACCAACCTGATGGTGCGTATCAATTGGCTTAATCCCTCCAGGGCGAAATATTCGCATTGCAGCGGAATAATAACCGAGTCGGCAGCGGAAAGAGCATTCAATGTCAACAGTCCGAGGGAGGGAGGGCAGTCCACCAGTATATAATCATACGAATCCCTTAACGGCGCCAGCATCTGGGCCAGATACTGCTCCCTTCTCTGGGCAGCCATCAGTTCTACTTCAACGCCGATCAAGTCGATATGAGTCGGCAACACATAGAGATTCTCCAGATGACGTGACCGCTTAATACTTTTTGCCACTTGGTCACGGTCCATGTAACAGTGATACAGATGTTTTTCCATCCCGGAGATATCTACTCCTAATCCGCTGGAGGCGTTACCCTGCGGATCCGAGTCTACCAGCAGGATCTTACAGCCCAGTTTTGCCAGAGCCGCAGAAAGATTTATCGCCGTCGTTGTTTTCCCTACGCCACCTTTCTGGTTTGCCAGAGCAACAATTTTACCCTTTTCCATTATATATTTTAATCCCTTGACCTTTTTTTCTTCACGTAACCTTATTGCAGCATAATCTATCCTGCTCTCTCTTTTACTGAATTACACAGCCAATGACAAGCATCTATTTCCCCCCCTTATGCTATTCCCTGGACATGCCTGAACTCTTTTTTACGTATTAACGCCCTGTGAACACAATCCTTAAAATCCTGTCTTCACTTTTTAAAATGTTCTTTACCGCGAACTCTTCGTGCGCAGCATGTTTTTTTCCACATCACCGCATTCGCCCTTTTATGCGAACAAATCCGCCGGATGTTCCACGTGGAACAATACAAAAAAATAGCAACAATTTCAGCAAGTTAAAACAGAATAGACGAGTTCGGCGCTGCGAAGCATGTCAAAAAGGCGAATGCACTCAGCGGTGGAATGAACATGATCCATACCTATGCCGAGGATTGCTGTAGGAAGTCCGGCAGCATTAAAAATATTAGCATCACTGCCACCACCGGCTTTTATGTAGTCAAGAGGTCGTTGCATACAGGAAGAAGCATGAACAAGTCGCTGAACAACAGGTGCGTCATTGGCAAGAAACATAAGCGGATATTGTTCAGGCGAAGAAAAATTAAGGGAGGGCTTAACACTGACACACCCAGAGGTATCCGCCCAGGAATGAACCGCATCAAGGAAAATATCACGAAACCTGGAGGTATAAAAATCTAATTTTTGCAAGGAATGACTACGAATTTCGCCCCTGACATGAACAGTCTCGGGGATAATATTTGTAGCGCTTCCCCCGGAGATAACCCCTATGTTAGCAGTGGTATCATCATCAATCCGCCCGAGAGGCAGAAGAGTAATTGCCTGGGAAGCAAGTTGAATAGCATTAATGCCATGATCAGGGTGAAGTCCGGCATGGGCAGCCAAGCCAACAATTTCGGCATTTACATATCTGGCAGCAGGTGCACCGATAATGACATTGTCCACACCGGTTGAATCAAGCGCATAACCGTAAGTAGCGTGCAAAAGAGAAGTATCAAAAGCCTTCGCACCAAGCAGGCCTATTTCCTCACACGTTGTAAAAAGAATTTCAAAAGAACCGAAATCAATACGATCATCCCGGAGGGAGGACAGCACCTCAAAAAGAATAGCAATGCCTGCTTTATCATCCGCACCAAGAACAGTCGGACCATCGCTGTAGAAAACACCATCGTCGCTACGAACCTTGACGCCAAGGCAAGGACCAATGACATCAAGATGGCAATTAAAAAAAACAGGTGCAAGATCGGTACGGTTACCAGAAAAACGAACAAGAACATTGCCGCAATCAGAACCGGTTACAGTCGCTGAATTGTCCTCCACCACCAAATCGGGATTAAACTGCGCACAAAGATCCTGCACATAGGCGGAAAGCTTTGCTTCGCCCCGGGAAGGGCTGTCAATTTCACAAAGCGAAACAAAATAATGAGAAAGCCGATCTGGATTTAAAGACATAGCAAAAATGATATGATAAAAAATTACGGCAAGGTACTGACAGACTGCAACAGGGAAACCTCCATAGCGCGAACCGGACAAACAGTCACACAAAGCCCGCAACCATTGCACTTGTCAGGGTCAAACAAAACCGCCATTGAAGGTCTATCAATAAAAAGGGCCTTGGTGGGGCATATTCCGGTACAGGCGCCGCATTGGAAACATTTATCTTCATCGCGTCTGATTATTGTAGACAGCGGTTCGATAATAACGCCAAAAGTTTTCAAATAATCCAGGGCATTACGTACATTTTTTTTATGCCCCATGAGCTCTATAACCATCAAACCTTCATGCTGGGGAAGGATAGTCGCCTTTAATATATTAAACTCAACATCATACTCCTTAACAAGTTTACAGATGATGGGTTTATCACTCGTTTCTTTGGGAAAACGAAAAACATAAATCCGTGCATACATAAAAAACCTCTAAAAAATTTTAAAAAACATGAAATGCAAACTCAGGCAACATAATTTCAGCCGGATATTTCAACCTTGACTTCCGTCTAAAGAAAAAAATATCAGAATGATGCAAAGCCCTGCTACAAAATAAACTCCACTCCCTCACGGGCAACAAAAATATGCGGGGAGCCCGCATGGCCGGACCGGCAATGGAGGTCCGCCAACTCATCAAGTTGCTCATCCGTGCGCATAGGATCATGATGAAAAAGAGCAAGAGACTTCACGCCATGGAGAGCAGCCAAAGGGCAGACATAGTCAAAATAGGAATGACCCCATCCGACTTTACCGTGAAAATATTCATCCTGAGTGTACTGGCAATCATAGACCAGCAGATCAGAATCGGCAATGAAACGATTAAGTGCTTCATTCTGATCGCGGGCAACAAGTTCTCCCTCAACCGCCATGGCCTCGTCATAAGAAGGATCATCAGGATCGGTGACAAAAATATTCGTATAGGGTTCCGTGTCATAGGCGGTGCAAAAAACCTTGCCCTTATATTCAATGCGATACCCAAGAGAAAGTATGGGATGATTCAAATATTTTGTCTTCAGCGTTATACCGTCACCAAGGTCAAACTCCCCCTCTTTAAGGTCAAAATAGGTAATATCAGCAGCCAATTCCGTTTGACGAACCGGAAAATATCGGTAGGTGAGCTGGCCGCCGACAATCTTCTCCAGCGAATCATTCTCATAAGAAACCGGACCATACACTTTAAGTTTTGTTCCGGGAATATAGATAGGGGTAAAAAAAGGAAAACCCATAATATGGTCCCAATGGGTATGAGAAAGAAATATATCAGCTCGCATGGGGCCGTTAGGTAGATCATGCACCATCATAAAGTTACCAAGTTCACGTATTCCGGTGCCGCAATCAATAATAATCAGACGATCAATATCAGGAAATCTGACTTCAATGCACGACGTATTGCCACCGTACTTCATTGTTAACGGCCCAGGACAAGGAATAGAACCGCGCACGCCCCAGAATTTAATTTTCATGGGAATTACCCCTTGGCAATTTGCAGAAAGATCTGAGCTTTCTCAATTTCATTATCAACCCTCTCCTGCAGCGCAGAAACACGATGCCAGTCGAGACCGGTTACAGTCAATGATTGATCTAAAAAAGCAACACCATGATGCATGTCACCGGCAGAACCTATCCCATACAGGTTTGCATAAAAATTAGCCAAAGCAAGTGTGCAGACAAGTTGACAATGCGAGCCGTTAACTAAATCTGGATTGTGGTGATGCGTAAGACAGGTAGTCATGGAAGGGTTTAACTGCCACTTATCAGCAATTAATTTTCCTGTATGACGATGATCAAAACCAAAAATCATTTTCTCTGCCTGGAAAAGACTACAACGCTGCAACCCTGAAAGATCAATAGCTTGTTGATATTGCTCAGGAAAACAATTGGCAAGGGGTATTTTCCCTAAATCATGCAGCAAGCCGGCAACAAAATATTCTTCCCGGGCGGCAAGAGGAACTTCCTGCTCAACAGCGAGAGCCTTAGACGTCACGCCGACACATAATGAATGGGTCCAAAAAGCATCCACGGAAAAACACTCAATCTTTTCCTTGCCGAATGCACCAAGAATGGCCGTACTCAAAGCAAGATTTTTAACAGTATTTAAACCAAGCATAATGATAGCCCTGGTCAACGTTGTAACCTGATTAGGTAAAGAATAATAGGCGGAATTGACCAGCTTTAAAACCTGCCCGGTAAGAACGGGATCAAGCGAAATAACCCTGTTCAAATCATTTGGAGAAGTGTCGGGCTTATTGCATACCTCTATCACCTTGGTAACAGTTGTCGACAGGCTGGGCATCCTGTCAATAAAGTCATGCAGTTGCTGAAAAAGTTCGTCTTTTGTCCGCAAAGAATTTGCCATAATTTACAGTTTATTTTAATCTGAGCAAAAATTTATTTATAATAGTATTTTCTGGATGCAGGGTCAAGGAATCCCTCCTTGACGAACAACCCAATAGACAAATGATTAAAGGATTATACCTGATGAATCAAGAACAAGATCAATATATTATCGGCATCGACACAGGAGGCACCTATACTGATGCTGTTGTTATCAGCAAACAGGAAAAAAAGGTTATTGCAACCGCAAAATCCCCAACAACTCACTACAATCTAAGCATTGGGATTTCCACCTGTCTGCAAAAACTCTTCAAAAATGCCAAATTACATCCAAATGACGTTGTGCAGGTTGGCGTCTCAACGACACTCGCCACCAACACCGTTGTAGAAGGCAAAGGAGCTGGTGTCGGATTAATTGTAGCCGGTCCAACGAGACAATTTCAGCTGCCTGTGGTATCCATGAGCATGATCAAGGGCGGGCATAACCACTTGGGCGATGAAATAGAAAAATTGGACATGGAAATGCTGGTGGATGCCATAGTGAACTTCAAAGGTCTTGTTGACACCTATGCGGTCTGCTCCTCCATGAGCATCATAAATTCAGCCCATGAAAAAGTCATGTCAAAGGCAATCAGCCTGATTGATCCAAAGCCGGTTTTCTGCTCCCATGAAGTGAGCAGCAGGCCGGGCATTAAAGAGCGGGCAGCAACAACAGTGCTCAATGCAATGCTGATGCCGGTCATGAACGACTTCCTCGTCGGCATGCAGGACTCACTGGTATCCCTGGGACTGGCGGGCAATGTTCTCATTATCAGGGGAGACGCAACACCCATGGATATCAGTAATACCCACCGTCAGGCAGCTTCAACCGTGGCAAGCGGACCGGCAGCGACAGCATGGTACGGATTGCATTTCTCCCCTCAGGCTGACGCATTAATAGTTGATGTGGGTGGAACCACAACCGATATTACCATTATTAAAGATGGCAAACCCGTACTGGACGAAGCGGGCAGCCTTATCGGCGAATGGCAGACCCAGATTGATGCGGTAAAGATGTCAACGGTGGGAACCGGGGGTGACAGCCATGCCCTTATCAATACAAAAGGACAACTTACTGTGGGTCCGGCAAGGGTGCTGCCTCTGGCAATGTCCGACAAATCACCCTCCCCGTCCACATGGATCGGCAAAGGTTTGCAATGTAAATGCGTAATGGCGGCACCGGAGATAACTGCCGAGGAAGCACAGCACGACAAGGTGCTGGCTTATTTGCAGGAAAAAGGTCCGTCAACCCCCAAACAATTAAAAGACGCGCTGGAGATCGCCGAAATCACCCTGGTCAGCCACCTGAAAGAACTGGCACAATTACAACTCACTGTAGAAACCGGCTTTACGCCCACAGACGCACTGCATGTTCTTGGAGAACTGGAACTCGGCAGGCGTGAGTCCTCGGAGGAAGGGGCAAAACAGCTTGCCGCTGCATGCAATATGAGCGTGGAAGACTTTTGCCGAAATGTGCTGCGGGGCGTGGAACAGAAAATTGAAGATGCCATCCTTGACCACATTCTTAAAATTGAAATTGGGAAAACCATGACCGGCTTTTTCCCTGGATACCGAAAAAGCAATCTTCTTGATTTACAATTCCTGGCAAAAATACCCATCGTCGGCATCGGCGCAGCCGCCCGCTACCTGCTTCCCGGTGTGGCGGAAAGGCTTAAAACAGAGGTATACTTTGCCGATCATTATGAGGTGGGTAATGCCCTGGGAGCGGCATTAATGGTTGCTGATGCAGAGGGAGAAATGAGCTAAAGTTTGAAGTGATTTGAGTTTGGAATTGCACCATTTTTTTTGGTGCGCAGTGCGCACCCTACAATTCTTTAACATATTGCCCTAACGTAGGGTACACACTGCACACCTTCATCAGCTATGAGGTTCATCCCTTTAACATCGGTTGAAATCAAGATTTTTTGTAACCATTCAGCGCAGGTTGAAAATTACCCTTTACTCCAGACTTTAACTGTTCAGATGTGCTTTAGATGTGCACCCTCAAGGGGCATAAACTCCAGCAGGCTGGCGCAGCATACTGG
>DAOUUW010000082.1 GCA_030667965.1 Deltaproteobacteria bacterium
CCTTACGTCCACAGAACCACAGCCGTCCTGAATCGTCAAAATATCCCATATCGCCCATGCGGTGCCAGAACGAGGCTCCATCAGCAATTTTTGCCAGGCGGTTTTCCTGATCATTGTTGTCATAGGCCCTGGTGACAACATTACCCTGGACGATAATCTCACCGGTTTCTCCAGCTTCAAGAAAATGTATGTTTTCTCTTTCCGGTACGGGACCATCACAGGGATCCATGATTTTTATAGTTATTCCCGGCAGTGGGCGTCCGACACAGGTTCCTTTCCCTTTTCCGGTCAGTTCCCAGGTCTCGGATAGAACTTCCGTGCCGCTTATTGATGCAATGGGCAGGGATTCCGTGGCGCCATAGGGGGTAAAGACTTCACCACCCGGGGCCATAATTTTTTTGACCCTTTCAATGAGCTCACCCGACACGGGAGCCCCGGCCATGAGAATTTTGGTGACCCCAAGTTTTATTTTGTGGTCCAGGCAATACCTGCTCACCACGTTCCAGATGGCGGGAGAGCCGAAAGAATAGGTGACATTATGGTCCTGAATGGTCCGTATAAATTTTTTCGGGTCAACCTGGGCTGGACGGGTCGGGTCCATGTCAGGGATGACTGCGCAGGCGCCAAGGGATGTTGAAAAGAGGGCAAACAGAGGGAAACCCGGTTGGTCCCTGTCATAGGAGGTAATGCGGTAATAGTTGCGGATATGCTGGAGCTGGGCGTAAAAAATTCCGTGGGTGTACTGTACTCCTTTAGGCGGACCCGTGCTGCCGGTGGTGAAAATAATGGCGGCAAGATCATCCTGGTCGGAGTCAACCATTTTGAAACAAGGTTCCGCTTTGCCGGCAAGACGAATCAGAGATTTTGCAAAAGGCAGCCGGGATGGGCCGACCAGAAATGAGAGACGGACGGTTTTAAAGGGAGCGCGGAAAATATTTTTAAAAAGGTATGCCTTGGGGATGCCGATAAAGATTTGCGGTTTAACGGAACCGATACAGCGCAGCAGATTTTTATAGCCCATTCCCGGATCAATGAGAATGGCCACAGCACCAATTCTGAACAGGGCAAAGGTCAGACAGACAAATTCCAGAGAGGGTTTTATCATGAGAATGACCCTGTCTCCTTTTTTTACTCCTCCTGTGACAAGTGCGTTGGCATAACGTTCACTATTGTCGGATATTTGCCTGAAGGTCCATTTTTTGTCGGCCTTCCGTGATGGAACAATGAGACCTGTGCGATCAGGGAATTTGGCTGCAACGGAAGACAGCGTTTCGGCAATATTGTATGAATGAGGCATGTCACGACATATTTTTCGTTAAAAATTCGTCAACTATCGGGCCGATCCGCTCAAAGGCATCTTCAAGTACGTAATGACCGGCATCTGCAAAATAATGGCAGTGTGCCTGGGGAAACCTTGTTTGCCATTCCTGGTAAAAATGGTCATTAAAGCAGAAATCCTTGCCGCCCCAGGCGATCAGCATGGGATTATTTCTGAAAAGGTGAAGGCCCTGTTCTATTTCCTTCAAGGTTTGCCAGGAGGGGTCATTTGCCGATAAGGGAATGTCCTGGACAAAACGCAGGGTTGCAATGCGGTTGCGCCAGGAATTATAGGGCAGGAGAAAGGCCCCGGCAACCTCCTTTTGCATTTTCTTTGTTACGGCCATGTGAACGGCTGCACCGGCAAAGGCATTAAAGCCGCGAATCAGCAGGGGGCCAAGCAGCGGAGTGCGGCATAATTTTATGCGCAGGGGAATGTGGGGGGAACGAAAAGCTGCCGTATTTAAAATAACCAGTGATTGAATTGATTCAGGGTGACGAACCGCATAGCCCATGCCAATGGCGCCGCCCCAGTCATGCACCACAAGAGAACATTTTTTGACCTGTAAATGTGTAAGGAGTTTCTCCAGGTTGTCGATATGGTCTTTTAAGCGGTAGGAATAGTTTTGCGGCTTATCGGACAATCCGCAGCCAAGATGGTCCGGTACGATGACCCGGTGCGATTCCTTGAGCAGATTGGCAAGATTCCTGTAATAGTAGGACCAGGAGGGATTGCCGTGCAGCATAACCACGGTGGGGCCGTTTCCTGTATCGATATAGGAGAGCTTGCCGTCAGGAAGCTGGTACAAGCATGGTTTGAAGGGGTAGCCATGAATGGTCACAGGGTGTTCAATCATCCTTGTCAGAGCTTTTCCCGGCGGTGGATGCGGCCCTGAAAGAGGGGAATGCGTTTTCCTTGATCAGATCCTGCAGATACCCCAGATGTTCCTGCACCATTGCTTCGGTTTTTTCACGGCTTCTGATTTCTTTTTCAAGCTTGGAGTTAAGTGCTGCGAGTTCATCAGTACGTTTTTGCAAGGCATCACGGTGGTGTTTGAGTTCAAGATGGGTTTTGATCCGGGATTTGACGATGGCCATATTAAACGGTTTTTTGATGTAATCCACCGCACCAAGGGTGAGACCCTGTTCTTCATCATCATCCTCGGTCAGGGCAGTGATGAACATGACGGGAATATCGCTGGTTTTGTCGTTGGCTTTGAGCCTTTCACAAACTTCATAGCCGTTCATATTGGGCATCATGATATCAAGCAGGATGAGATCAGGTTGTGGGCCTTTTTCGGCAAGCTCCAGTGCTTCGGGACCATTGTCTGCACAAATAACGTCATAATCCTCTTTTAGCACCTCAACAAGAATTTTGATATTTGTCGGAAGATCATCAACAAATAAAATTTTAAACCTTTCCTGTTGCGCTGACATAATGTCTCCTTTGCCTTTATGAGGTTAGTTTGGTTACCATTTTATTCCGAGCATAAGACAGTTGATGCCGCTGCCGATGCCGAGAAGGGCTGCTTTTTGTCCGGGATGCAGGATTTGTTGTTCAACACCGATGGCCAGAGTGAGTGGCGCCGACACCGAACCAACATTACCCCAAAAAGGAAATGTTGCAAAATTTTTTTCTAAATTCAGCTGTAAAGTTTCAAATAACAGGCTCGCATGGGCACGTCCGACCTGGTGGTTGAAAAAATGATTGATTTCTTCCGCATTCCAGGACAGTTCAGTTGTAAAATCCTTCCAGGTGAGGGCCGCCGTTTCAACACCTCGTTTGAGAAGTTCTTCCGAGTCGGTAGCCATGAGGATGCCTTCGGAAGCGCCCTGGCCACCCTTGCATAGATTATTGTGACTGGTATTGGCCCGTATCGCTCCCCCTTTGAGCAAATGACCGGTATCGTTATGGGATCTGCTTCCCATGACCATGGCCACGGCCCCTGAACCGATGGTAAAAGTGGCAAAACTTGATTTGACGGATTTTCGCGTTACAGAGGTGTCAGTCAGAAGATGCCTGATAGTGGACTCAACCAGATTCTCGGCAGTTTCACTAGCAACAATTAGGCCTTTTTTGACTTGTCCCAGCTCGATCATGTTGGCCAGCATAACCATGCCGTTTAAAAAACCGAGACAGGCATTGGACAGGTCGTAAATGTGGCATTTTTCCGGCAGACCCAGCCGGTTATGGACAAAAGAGGCGGTGGCCGGTTCCATCATGTCCCGTGAAACCGAGGCGAAGATCAGGCACTCAATCTCCTCTGGAGACGTTTGGGCTGCAGCAAGGGCTTTTTTGCCTGCCTGTGACGCACCGTCACTTGGTTTGGTGCCTTTGTCCCAGAAACGTCTTTCCTTGATGCCGCTCATCAGCTCCAGACGTCCTTCAGGCAGTTTCAGCCTCTCGTAAAGGGGGGACAGGCGGGCCTCAAGCTCGGCGGATGTTATCACATTCGGCGGGGCTTCATAGGCGGGTGGATAAAGACAGACCTGAGAGTAGAGCATTTTTTATTGATTGTGTATATTTAAAGGTGAAAAGGCACAAAGGCACAAAGGCACAAAGTTTTTAAAAACAACTATTGCAAAGTTTGAATTTGAACTCAATAACTGCTTGTAATTATAAAAAAATCTCATTTTTTTCTCTGTGCCTCTGTGCCTCTGTGCCTCTGTGCCTTTGTGCCTGACTTAATTATCAACAACTTTAGTAACTATGCTTTCATCAAAATAATTAATTCCCATGCCCGCATCAACCACCAGGTACTGGGCCGTGATGCCGGAAGAACGGGGGGAAAGGAGAAATGCCGCAACTGAAGCCGCTTCCTCAGTTTTTAACGCCTCTTTGCGCAGTGTTGCCGTTTCGGCAAAGAGATAGCTGTCAACATAGCCGGGAATACCCGCTGAAGCTGATGTTTTCAGGAGACCCGGACAAACCGCATTAAACCGTACCCTGGAAAAAGCTGAAAAGCTTTTTGCCAGAAAACACAGAGATGATTCCAGGGCCGCCTTGACTGGGCCCATGTATCCGTAATTTTCCGCCGCCATCCTGGTGGTGGAAATGGATATGGTGACAACCGAGGCGTTTTCATGCAATAAATCTTTAAAATGATTGCTGATTGCAATCAGGGAAAAACAGGATATATCAACGGCCTGGAGAAAATCTTTTTTTATTGTCTGGTGAAAAGGTTTGAACCCTTCGGAATAATTTGCAAAGGCAATTGAGTGAACAATGCCGTCGATCTTTTTGCCGTTAAGGTAAGCGCTGATTTCATCCCGGACCCTGATGATGTTGTTTTCATACTCCACATCGCAAGTGAAAACCGCACTTGCGGGAAAGAGCTTTTCGCATGCCTTGGCACGTTCATCACTGCGCACAACATGGATGACTTGGGCGCCTTCATCGATAAGGGTTCCGGCGATGGCACAGGCAACGGATTTTCTGTTTGCCAGGCCGAAAACAACAAATATTTTGTTTTGAAGATCGAGAAAATTCATATGCGCGTTTTTAAGCTTCTTTTTTTTTGGGTCAGGGTGCAGGCAAAGGAAACTTTGACGGCGGTTTTGTTATGGACCTCTACCTTTCCTTTTAAAAACCAGGCAGGACCGATTTTTTCCGTAAGTTTTACCTTAAGCGTGACCGTGTCTCCTGGTTTAACTTCACGCTTGAATTTGGCAGCGGTAATGCGCGTTAAGACCGGCACACCATCGGGGAAAGGAGCTGCTCCGTTTTTTTCGTGCTGCAGGAGGTCGGCAATGAGGATGGCTCCGGCCTGAAAAACAGCCTCACAGAGAATAACACCCGGCATGATTGGGTGATGGGGGTAATGGCCCTGAAAAATATCGAGATCGGCCGGGATTTTTTTTTGGGCAATGATGTGGTCGGCGTCGATGTGTACAACCTTGTCTACCCAAAGGAAAGGCGGGCGATGGGGGATTTTGCCATAAATAAAATCTTTAGAGTCCACCATTTATCTCCAGAACAGCCCCGGTAATATAGTCGGCTTTCGGTCCGGACAAAAAGAGAACCGCATCAGCCACTTCCCGGGGGGTGCCGAAACGGCGCATGGGAACCATCTTTTTATATTCATTCAACTGATCTCTGGAAAGATCGTCAATGAGTTCTGTAGCGATAAAGCCGGGTGACACGCAATTTACGGTGATTTTACGTTTGGCGGTTTCCTTGGAAAGAGAACGCATCATACCGATCTGGCCGGCTTTGGAGGCGGCGTAGTTGGCCTGACCGGCAAAACCGAGATGGGCCATGGGTGAGGTGATAAAGATAATCCGGCCAAATTTCTGTTTGACCATGAGCTGTACGGCAAATTTTGCCATATTGTACGAACCCGTGAGGTTAATATCAATAACCCGGTTCCAGTCTTCACTGGGCATCATGGCCAGTACGCCATCACGGCGGATGCCGGCATTGCTGATAAGGATGTCGATGGTGTCAAATTCATCTTCAATGGAGGAAAACAGTTTTTCAACCGCCGGGTAGTCGCTTACATCGCATTGGTAGAGATGCAGACGTTCGGCATCGGACCCGCATTCTTCTTTGAACGATTCGGCTGCTTTGCTGTTTGAAGCATAGAGGCCGATAACAAAAGCGCCCTGCTCCAGAAATGCCTGGGCAATGGCCTTGCCTATCCCACGGGTTGCCCCGGAAATAAGCACCTTCTGACCTGTAAAATCAGCCATAATCAGCTTCTCAGGTAGGCATCGGCATCATTGGCTACAATGACGCCGTAATTAATGGCTCCAAGCCAGCCGGACATGATGATGCCGACGGAACCGACATGAAACAGACCGGGAACGACCTTGAAGATTTTTCTGGAGATGTCCAGTCCGGGGAATTTAGTGCCGAATGAAGTGCCCTTGGTATGCAGGGTATAGCGGTTAAAGGTCTTCGGGGTGGCTGCTTCCAGCCAGTCGCATTTTCCCCGTATGCCGGGAACATAACGCTCAAGATCGTCAAGTGATCTCTCTATCATGTCTTCCTTGGCAGCCTGATATTCGTCTTCGTTCAGCGACGCCCAGTCGTCATAATTGCCGTTCATGGAGGCAACAACCGTATAATCAGGGGAATCGGGACGTGTTTGCGGGTAATAGATGGAAAAGGTCTTGCTTTTTGTCTGCATCTTCCTCATTTCATTTGAGTCAAACGTATCTGCGGTTGAGGTAAAAAGAAGATCACCTACATCGGGAAAGGATTCTCCCTGCCTGATGCCCATATATACCTGGCAGCTTGAGTTGTTAACCTCAACTTTGTTGAATTCGCTGAGGAAATCATCCGGGAAGGCATCCGGTCCCGCCAGGTTGTCCACGGTATTTGTAATACCGCTGTTTGAAATGACGCAGGGTGCATTGATCACCCGTTCGCCCACGGCAACGCCCTTAACCCTGCCTTTTTCTATGACGATGCGGTCTGCTTTTGCCTTTGTGCAGATTGTCACACCGTTGCGCTCCAGTTCGTCTGCCATCATGCCGATGAGTTTGTCGGTTCCTCCCTGGAAGGTGAAGACACCTTTGTTCATGAAATTTGAGAAGACAATGCCATAGGTGATTGCCGGGTCGTCAAGGGTTGAACCGTTAGCATAGGTGATTGGCTCCATGAGCAGACGATGAACATCGGAGCGTCTCGGGAAAAACTCTTCAAAAAGTTCTCTGATGGTCATAGAGCGATCATCGTAAAAATTCATTTTGCCGACGGTATTGAAAAAATTGTCAATGACGTTTTTGGTAATACCGAATTTGTTGTTGAGGATTTGTGTAAAATCCTGTTTGTCAAAGGTGGTTTTCAGGGAAAACTGGGGATTATCAAAGACAATGTTTTTCAGCTGGACAATGGAATTTTTTATCGATTCGTTCCAGTATTTGCGGCAGGTTTTGACCATTCCGTAAGGAAAGCCGTGCAGGGAAACATCAAAAATGTGGCCTTTGCGTTTGAACCAGGTAGCCAGACCCCCAAGCCTGTGGTGATGCTCCAGCAGCAACACGGAATGGTCCGCCCTGGCAAGTCTGTTGGCAACAGTAAGTCCGCCTAGTCCGGAGCCTATGACAATAACGTCATAGCGATTATTTGCTTTTTCTATTGACTGATAAACCATTGATAATTTTTAGGTTGAAGGTTGAAGGTTGAAGGTTGAAGGTTGATGGATTTTGCTTTCCCTTCAGCCTTCATCCTTCAGTCTATATACCTTTTTATTCTTGTAAAATGTGCTGGTTGACCATGCTTACCCCGCTCAGCATGGAGCCGACAATTCCCAGAAAACCCTGGTCCGTGCCGGCAATGAAGAGGTTTGGGCAGGGGGTTTTTCCATTTTTTATTTTAAATGGACTTCCATATACCGCACCCTGTTCTTTTGCGGTAAATTTTTCAATGGTCAGTGGGGTAAAACTGTCCTCATATACAATGTTTTGCTGATAATTCCCAATAATTTTAGTGGTAATTTCTTTAGAAACCTTTCCCCACTCTACTTTCATGAGTTTGTATTGGGAGGAAGAGGCGTTTTTCCACAACTCATAATTGGCTGCATTGGTTACACGGATCTGGAAATGGTCCCCCAGGGGTAAGTTCTGGAAATTTTCAGGAAAACAGATGACCCCCCAGCTTGGATCAACAGGGGATTGAGGGCGGCAATACTGAAATTCTTTCTTTTCTGAATAAAATATAATCGTGTGGTCGTTGAGGATGTTTTTGCGGGCATTGGACGGCAAAATGTAAATTGACTCCATGAAACTCATTTTTCCGCACATGTCGTTTTCCGGGGGCAGGGAGAGCAGGTTCCATGTGCCGGGTGCACCAATGGTTGAAATCACATTGTTGCAGTTGATTATTTCTCCGTTTGCCAGGGTGACACCGGTGATACGGTTTCCTTTTTTCAGGCAGGAGACCACGTGAGATTTATAACGAATTTCACCGCCAAAGGAGGTGAATTTCGTTACGAGAAGATCAAGGAAATCCTTTATCGTACCGTGGGGACGAAACATGCCTTCCTTGAAAATGGAGCGAAACATAATTGCGAACTGACTGAAGTCCATGTCATGCTCTTCGCTGTTACCGTAAACCATGAGAGGCAGGAGCAGCATCTCGGTCAGGAGCGGGTCATGGATATAGTCCGCCAGAATCATGCGGGTGGAAAGCCTGGGATTTGGAGCAAAAGCATCGAGGCTGTCAATAAAGGCTTGTAATTTGTCAAATCCGTCAATTTCGGATGGGAAAACCCTTGCCACTTCATCCCGGAGAAGAGAAAAGTCATTTGAAAATGAAAGAGTGGTCTTGTCGGGGAAATGGATGAGGGATGAGAATTGTTCGTGGGTGATAAATTGTTTGCGGGAAAGCTTGAGTTGGCGGAAAAGGCGATTAAGGGGAGCATGTTTTTCGCCTGGATCAGCGAAATTTGTCATGGCATGAAGTCCGGTCTCAAGAAGAAATCCCTTACGGGAATAATAGGAGTTCAGGCCGCCGGGAATTGTATGTTTCTCAAGAATAAGAACGGAACCACCAAAACGTGCATAACGAATACCGGCGGCTAAGCCTGAAAGGCCGCCGCCGATGATGATAAGCGAATAATTGGTGTTCATCCAGGAGGGCGCTAGACGTCCTGTAGTTTTGGCTCAAGATAGTTGACGCAACTGGTCAGTGTCGCCAGTTGCGGGTAATCGGCTTCCGGAATCTGCAGTTTGTAGCGTTTTCTCAACTCCATTACAATATCGAGAAAGTCCATGGAATCCAGGTCGAGCTGGTCCCGCAGGGGCTTTTCCGAATCCAGGGAATCCATCTCCGCATCTTCATCAATATCTTCTATAATTTCAATAACTATGTCTTTTATTTCATTGCGTGTCATGTTTTGCCTCTATATTTAAAAGTTTTAAGATCTAAAACGTAAGGTTGTCAGAAAAAAGTCTTACAACTTAGATCCTAAAACTTTTTGACTATCACTACCGAATTAATGCCAACCATACCGAAAGAATTATTCAAAATTGTCTGTATATTGTCAAGCTGTTTCGGGGCGCCGGAAACAATATTTGTCAGGCTGCATTTCGGGTCAAGGTTGTCTAGATTTATTGTTGGATGGACAAGTCCGTCTTCAAAAGATGGTAGATTGCCGGCAAGTTCAAGAACCCCGGCTGCGCCCATGGCATGTCCTATGAGACTCTTGGTGTTATTTATATAGGTTGAAGGGTTGTTGCCGAAAACTTCCAAAATGGCGCGGCACTCTTCTTCGTCACCCTGTTTTGTACCGGTGGCATGGGTGTTTATGAGTGAAATTTCTTCAGGGGCAAGTTCTGCTCTTTTCAGTGCAAGGCGCATGCATTCCGCCTGACGCGGGCCATAGGGCAGCACGAAATCACGTGCATCTGAATTTATGGCATAGCCGACTATTTCGCCATATATTTTTGCCCCGCGCTGCAGAGCCTTGTCAAGCCGTTCCAGGGTATAAACACAGCCTCCCTCGGAGATGACAATGCCGTTTCTGTCCCGGTCAAAAGGACGGGAAGCGCGTTTTGGGTCCTCATGTTCAGCCAGGGCTCCCTGGGCCTTGAAGCTTGCGAAAATACCGAATGAGCCTGTGCACTCTGAAATGCCGCCGCAGAGGGCCAGGTCGATTTCCTCAAGACGGAGCATCTGCACTCCCTGGATCAGGGCGGCATTGCCTGCGGCACATGCGGCTCCCACTGCGTAATGGGGGCCGGTGATGCCCAGATTCATGGTGATTTCACCGGCTGGATTGTTCAGGACCGTGCGCGGATTATGGTGGTGGGTCCAATATTCGGTATTGTAATCATACTGGCTGATATTATAGACTTCGTTTTCCGTCTCAACCGTGCCGTGTTCGGTCAAACCGATATAGACTCCGGTTCGATCAAGATCATATTCGCTGAAGTCAATGGAGGCGTCCTGAAGGGCTTCGTTGGCGCAGTAAACCCCGATGCATCCGGCCCGGGTGCCCCTTTTATTTTCCCTTTTCTTACGATATTTCGTTTCATCAAAGGAGCAGGTGCCAGCCGGTGCCTTGCCGAAATAACGCAGGTCCACTGTGCCGATTTCACTGATACCGGCCAGGAGTTTTTCACGGAACTCCACAAGGTTGCCGGCATTTGGCGAAACAAGTCCCACACCGGTAATGACGATTCGTTTATTTTCTGTTAGATTTTGCATAATAGTGTATTTCTGAAAATAAGAACTTTTTATAATAGCTTATTTTTATCTGTCTGTCGACCCAGAAAACAACTCAGGAAGAGAAAACATTCAAATAATTTAGGTAAGGATTATGGCAAGTGAATTAGAGAAAAAGATTGATGGTCTCCTGCTCGCGGGAGAGGGCAAAAAAAATATCTGGCAGAAATTGAAGAAGAATGAGCCGCATAAAATTCTTTTTTATATTAACAACATTTCACACCCTGCAGATCGGAAAAAGTTTCTGTTGGTTAATTTAATATTGGTGCTGGCTCTTACCTTTATTACGGTAAAAAAATTACTAACCGCTTTTTCATTCGGCGCAGTTGATATTTCCCTGTTTCTGTCATTGGTGGTACCGACAATCAATATCTACGTTTTGCAGGAAATTTTACGGTTTCATCGCATGGGATATCGTTTCCTCTTTGTCCTTTCCTGTCTGTCATTGGTTCAACCGGAAAATCATCATGCCCAGGAATTAGGGATTCTGCTGTTGATGATTGTCCTCTCAGGCTTTTTATACAAAAAAATGTTTCCCGAGAAGGATGTGATCAAGGTGAGCTAAAGTGCTGAGGTGAATTTTGTTTTAGGGATTGTTCATTTGTATAAGAACATTTGACCCCTGAAGTGTAATTGAAATCAGGGGATGCCGGACTGCCTGGAATAGTGGGCGACCGAAATAAAAAAGTTCCTGCTGCAGACTGAGACGAAAGCGCGCAACCGCCTCATCACGCAGAAGAAGATCATCCTGCATTATTTTAGTTAGTTCTTGCATTGTTTCAGTCTGGTCTGTCTCTGCCCTGATGGTTGAAAGCTTTTGTAACAGGGAATGTATTTTAGTGAATGAGCATTTTTTTTCGTGTGTTTCTATGCTTCCCAGTAAAGGATCGTTGCCGGGGAGGATGGCAAAACGATCCAGGCAACCCTTTCCTGTAATTTTTTTTATATCGTCGATGTCCCAGCATTTGAGCAGTCGACATTCAATAGGACTGCGCGAGTGAATGGTGCAGGAAGACGATGGGGCATCGTAAAAAATACACTCCCAGCTTCCACCCTTGCCGGCTATTTTTATTAACTCCTCTTTTGCCTCTATTACCTTGTTTTCAAAGGGATTAAAGACCTGTTCTCCGATTCTGACGGTGACGAGTTGATGCAGGGAAAGAACGCCTTCCTGCAAGAGGGCAAGATCCTCTATATGAAGAATTGGCCCACCCTTTTTACAGCACGTTCCGCATCGTTTGCATTGTCGTTGTTTCTGCATAATAAGGAAGAGTATAAAATTATTACTGGAAATTTCCAACTAGTTGTTTTACTTTGCTTTAATTTTTACTTTTATGTGCCGGTAATTTATAGGGAAGGGGGCTTGGGCTTATGGAGTATTGCAATAAGACACGGGAAGAGCTGGCAGAGGATATTGCCAGATTGAAAAAGAGGGTTGAGGAGCTTAAGTCCTCAACTGCACCGGCGAATATGATGGGGCTGGACAGACATATTGATCCGTCCCGCCTGTGGCAGGACACCTTTAATGTCGTTGATGACCTGATGTACGTTGTTGACAGGGGCTTTCAGATTATCCGGGCTAACAGGGCAACCTCGGAGATACTGAAGTCTCATGATATTTTGGGGAAAAAATGCTTCAATCTTTTTCATCAATTGGATAATCCCGCTTCTCACTGCCCTGCCTGCAAAGTCTTTCATTCAGGTGAGCCGTATCATTTTGAACGTCAGGAAAAAATATTTGATAACAGGTGGTTCTCAATTTCCGCCTACCCGGTCAAGGATGAATTCGGCTTTGTCTGGCAATGTCTTGTTATTTATCGCGACATAACCGATAGCAGGAAAATGATGGACAGGCTCAGTGATCTTGAAGTCAAGGATCATTTAACCGGCCTCATTAACCGTCGTCATTTTATTGAAGTTGTCGGTCGTGAGTTCAGGCTTGCCGCCCGGCGTGGCGGGGGCTTGGTTCTTATCCTTCTTGCCGTGGAAAAATTTAAACATATCAATGAATCCTGCGGAAGAAAGTTTGGAGATTTTCTTTTAAAAGAAGTTTCTGATTTGTTGGTGACCAAGGTGCGAAATACTGATATCTGCTCCCGTGTCGGGGCCGATGAGTTTGCCGTGCTTCTGCCGGATGCGGATTTTCGTGAAGGCAAGAGGATCGCTGAAAATATCCACAAACAGATCAGTGATTTTGTTTTTGATGACGGGCAGACGAATCGACAGGTTTCAGTAAGTATCGGGCTGGCGGCAAACAATGAGCATCTGGTGAAAGACCATGAGGAATTTTTTTCCGTTGCCGACAAAGCCCTGAATGACGCCAAAAGCCAAGGCGGCGGCAGGGTCAGTGTGCCGGTTGATTGTCACACTGAAAATGAGATTGAAATGATATCAAATTATTA
>DAOUUW010000190.1 GCA_030667965.1 Deltaproteobacteria bacterium
CGGCTATACGATAAAAAGTGCGATTATCTGCCCATCCTGCCGCTCCAATAAAGTGCGGGAGGTTGGTTTTGGCACGGAAAAAATTGAAGAAGCACTGGGCCGGCGATTTCCCAAAGCGCGAATTGCCCGCCTTGATCGTGACACATCAACCAGCAGAAAAAATTTTCTTGCAACCCTCAAGGCCGTCCATAACAGAGAAATTGACATTCTGGTGGGTACCCAGATGATCACCAAGGGGCACCATTTCCCCCATGTCACTCTGGTGGGCGTTATCTGGGCCGATGCAGGACTGGGGATCCCCGATTTCAAGGCAGGAGAACGAACCTTTCAGATCATCACCCAGGTAACAGGAAGGTCCGGACGGGGGGACAAACCGGGACGGGTCATTATTCAAACACATCAGCCCGATCATTACGCCATAACCTGCGCGGAAAACCATGATTACCAGGGATTTTTTGACAAAGAAATGTCGCTACGCCAGGCTTTGAGCTATCCGCCCTTTTCCAGGTTGGTCGTCCTGCGCTTTTCCGGTGAAAAGGAAAAACAGGTAAAAGAAGTTGCGCGGCGCATCGGCCTTGTGGCCCGTAAGCATGCAAGTTCCTTCAATATAGAGATACTCGGCCCTGCCAGCGCACCGCTGTCAAAAATCCGCAACAAATACCGCTGGCAGATTCTGCTGAAAGGTTCCGATAGCACGTCACTGCACAGCCTCTGCGATCTGATTGAAATTGAAGCACCCACCTCCGGCAGCACCTCCCCGGTACATATGACAGTGGACATTGATCCGGAAAACATGCTTTAACCCCTCCCTGCCTAAAAAAAATTCCCTTCTCTCTTCTCTGCCCCACCTTCAACAAATCAAACTGGCAAAAACTTCACTTATGCTATATATTTAGAGAATAACCCCATACTTTTAAAATCTATCCACAGTAAAAAATGCCATTACGAAATATACGAACCTACCCTGACCCTGTATTACGCCGGAAAGCCGAACAGGTCACCGAGTTTGACGAAAACCTCAAGCAACTTGTGTCGAACATGGCCGAAACCATGTATAACGCACCTGGAGTCGGCCTTGCAGCCAACCAGATCGGTGTGTTGCAGCAGGTGGTTGTCATTGACGCCTCGGAAGAAAAAAATAACCTCATGGCGCTCATCAACCCTGAGATTTTTGATGGAGAAGGATCTGTAACCGACGAGGAAGCCTGTCTCAGCGTGATAGATTATGGCGCCAAGGTAAAACGATTCCAGAAAATCAAGGTCAAGGCCCTGAACATTGAAGGAAAACCTGTTGAATTCACCGCAGAAGACTGGTTTGCCCGTGTAGTGCAGCATGAGGTCGATCATTTAAACGGCGTACTCTATATCGATCACATCAGCGCCCTGAAAAGGGCGCTTTATAAAAAGAAACGGAAAAAACAGCTCAGAGAGGAGCAGGCGGCCGGCCATGATAAATAAAATCAACCGCATCATCTTCATGGGTACACCTGAGTTTGCCGTTCCCAGCCTGCAGGCCCTGCTTGATCATAATGAAAATGTAGTGGCCGTTGTTACCCAGCCGGACCGCCCCAAAGGCCGCGGCAGAAAACTGGCACCGCCGCCGGTCAAGGTGCTGGCCGAGGCACACGGCATTCCCGTTCTGCAGCCTAAAAAAATAAAAACAGACGAATTCCTCGACACCATCCGACAATATGAACCCGACCTGATTATCGTCACCGCCTATGGCCGAATCTTACCGGGCCCGCTTCTTCACCTTCCTTCGCTGGGCACCATCAATGTGCATGGTTCCCTGCTGCCTGCCTATCGCGGTGCAGCTCCCATCCAGCGGGCCATTTTAAACGGCGACCGGGAAACCGGCATCACCATCATGCAGATGGACGAAGGCATGGACACCGGTGATATTCTCTTGCCGGGCAGTTTAAAAATCGAAGAAGATGACACATCTTTCACGCTTGCCGAAAAAATGTCAGTGCTTGGCGGCAAACTACTGATCGAGGCCCTGGAACTGCTGCGTCAGGACATGCTTCCCCCGCAGAAACAGGATAACTCCCTTGCCACCGAGGCTCCCCTTCTCTGTAAGCATGAAGCAAAAATCGACTGGACAAAATCGGCCTCCGAAATCAGCTGCCTCATCCGTGGCCTGGATCCCTGGCCCATGGCCTTTACCGAATACGACGGCAAATGGCTGCGTCCCTTCAACCCCCAGGTCATCAACGGCGAACCAACCGAACCGCCGGGCACCCTGTGCCGCATAGACCAGGATGGCCTGGTTATTTCTACCGGCCATGACTATCTGCTCATCAGGGAATTACAGCGCGAAGGCTCAAAACGCATGCCGGTTGACGCCTTTCTGCGCGGTAGACCGATGGAAGTGGGCTTGCGATTCGGCTGAAACAAAAAGACAAACCATCTCACAAAAATTCACCACAGAGCACACAGAGACCACAGAGTCCTTTTATTTCTCCTCTGTGGTCTCTGTGTGCTCTGTGGTTAGACATCAAATGAAAATAGCCTATACAGACACCTTTTCCGGCATCAGCGGCGATATGTTCCTCGGTGCCCTCATCGACGCCGGACTTCCGCAGGACTTCCTGACCAAAGAACTGGCAAAACTCCCCCTGCACGGCTATCTTTTCAAGGCTGAAAAGACCCGGAAAAACAGCATCAGCGCCACACAGGTTTCTATTTCCATTGACCATGACCATCCCCACCGTTCCTGGAAAACCATCCATGATCTTCTGCAGCAAAGCAAACTATCCTCAGAGGTAAAAGAAAAAGCAATTCTCATCTTTTCCCAACTGGCAGAGGCAGAGGCAAAAGTGCACGGCTGCAAACCGGACGAAGTACATTTCCATGAGGTTGGCGCGGTTGATTCCATTATTGATATTGTCGGCGCGGCAATCGGCCTCTCGTATCTCGGCATCGACAAACTGGTCTCCTCCCCCCTGCCCCTTGGCCATGGCTGGGTGGAATGCGACCACGGCAAACTACCCCTGCCCGCCCCTGCTGTCTGCGAGCTGATCAAGGATATTCCGGTTTACGGCGTAGACCTTGAGGAGGAACTTGTCACCCCAACCGGGGCTGCCATCATTAAAGCCCTGGCATATTCCTTCGGCCCTTTTCCTCCCATGACGGTGGAAAAGGTGGGATACGGAGCAGGCAGCAGAACGCCTGCGGACGGCAGACCGAACCTGCTGCGCCTTGTCATCGGCACATCACTTTCCGTAGAGGAAAGCCAAAAGGTGGAGGTCATTGAAACCCATCTTGATGACTGGCAGCCGGAAGGATTTCCCTATCTCAGCCAGCAGCTTTTTGACAAAGGCGCCCTGGATGTGGCCCTCATCCCCATGCACATGAAAAAGGGCAGACCCGGATTTCTCCTGCGCGTTGTGGCGGATCCCTCCACGGCCTGGGAACTCAAACGCTGCATACTTTCAGAAAGCACTGCCATTGGTTTGCGTTATCGCAATGAGAAGCGCTGGACCCTGCCGCGCGAATCAGGCCATGTCTCCACCTGCTGGGGAGAAATCATGGTCAAAAAAGTTGAAACCCCTGCCGGAGTGATTCTTTATCCCGAATATGAGGATTGCCGACGGGTAGCCATAAAAGAGAAGGTTCCCCTGCACAGGGTCTATGCCGAGATCAGCAAAAAAGAAGTATCCGACTTCCGAGGCAAGAAGGGCTAATGGACAAACTCATCATGGCAATTGCAACCGGCTTTTACAGCGGTTATCTGCCCAAGGCCCCCGGCACATGGGGAACTCTTGTCGCCTTTCCCCTGCATTTTCTGCTCATCAGACTACCGGCAAACGGCTATTATATCGCCCTTGGCATTATTTTTGTCCTTGCCGTGCTGACTGCAGGAGGAGCGGAAAAAATCCTTGACCACGGCGATCCCGGTATTGTTGTCATAGATGAAATCATCGGCATGCTCATCGCTATGATCGGCATCCCTTTAAAAGTTCTGCCCCTTGTTGCCGCATTTTTCATCTTCCGCATCTTTGACATCTTCAAACCATTTCCAGCAGGCTGGGTAGACACACACCTGCACGGCGGCCTCGGCATTGTCCTTGACGATGTCATAGCAGGTATCTACACCCTGATTGTCATAAAAATCCTGGGGCATTTTCTCGGCTGGTAATGCTCGGTAATTGACAGTTTCACAAAAAATCCCCAAAAAGAACATCGGTTCCTTGGGGGATTTTCCACAAAAAGTATGCTGTTTCCAGATTAGGCGTCAGCCTGCTCACGACGAATCTCCTGCAAGACTTCTTTGCCGCCTTGGGACAAAATTGTCTCTCCAAGTTTTTCACCCATTACAACCCCCTCACTCCTGGAGCCTCTGACGCTTGACTGGATATTTTTTTTACCATCCAGGCTGACCAGACCGGCGGACAGGGTCAGCTCATCGCCATTGAGTGTTGCCAGGGCAAAGGCCGGAATAGAGCAGCCTCCTTCGAGTTTACGCAGGAAAGCACGCTCCGCCAGCAGACAATCCTCACTATCACGGTTGTTCAGGCAGGCACGGACCATCTCAATTTTGTCCTGCTCCAGGGAATCCGCCGCCTCAATGGCCACGCATCCCTGTCCCACAGGAGGAACAAACTCATCATTGGGGAAAATTTTAACAATCATATTACTTAACTCCATGCGATGCACCCCTGCATAGGCAAGCATAAGACCGTCACAGACCCCGTCCTCCATTTTTTTGATCCTGGTCTGCAGATTGCCGCGGATATCCACCGTCTTTACATGGGGATAATGAAGCTTGAGAAGTGCCCTGCGCCGTACCGACGAGGTGCCTAGAACAACTGGTTTATCCGGATCATCAAGAGAGAGAGAAAGATTATTACTGAGAAGGACATCATTGGATTTCTCTCTTTCAGTAAAAGCAATGAGAGAAAATCCCGGAGGAAGCTTTGAAGGCATGTCCTTGGCACTGTGCACGGCAATATCAATACCGCCGTTTGCCAGCTGTTCTTCGAGTTCTTCGGTGAACACCCCTTTGGAACCGATCTTGGCAATGGAGGTGTTGAGAATTTTATCTCCCTTGGTCTCCATGGTTATGATTTCCGTTTCAATACCGGCCTTATGCATACGGTCCTGCACATAATACGTTTGCCACATGGCCAGTTTACTTTTCCTGGACCCTATTTTTATTTTTGCCATTCTTTATTGTACCTCATTATTGATTCTTACTTCTTTGGTTTGAGAAAATGTATGTCAGATGTACAATTCATCAAACAATATAGCTTTTAGTGCCTTATAATTTATTTTCGTGTTATTTGTGGCAAGAAATTAAAAATCACTATAAAATCAAAAGATTATAGTCTACTGTTAAGGCACTTATCCCTAAAACCTTAATGTCTTTTCCAGTTTATCTGGGTTAGGTAGTTAGGCTGAAGACCGATAAGCGAGCTTGAGAGACATCCGATAAGTGAGCCTGCGAGACATCCGATATGTGAGCCTGCGAGACATCGAGAGGGTTAACACTTGATCCGTTAAACTGTTTTTTTCTTTCCAGCGCC
>DAOUUW010000026.1 GCA_030667965.1 Deltaproteobacteria bacterium
AATAAGGTGCTGGCAATGTCTTCTGATGATGCTTTGCGCTTTGCGACTCTTTTTGGCCACGACATTGTTGACACAATACATAATATGAAGTTTGATCGCATTCATGAGACCCAGAAAATGTCCCTGGAAGAAAACCCTCTTCGAAATTTTATTTCACCTCTTCACAGCTTTATAGTACTTGGTTCCGTCAGACAGGAAGAGGAAGAGGATATAGCCAAACTGATTTGCCGGTTAAAAGAAAAGAATAAAGAGCTTGTCATAGGTCTTTTCCCACGGCACATGTACAGACTTGAACACTGGCAGAAAACCCTGTCTGGACTTGAACTGTCATGGCAACTGCGCTCCAAGATTACATCTGAGATTTCCGAGGGACAGATACTTCTCTGGGATACAATGGGTGAACTGACACATGCCTATGAATGCGCAGCAGCAGCTTTTGTCGGCGGAAGCCTTGCCCCACTCGGCGGACAGAATTTTCTTGAGCCCCTTACCTGCGGACTGAAACCGGTCATCGGGCCTTCGTGGTCAAATTTTTACTGGGTTGGAAGTGAAATCATTGAGCAGAGACTTGTCCTGCAAGCGGCAGACTGGCAGGAAACGGCTGATTTACTTTTGCGCAATGTGTCGGACAGCCCTGATCGGCAACAAATACGCCAGTCAATTATTTCTTATGTGGAAAATCGCAAGGGAGGGACCCATTCGGTCTGCAACGCGATAAAAGACCTCCTTACTTAACAGCGACTAATTTCAGATTAACGCATTTTTTTATTTCTTCTTATGAAAACAGATACTTTACCGCCATGTTACGGAATCATACCGACCCGCTACGCTTCATCTCGTTTTGATGGGAAGCCATTAGCCCTGATTCTCGGCAAACCCATGATATGGCATGTTTATACAAGAGCTTGCCTATGCACACAGCTGCAAAAAGTTATTCTGGCCACAGATGACGAGAGAATATTTTCCATGGCCGAATCACTCGGCATACCTGTACTTATGACCAGCACGGAGCACACCTGCGGCACGGAAAGAGTCCTTGAAGCCGCCAGGATGCTTAATGTCCCCGATGAGGGGGTGGTGATAAATATTCAGGGAGATGAACCTGCTCTTGCCCCGGAAATGCTTTCTCAGTTGCTTGAACCCTTTCGTTCTGAGACTGTCACTGTAACCACCCTGGCGCATGAGATCAGTGAACAGGAAGCATCAGACCCGGACCAGGTAAAAGTGGTTTTGAACAATTCAGGCCAGGCTCTTTATTTTTCAAGAGCTCTTATCCCCTTCCCCCGTGATGGAAAAAATGATGGATTCCTGGGGCACATAGGCCTGTATGCTTTTCGCATGAACACACTGAAACAATTTGTCTCATTAGCCAAGGGAGTTCTGGAGAAAAAAGAAAAGCTTGAGCAGCTTCGACTCCTTGAAAACGGTTTTTCCATAGATGTTGTCACAACAACGCATAAAGGGCACGGTGTTGACAGACCTGAAGATGTGGCGGTTGTTGAAAAATTAATGACGGCTCAGAAGTCATTTTAACAGAGCTTTTTTTACGGCATTATCACAATTCGAAATGAACCTTGCCTTCCTTCTCTTTAATTATTTTCCTTTTGGCGGACTGGAACGCGATTTTATGGCCATCAGCCGTGAATGCCTGAAAAAAGGAAATTCCGTTGATGTCTTTACCATGAAGTGGGAGGGCGACAGACCACACGGTATGAATATTACAATTATACCAGTGAGCGGGTTAACCAATCATGGTCGTATTGCCTCCTTTGTAAAAAAACTCCCTGCGCATTTTAATCGAGCGTCTTATGATCTTGTCATGGGGTTTAACCGGGTTCCCGGTTTAGACGTATATTTTGCCGCTGATATTTGTTATGTTTCAAGGATAAAAACTGGTAGAAGTTCTTTGAGCAGGTTGACACCTCGTTATCGTTTGTTATCAGAGTATGAGAAAAACGTTTTTTCCACCACATCAAAGACGCACATAATTTACCTGTCTTCTCAACAAAAAAAAGACTATCAAAAAATATACTTCACACCCGAGGAAAGATTCTCTTATGCACCTCCAGGAGTTGATAAAAAAAGAATTCAATCCTATGTTGATGAAACAAATAGAATCACAATTCGTAATGAGTTTAACCTTACAAACGAAGATACCTTTCTGTTAATGGTTGGGTCTAACTTTCACACAAAAGGTGTATCGCGATCCATTGCAGCTCTTGCTTCCTTGCCACATGAAATGAAGACAAAGACGTTTCTCTTTGTCATTGGTAAAGGTAATATAAAAAAATATTCCAAACTTGCAAAGAGCTTCAATATAGATAATCAAGTTCACTTTTTAGGTGGCCGAGAAGACGTCCCACGTTTTTATGCCGGAGCGGATTTTCTCCTCCAGCCATCTTTAGCAGAAAGTGCCGGTAACGTTATTGTTGAATCGCTTGTTGCCGGACTTCCTGTTCTTACGACAGATACCTGTGGTTATGCTGAACATGTAAAAAAAGCAGCAGCAGGAATGATTTGTTCAGGTTCTCCTTTCATACAGGAAAATTTCAATAGCATTCTTTACAAAATGCTCTCCTCTACGCAAAAGCATGAATGGAGTGCAAACGCTTTGAACTATTCAGCCCACACCGACCTTTATAATCGGCCAAAAATTGTTGCTGATTTAATTACAAAAATTTCTTCTTAAGAACGTGAAAAATCTTCTCCCTCCATCAATCAAAGAGTATTCCCTACCCATTGACTGGGTGCAAATCAACGCTTCAGACAGGGATCGTTTACTTGTAAACAAAAATTATTTTGATTTTTTTCAGGAGGCAAATATTTTATCCTTTGAAAAAATATGGGATTTCAAGGGAGGAGAAACTGTAAAAAAGATTAAAGAGCGCTCGGTTGTCAAGACATCTATCCCCTGGAAAAATACAAATGATTCAGTCGAAAAAAACGGCCCGGAGACTTCATGCATATGCTACATAAAAAAACATTTTTCTCATATTAGCATATGGCAAAGATGGCTCTCTTTTTTTTCACCATCGATTCTTCAGGGTGAAGGGATTAAAGAATTTAACTATTATTGCAGCTTTCGGGAAAAGGGTTTGATGACTGTTATTCCTATCGTTGCAGGTGTACGATTCAGTGGTGGCAAGCGACTTGAATCTTTTTTAATTACCAAAGATTTTGCACCATTTATTGACTTGGAAGAATTGGTATTAAATCGTACGGATATTTTCCATGGGGAAAAGAATAAAAGGGAAAAAAGAAATATTTTACAAGCAATAGCTCAATATGCGAGAAAAATGCACGATTCCGGGATGAACCAAAAAGACTTTAATGCAACTCACATTCTTTTGCATGATCTGGGATCAACTCAACCCAACGTTGCTCTCTTTGATTTGCAGCGGGTTGATAATAAAAAAATAAATCGTTTTAAGTGGCCGATAAAATCATTAGCCGAATTAAATTTTACGTTACCGGAAAATCTTTTTTCTGAGAAGGATCGGTTCTTTCTTTTTAAAGAATATCTATCAACACCCAAGCCCACTCTTTTCAACAGGCTTCAATGGTTCTGGATTAAGATGAAAACGGCCAAAATAGCCAGACATAGCAGGAAAAGGGATCTCGCTCCCAAAATGTCTTAATTGTTTGTATCTATTCAGATACAGTTGAGAGTTTTGCCATCTTCGGTAACCTTGGTTGAATTGTTACAATTATTTTATGGGAATAAAAGAAAAAAAAAAGGATACCTTGCAGTCTATTTCAGGAAAAGAGGCTGAGCTATACAGGCAGGATGTTTCTCTTCTTATACAAGGTATACTACCAAAAGACTGGGATTGGGTTCCGTGTTCTGAAAACGCTTTGGTTGCGGAGAGGAAATATCAATACCCCATCTATTATAAAGAGTTTTTGTCCAGAAATATTTTTGAAACTCTCAAGGCTTTTTTCCGTGGCAGCCGTTGCCTTCGAACTCGTAAAAACACAGATATTTTAATAAGAAATGGATTTAACTCTCCTGCTGTTATCTGTTGGGGCAAAGGGAAAAAAAATGAATTAATTTTATTAGAAGCAGATAAGGGTAAAGGGTTTTATACATATCTCTTGGAAAATTTTTCTCCTCCACTTACCAAGACACAGCTTCATGAAAAACGTCATTTACTCTTTGAAGCAGGGAAACTCATCGGACTTTTACATAAAAAAAGAATTATCCATGGTGACCTTCGTCCAAACAACCTGCTTATTTCAAAAAATGAAGGAGAATACAGATTCAGTTTTATAGATAATGAAAGTAATAAATGTTCAAAAATAAACAGAATATCTCTAGTTAAAAAAAATTTGATTCAACTGTCGCTCATTTTTGACAACCTTTTGACTCAAACAGATCTCTTGCGCATTGTTTTTTCCCATAATTCAATATATTTCAACGATATTCCACGAAAAGCTCAAAGAAAATTCATAAAAACACTTTTTTCAGACAGACTAAAAAGAGTTACTCATATTCTTACGCGGTGTAAAAGAAAAGAAAGAGCAAAAAAAATTCGAAAAATTAATGGTCGAAACGTTCAAGGTGAATGTTATCAAAACACTAACCTATGTGAATCTTTGCTTAAAGAATCAGATCTGGATGTTTTGATTCAAAAAAACGGAGAAATCATTAAGGAAGATAAAGGAATTACTGCTGCAATTATAAAGAGTTGCAGTAATCGTAGTTTTTTTTGCAAACGGTTTCTGCCAAAAAACAAATTTCATTTCTTGAAAGTTCTGTATGCCGGGGAACGGGCCCGCATTCTTTGGCGTATATCTCATGCATTCCTTGATCTTGGAATACCTGTTCCCCAACCAATAGCATATGTCGTATACGGACACAATCCGTTGATGCATAAAGGTTTGTTCTTTTCAGCAGCACTACCGGAGACCAAAACACTCCTGTCAATATCACGCGATAAAGTTGATTTTTCCGATTGGATTTCCAACAACAACCTTTTGGTAAAAATAGCAGAAAATCTAGCCCTAATGCATAATTACGGATATTCGCATGGTGATACTAAATGGGGAAACATTCTAATTAATGAAGGTCAAAATTCATTTTGTTGGATAGATCTGGATTCAGCAAAAAAAAACAGCAATATGAATAACCGATGGTTTTATAAAGATGTTGCTCGTTTTGCTGTTGATATTATTGAGAGTTCTTTAGAGAAAAAATGGTTCGATATTTTTGTTGAGAGCTATGCCGCAAAGAGAAGAATGTCACCTCGACAGTTACATGAAAAGATAAAGCCATTTGTCAAAAAAATACATAAACGACACAGAAGAAAATCACGAATTACTACAGGCAGTGTTGAAAAAACAGCAATGTGGTTTAAACGTACTACAAACAGCATGTTAAGGAAACTGCATCGTTTCTTTAAACCTGATGAAGTTTTGGTGTTAGGCGATTCTCATGTTGAAGTTTTTAAACATTGGAAATTTATACAAGCTTTTCCGTCGTTCACTTTTTCTGTATGTTCTGTCGGTGGGGCTACTGCATCCGGCCTCGAAAATCCTAATTCTAAAACACAAGCGTATACAATTTTCAGTAAAGCTCTAGAAGAAAAGAAAAGAAAAAAAGTCATCATAATGCTAGGCGAAGTTGATACCGGATTTGTCATATGGTACAGGGCACAGAAATATGGTGTTGACGTAACCCATATGCTGACAGAAGCAGTAAAAAATTACTGCTCTTTCTTGGCTGATGTTTCAACAAAAGCAGATCAAATTATTGTAATAAGCACCCCTTTGCCAACCATTAAAGATAGAAATGCAATGGGGGAGGTGGCCAATTTAAGAAAATCGGTTAAGACAACTATTCACGAGAGAACGGCTCTCACATTAAAATTCAACCGAGAAATTGAAAAATACTGCAAAACACAAGACATAACATTTATCAATTTGGACGATGATTGTTTAGGGGTGGATGGAGCGGTAAAGAAAGAAATGAAAAGCAAAAATCCCAGAGACCATCATTATGACCAAAGGCAATTCTCCCAACTCATTATAAAACGAGTTGGTAAATTCATTCACAATTCAAAGAGTTGTTAATGATAGATTTAAGACTGCCCTCATCCCTTAATGTTTTCACTAATCTATGTCCACCTTCTGCATATGAGTGCAGTGTTATAATCCCGATATTTTTCATATGCTCGGCGTGTATCTTGTCTAATCGATGGTTAGAACTGTAATAAATATTAATCTCGCAGTGCAATTTTCTGGAATCCTGGTGAATTACTTTTCTTAAATCAAAATATTTTTTATGAGAATTCTTATATACATTGGTGAGATATTTTCTCCATCTTCTGTCTCTATAAATAAACCTGTGAAATCGGTTAATAAATGTTTGTGGAGAAAATGCATGAACGATGTCTGCATTAAGCAAAATACCAAATAAAATTGCGGCATATCCTCCCATTGAATTGCCTATAAATACAACTTTATTTGCATTCAGTTCTGATATTTTTTCTTTTAATACAAGAGATACCTCTTCTACATTGTCAGCTAATCCAGGCAACCCCATTTGATACCAGGACTGCGTCAAATCTCTGACATAAATCCTGTTCACATTAAATTCTTTACTCAGATTAAAAAACTCAAACGGCGGGATACCAAGTTCGCCGGCAATGCCACCAAATGCGACCAATAATGGTTGTCCTGGGAAAGACCCATCCATAGAAATTGAAGAATGCGTATCAATTATTTCTTTTTCAAAATTAATACTCATTAGAATCTATCAATCTGCCCTTGCTGAAATTTGAAAAAGTATAATTTTGCCGAATTTATTATCATGCCATTCATAAATTTGTTCATAGTTTATGCTTTTATGTTCACGTAATTGTGCCAAAGAATCGATCGGCCATCTTTTTGAATCCCACAGAATATAATCTGCACTATAATGCTTTTTCCCTGCATAACGCATATAATTTGACGGCTCGACCTGTTTCGTGCTTTCTCTTATGCATGGGGTTTTCTTCAAAGATAAGTTGCTGAAAAAATTAACGAGTTGCAGGTCATATTGTTCTAATGCTCCTATAACTTTAACAACATGTTTCCCGTCACTTCTCGTATCGATGAATTCGCCAATTTCTTGAAAGACCTTTCTGTGATCACTTTTCTCCTGAATATTTTTTGGTAAGGCTATTGTAAATATTAAAAGGCAGCATAAAAGAACAAGATAAATTTTCTTTATTTGCACTCTCTTTTCTATAAAAGAAAAGATATTTTCAAGGCCAAATCCAACAATAAAAAAAGAAGGAAGCAAGAGAATTGCAACGAATCTTTTTCTCATTATCCAGTGGCCATGAACATGCAGATTTAATAAAATAAAAGCGGCTACAGTTAACAGACTGAGATACAGTAAAACTTTATTTTCTTTTATTCTTTTCCATGAGCCTTTTAACCCAAGCAGAAAAATAAGGAAAAAAGGTTCAAAAAAAGTTTTTGCTATCTCAACAAGCACTGCACCCAGCCCAATCAGCCAAAGCAGATTTCTTACCCTGGGAAAAAAATGCTTTTCCCAGAAAAGAGTCTGCTGAGATCCTATTTCCTCAAGTCCATGACGTACATAATGATATTTTTTGGACACGAGGAGAAGTTTATCCCATAAAGAACGCGGGTAAAGCCATTTTTGCAGGTCATGCCCCATAAGAGATAACGTTGAAACAGCCATTGCCGCAACAAGCACTAACGGCGCTGAAAAAAATAAAATTTTCCGCCATTTTTTCTCAGGGCATGCAAAAAGAAGAAAAATAATGGTAACAGGTAAATAAATTACCGCTTCAAAACGTGAAAGACAGGCAAATATAAAAGATAAAGAGGATAGTGACAGCAGGTGTATTTTGCCATCGATCTCCGACAAAGAGAAAAAGTACATACCCAGAGTTAAACAGAACCAATAGGCTGGACCTCTGATTACTTCACTGCTCATCTCGACAAAAACTGGATTGACAGCAAAAATCAAAAGCGCGCATGAAGCGAGAGGAACTTCAAATAATTTTCTGAGTAGCAGGTAGAGAGGAAGCATTGTCGCCGTTCCAAAGAACAATGAAACAAGCTTAGCTGCCTCAAGCCAATTATCAGTTACCCTGTAGGTTAACGAAATAAAAAATGGATAAATATTGAGATAGGCGTAACATTCAGTCAGTGAATCCCACAACCCATGATAAAAAGCTTTAGCTTGCTGGATATACAGCATTCCATCAGCATTCAGTGCATATGTGTGGTGAAAGGTATAAAAGCGTAGAGCAAATCCAATAAAAATGATTGCCATAGGCCAGATGTAGTCATACTGCCGGCTCTGTTGGTTATTGCTTTTGCTCTTCATGACTTACAAGAATAATTTTTCGCCGTATTTGATTAAGAGGAAGATTTTTTAGTGAAGGGATTTGAAACGTGTGAAGATAATATATTTTAACGTTTTCAGACCATTACGTATTTTTGATTCAGCATATTTGAACTTATTTGCATGATCAGGATAACGACATTGCCCTTTTGCAGGACTTACGTTTATTAAATCTTTCAGCCACTCTTTATTGTTTTCATAACCCAGCTCGACCAGGATATCCGCCATATCAGGATGATTCTCATATTCATATTTAATGCGGGGAAGATGTCTATTCCATGCCCCTACCCTATCTGACGAGACCTTTCTAACACCTCCCATCGCTGCTTCTGCTTCCGATGATGGGCTGGCAATGTCATGGTATGCGGAAAAATCATACTTTTTTTCAAGAAAGGTGAATTTGTTATGAATTGATTCTTGTACTTTGTTAGGGTTTGTCACCAAATCTTCGTATTTAACCTGTAAAAAACGAGGATGCTGTATAAGTTTTCGAGCAATGCTGTTGCATTCATTCCATATTCGGAAATTGCAAAAATACATGTTTGGGAAGTTTTTATGTATACTTGTAATAACCGAGCGTGTGTCACGAACCATGTAAATTGAGAAAAGGTGGTGATCATTTTTGAGAAGGGGTTTTATCCGTCGTATATCAGATGGCTGTTTGCTGAAGAAAACCCCATCTTCCCCTTTGGGTATTTCAAAGATACTCATTTCATGTGCACAGTACCCGTCATTTTGAAAGCAAGTTTGGAGCAACTCCATCATCAACGTTGTCCCACTACGGGGGCATCCAGTTATATGAATTCTCTTCATTGACGTTTTATTGACTGAATTTTATCGAACGAATTAATTTTTCTTGAGAGAAAGGAAATGAGAGAAATCAACTACCCGGTAATAAATTTATTGGCGACTCCAAATGGCTTGAATTTCTTTTTTCGACCACGGTGTCTGGCAATTGACAAAACTAAATTCAAGAAGGAACGATCCTGATCGTTAATACCACGGAGCCTACAATACTCTTTGAAATATCTCATTCGTTCAGAAAAACTTACCAACGGCCAAGGAATAGTTAAATGGAGGGCAGCTAAATCATTGGCCTGTTTACGACGTATCAACCAATCAGATCCCGGGAAAAAACCTTTTTTCTTCGTACGTTCAAGGTCAATAGGGTGGGCATGACATTTCTTCCCATCATTTTTTATAAAAATATGCCATGAAAAAAGATCAACATGAGCTAACCCATTATTATGCATTTTAGAAAGCATTTTAATAACCGCCAGAGCAACATTTTGTCTTCGTTCAAACGATAAACCTTCGGTTCCCTTTAACCATTCCTGCAATGAAACATAGTCATTTAATTCTTGGATCAACAAGAAATTTTCTTCACCATTTACGCCGGAACGCCACCCCCAAGCAACCGGCTCTAGGACATCCAAATCTGCCCTGGCATAATGCATCAAGTTCCTTAATTCAATTCTGCTATAAGGCTCTTTTTTAAATAAAAATTTGATGTTTCTTTTGAAGTAGTTTTTATTAATTTTTATATAAAAAACTTGTTTTTTATCACCTAAAACAACCCTATAAACGACAGTGGCACGGTTACGGTCAACCTGCACTCCACTGAGTTTCATAAAATGATTAAATTCCGTCAAACCCGCATTTGCCAGAAAATCCTGCCAATTGTTGAAAAACCAAAGATGGTCGCCCTTCTTTTTGACGAAATGCCGGGTGTTGTCAGTGTTGATCACAGCTACTCTTCTCCACCCTTGTTATACAAAAGGTACAATTCCTGATATACTTCAGATTTTCCCAGAAGCTCCTCATGGCTGCCCTGTGACAAAATCCGGCCATGTTCCATAACCAGAATTCTGTCAGCATTTCGTATGGTTGATAATCGATGCGCCACTACTATGGTGGTTCTCTGTTTCATCATTTCCTCCAAGGCCTTCTGGACAAGATTTTCAGAAACAGCATCAAGAGCTGACGTTGCTTCGTCAAGAATCAATATCGGAGGATTCTTTAAAATGGCCCGGGCAATTGCGAGACGTTGCCTCTGACCTCCGGACAAATTAAGGCCCCTTTCTCCAAGGAGAGTGTCATATCCATCCGGAAGTTCACTGATAAAATCATGCGCATATGCTAAGCGGGCAGCTCTCTCGACTTCAGCATCATCGGCCCCGGGATGCCCAAAACGAATATTTTCCCTGATCGTATCATTAAAAAGCATGACATCCTGACTAACTAATCCGATCATTTCTCTGAGGCAAGTTAATTTCAGGGAACGCAGATCATGATCGTCTATTGAAACTGCACCTTCAGTAGGGTCATAAAATCGGGGAAGCAAGTCGATAAGTGACGTTTTACCAGCTCCGCTTGCCCCCACAATGGCAACGACTTCACCTTTTCTAATGTTAAAATCAACCCCTTTTAAAACAAATTCTCCAGAAGCCTGATAACGAAGAGAAACATTGGAAAAACGTATGCCTTTTCTAAAATCTCTTACATCAATTTCTCCATCTTTTTCTTCCTCCATTTCTTCGAGCCAATTCAATCTTTCAACAACAGCCCGAATTTCCTGGAAAACGGTATATGAATTGCCTAAATGTTTCACTGGAGAAAAAACCATCATTACCGCTCCCAGTGTTGAGAACAGATCACCGGTCGTAATAATTCCTTTAACAACGAGACTTCCTCCATACCAGATAACAAGACCAATTCCTACACCAGTGGAAATCTCGATAAGCAGTTTTGTAAATTCTCGAACTACGACAATTTTAACTTCACGTCTATAGTGGGTTTGGCTTTCTCTGGCAAATCTATCGGATAATCCTTTTTCACTTACAAAAATCTTAATGACTTTTGCTCCAGTTGCAGCCTCACTAATACGATGTGTGAGTGTTGCTATGGCTTGCTGGGCCTGAGTCCGTTTAATCTTTACACGCTTACCAAGACGATGAGCAAAAGAAATAATGGCGGGAAGGACAATTAATGCCAAAAGAGTGACATCCCACCGTCGATAGAGAGCAACTCCTAGAAGAACAAGAATTGTAGGGATTTCTTTAAATGCTGTAAGGAGTGTATCAGATATGAGAGACCTCAGCACAGCTGTATCATTAAGAATTCTGGATATCATCTTTCCAGAGGTTTCTGTGCCAAGTGCTGAAACAGGTAAATGCAGCAAGTGGTTATATTGGCGTATTCTGGAATCCCTAACTAATTTAATACCTGATGAGCGCATGAGATAGGAGTAAACCATCTGGAAAATTCCGCGCAAAAGATAAAGGGCAATAATAGCAATGGGAAGCCAAGCAAGCTTGTCATAAGCTTTATCAACAAATATCGAGTCAATAACAGGCTTAACAAGCCAGGCAATACCACCAGTAGCTGCCGAGGCCCCAAGGCTGAAAAATATTGCCACAATGACACGTTTAATATACGGACGCACCAACCCCCAGACTCTTTTATCAAACATCCGGGAAAGCTGGGCTTGTGACATGGATAATTTCCTTATTTCATATAATAAAAATTTTGTACGTATTTAAAAGCAGGCAAGAATACTCACTATGGACTTAATTTTCAAGGTATAGTAAATAATACTATTTTAACAAAAACTATAATAAAAAACGTACTATTTTACAGTCTTCCGAAAGGAAAAAACAATGATCAAAAAAGAACTGCTCGACATACTTGCCTGCCCTAAATGCAAAGGGCCTGTCACCTTAAATGAAAAAAAAGACGGATTGCTATGTAACACCTGCAAACTTGTCTATGAAATCAAGGACGATATTCCCATCATGCTTATTGATGAAGCCAAACCTCTGAAATAATTCTGCATGAATCTTTCACATATTGCCCGCCGCTGCTTTGTCAACGCCCCTTTTTCTTACCTGGCTGAAAACATCGACAGGCTACTTTCTCTTTCCCTGCAGCCTGAAATAGGCCTGGAGGGAGATGTCTTATACCAGTGCAGCTTAAATGATTTTCAAGCTATTGCAGGCAAACTGCATGCTGCCGGGCTTTCGTGCACACTGCATGCCCCTTTTTTCGATCTCTCTGTCGGCGCTCTTGACCAGCATATCCGCAAAGCAAGCCGGGATAAAATCCGTAAAGCCTTTGACCTTATTCCCATTTTCAAGCCGAAATCCATTGTCTGTCATCTCGGTTTTGAGGAGAACAAGCATGGCTATAAAGAAGAGCAGTGGTTTGGCTTCGCTTTGGAAGGCTGGAAGGAACTGCTTGAAATCGCCAAATCGCATCACATTCCCATGATGCTTGAAAACACCTATGAACGCAGCCCGAAGCAGCTGAAAAGGATGCTGCAGGCCCTTGATTCTCCTTTTGCCCGCTACTGTCTGGATACAGGCCATATCCAGGCCTTTGCCAAAAACAGATGGCAGGACTGGCTGCCGGAGCTTGAACCCTGGCTCGGTCAGCTTCACCTGCACGACAATAATGGAGACAAGGACGCTCATCTACCCATCGGGCAGGGACGTTTTGATTTTACGAGTTTTTCAGCCTATATTGCCGAAAGAAAACTGTCTCCTCTTGTTACCCTGGAACCACATCGGGAAGAGGATTTGGAAACCAGTCTGCTTGCCTTTGACAGAACATTTCATATTTCCAGCAAATCGACAACTTCCTGAAAGACCCTGTCAACAGAAATGCCATGCAGGCAAAGGGGGTTATCGCAGCTTCTTTTTCTGCACCCCAGACAATCAAGAGACTCATTTAAAATAATCCTGTGTTTAGTTCCATATGGTTTGACCAGTTCCGGATTTGTCGGACCAAAGAGTGCCGCCACAGGAATTCCGGCCATGGCCGCCATGTGCATTGGCCCGGAGTCAAGCCCCACATAAACCGCTGATTTCTGTATAAGCGCCACTGCTTCATTCAATGTAAGACTACCGGCAGCGACAACAGGTTTCTCCTTCATCATCCCGGCAATTTTAAGAAGATACTCCCTGTCCTGCCCGCCGCTTGCCAGAACAACAACAGCGCCAATCTCTCTTATCAAACGGTCACAGAGTTTAGCCCAGTTTTCAACCGTCCAGTACTTGGTGATCCATCTGGCCGCAGGGTTCACATAAACAATCCGCCTTCCCTCGGTCCAGCCATGCTTTTGCAGAAATGCGTCAACCAGTGCATGATCATTTTTATCAACATGAAAGCGGAAATCCTCTGATGTAACCGGGCATGAGAGATAGTCGCAAAAAAGAAGATTTTTATCAACGGCGTGCATTGGTCCATGCACGGGAATGCGATGGTGTTGAAACAGGGTGTTGAATTCCCGGGCATCGCCAAAACCTACACGTTGCCCTCCAGGATTGGTCAGACCTATAAGAGATGATCGAAAAGAGGCATGCAGATCAAGCACCAGGTCATATGGGTTCTTTTTAAATCTCTGCCTCAAGTCAGACAAAGCTGCAACGGTTTCTCGTAACGCCTGCCAGTAGGCGCCGCGACCGGCATGGGGATCACTTGTGGAAGAAATCTGTACGGCAATGACCTCATCAACGTCCGGATCTTGTTCCAGCAATGAACAAAAACCCTTTTGTGCAACCCAGCCGACATAGGCCTCCGGGTGACAGCGTTTCAGGGCATGGACAACCGGCAGGGTGTGGATAATATCACCGAGTGAACTTTGCTTGATTATTAATATGCGTTTAAAATTATTCAACTGCATTAATATGCTGTTTTAAGATGGTTTTTTTCAAAAACGGAAACATGTCAGCTTCTGTTCATCTGCCAGAGCCAGAAAATGCCACTGCCGGTCAATACCGCATGGATCGACCAAGAGGCGGCAAAGGGGTTAAAATAAGCCGCCTGGCTCATGGACTGGGCGCCACTCCAAACCCCCCAGGCAGCGAAGGCCAAAGCGCAACTTACCGGCACAGCCATGGCAAGATCTCTCTGCCATCTGCGATTCAGGAAAATCAGGACAGGTATGGCAAGTATGAGCAAGGGAACTCCCAGAAAAATAAAGGAAAACCGTTGGTTAACCTCAATTAAGCCTTGTCTGTCCCCTTTTTTCAGTGAAGAAAGAGCATTTTTATGGAGTTCATAGAGGGAAAATTCCTTTGTTCGATAAGCCGGGACAAAAAAATCAGCGGCAGAATCCGGCAAATCAACCTCTCTATCCATAAAAATGGTTATATCGTAGCCGCCATCCTGGTGGGCAGTTTTAATCTGACCTTTTTCAAACTGCCAGCCCTGTTCAGACCAGATCGCTCTTTTGGCCGTCAGGAAAGTCTCCATATCATGATTTTCATCCCAGGCTGCATAGGAGAAATCAGCAAATTGATATTGATCAGACTTCGGACGCAGGAAGGAATAAATTCCCGTCTCACCCTGGTAGAAAATCCGTCCGTTTCGTTCAATTCCTTTACTGATCTTGTTGCTCACCTGCCGGTACCAGATGTCGTTTGTCACGGTATTCGTCCAGGGAAGTATCCATTGGGCTACGACCAAAGTTGCCATGGTAAAAAGAAAAGATGCGGCAAAAACCGGCAGCGTTATGCGGACAATTGAAATGCCGCCTGCATTGAGGGACATCAATTCCCTGTTCCGGTTCAGCAGCCCTATGGTAATGATACCGGCCAAGAGGATGCAGACAGGGGACATCTGGTCGTAAATAAAGGGAATTTTAAAGATAAAATATTGCAGGATAAGCCCGATTGACTTGCCCTTTTCAGTAAAATTGTCAACACGTTCAAAAAAATCAACCAGAAGATAAATAGCCACCAGAGAACTGAGAACCAGCAGCAGGTTTTTAAAAAATTCCCTGAAAATATACCGATCAAGAAGGGTCACTGTTTCCCTTCCTGGTTGCTTTTAAAAGGCGTTGCTGTGCTGTAAAGATAAAACCTAAGAGAAAATCAACAACAGAGTTTGTGCTTTCCTTACCGGCATAGCGAAGAACATAGATAGTAGCCACGACAAAAATAAAATTAGGTCCCCACAGAGCAATGAGAACCGGCAAGGCACCCTGCTCTCCGAGTGACTTACCAATGGTAAGAAAGATATAATAAAAGAAAAATATACCCAGACCAAGCGGAACACCGATCGACCGCTGTCCGGGCCTGGTGCGTATGGCCAGGGGAAGACCAAGAATGGAGAGGATAAAACAACCTGCCGGCAAGGCCAGTCGTTTATGATATTCAATGAGATACTCAACACCTTGTTCAGAGCTGCGTCCGTGTTTTTCCACATGCTCTCTGATGTCCTGCTGGGTCATTTCCTTCTTGCTGATTGATTTCCCTTTTTTGCCGCCAAACGTATCCTGATGCTGCATGGGTATATTCAGACTGTAAGAGTCAAAGGAAATTGTCTGGCTGACCGCGTCTTTTGCCAAATGCATGGAGCCCCTGGTAAGCTCAAGTGTGAGGGACATATCAGCCATGGAAACATTGAGGCTGCCGGTGCGGGCGACAACAGTAACAGGGTTTTCCTTATCTCTGGTGTCGGAAACATAGACACCGTTCCAGGACTTTGTTTCAGGGTCAATACTGTCAACGTAGAGCACCACATCCTTGATACCTTCGCTGAATTTTTTCTCCTGTAATCCTCTGTCAATTCTATCTTTGGCAAGCTGGATCAGCAGTTTTTTCATGGATGAAGTGCCCGTTGGCATAAGGGTAGTTGAGAAATAGGCAGTGAGAAGAGAGGTGCAGAGGGCAATCATAATGACAGCCGGCAGCATGCGATAAAGCCCCACCCCGGCCGACTTCAAAGCGATAAGTTCATTATCGTTTGCCATGCGGGTGAAGCAAAGGATCACACCGAGCATGCTGGCCATGGGTATGGCAAAAAGAAAAAGATTCGGGGTGAGATACAGACAAAGGCGAATAAAATCGGCGTATCCGATGCCGAATTCAACAATGAGATCAAAAAGAGGAATCAGTCTGCCGAGAAAAAGAATCCCCGTCAAGATAGCAAGGCTGGCAAAAAAAGGCGCCAGTGTCTCTGTGATCAGATATGTATAGAGGAGAAATGGCAATGTGTTATTTTTTCGATGAAAAGCGAAGATTGTCTGATTGGAAAAGAATTTCATTTATCATATTTCATCGACCCTGTCTCAGTTTTTTGTCAAAAGTCAGTTGTTATACCCTGACGGTAATTTTTCTATTTTTACCTTTTTTATTATAACTCTTTTTACTATACTGTTTCCATGTGGAAATCAAAAGACGTCTATTACATATCCGACAGCACCGGTATTCTTGTGACAAATCTCGGTCAGGCCCTGACCTGCCAGTTTCCGGAAATAAATTTTATTGAAGAAAGTTACCCGTTTGTCCGGACGATCCCTGAAGCAAAAAAAATACAGGCAACAATTCTCAAACGTTCAGCCGGCAGACGGCCCCTTGTTTTTATTTCCATTTTAGATCCAAAGATCCGTGAGATTTTTGACAATCCCGAAGTTGAATTTTTCGACATTTTCGGATCATTGCTTGACAATCTCGAACACTCCCTTGAGACGAAAGCCCTGCGTGAGCCGGGATTTTCCCATCATACGGACAATCTTGACATGAATAAACGTGTTGAGGCGATTCACTATTGTCTCGACCATGACGACGGCACCAAAACCGATGAATATGATGAAGCTGAAATCGTCCTGCTCGGCGTCTCACGATCAGGGAAAACCCCGGTCAGTGTTTATCTTGCCACCCAGATGGGTTATAAATCGGCAAATTTCCCCTTAACAAGTGAATATCTCCAGCAGTACAACAAAATTTCCCATTCTCTCAAGGCAGTGATAAAAAGGGTCGTAGGCCTCACTACTTCCCCCCAGTTTCTTCACAGCATGCGGGAAAAACGCTATCCGGGCAGCACCTATGCCAGTCTTGCCACCTGCCGGACGGAAATCAACCAGGCGGAACAGATCTATCATCGCCATAGCATTCCCATTATTTCCACCCACGGAAAATCCATTGAGGAAATTGCCACCCAGATTTGCCAGGTAATTGATCTGCCTAAAAAAAAATTTAACCTTAGGCCGTGATTATTTCCTGATATTTCCCGTCTCCGAGTACGCCGTGGGCCATGCTGATATGACCGATACTTCTCCAGTCTCTATCCAGCAGGCTGCTTCCATAGGCATCCATGGCAACAGGGTCATATCCTGCTGCCAGTTTATTGACCGGAGGGGAACAGGTCGGTCCCCACAGATGGGCCCGGGCCATGCCAACCGAGGCGTCCAGCAGAGTAAAATCAGGAGAGCGATAGCGGTTCAGGTCAAAAATAGCCTCCTGAATGCCTTTATGAAATGATGCTTTTTTCCAGTGCCCGCCCTGCTGATAATGTTTGGGCGGAGCGGTTCCCATCATATTCTTCATGGTAAGCGTCACGCCTGCCAGGCTATGGGCCTTCAGGACAGGCGCGGAAATAATAAAACTGTTAAAAAGAAGCTCCGGCAGATACATTATCGGCAGCCGTTTGCAATTGGCGTCTTTTTTTTCTACACATCGTTCATTATTTAAATCAAGAAGCGTTACATCTTCTTCCTGCGCCATCCGGGTATAACCAAGCTCATTAAAAACATAGGAGGTATCATATTCCAAAGAGCCGCATCCTTCACCGATGATTATTTCACATCCGGGGATTTTCTTTTTCAGATATTGAACCAGGGACTTTATCATGCCGACAGGCGTGGTAATGGGAGGCTTGAGATTCTCAACCAGATTTGGTTTTATAAGTATCCTCTTTGCATCTTTCACTTGATGCACAAGCCCTGACAGGTCAAGAAGAGGCGTAAGGCTTTGCTCCCAGCCGTTAAAATCAATTGAAAAAACAGTGCCCTTTTGTATGTTATCTGATAATTGCATGACAACCTTTTCGCGTCATTAATAACAATCTCGTAAAAAAATCAAAACGAAACATATGATTACCATTAATAATCTCTCCATTCAATACGGGGAGAAACACTTATTTAAAAATATTTCAGGCCGCATAAACAGTCGCGACAGAATTGCTCTTGTCGGAGTGAACGGCTCCGGCAAATCTACTCTTTTAAAAATTCTTGCCGGTGTGTCGGAAATTGAAGATGGCGTGGTCACCTTTTCCCGTAATGCAACCTCCGGCTATCTTCCCCAGGAAATGAGCGGCATTGACAAGGGAAAAACAATCTATGAAGAAGCTGAAAGCTCCTTTGCCGATCTTCTTGAAAAACAAAAACAACTTACAGTAATCAATAAAAAAATGTCGGAAAGCGGTCAGGAGTCATCCGAAATAGATGACCTGTTGAAGCTCCAGGGTGAACTGCAACACGAGCTTGACCATTCCAACATTTTTCAAATGCAGGCAACCATAGAAAAAATCCTCATGGGCCTTGGTTTCAAAGAAACTGACTTCAACCGCGAATGTCTCTCGTTCAGCGGGGGCTGGCTCATGCGGCTCATGCTTGTAAAACAGCTTCTCAGAACCCCTTCTTTTCTCTTCCTTGATGAGCCGACGAACCATCTTGACCTGGAAACCCTGACGTGGCTTGAGGATTTTTTGTCTTCGTACCCCGGAGCCCTTGTTATTGTTTCCCATGACCGATCCTTCCTTGACAACATGACCACTCTTACCTGGGAGTTAAGCCTGGGGAAACTCACGGTCTACAAAGGAAATTATTCACATTATACGATAGAAAAGGAAGAACGTTTACATGTGCAGCGGGCTGCTTATGCCAACCAGCAGGCCAAAATCGACCAGACAAAACGCTTTGTCGATCGATTCCGGGCCAAATCAACAAAAGCAAAGCAGGTCCAGAGCCGTTTAAAACAGCTTGAAAAAATGGACCTTATCGAGCTTGAATCCACCGAACACCAAATTTCCTTTCGTTTTCCCCCGGCCCCTGCCAGTGGACGTCTGGCTATTGACGTAAAAGACCTGTGTAAATCGTATCAGGAACAACAAATTTTCAATGAAATAAATTTTGAATTACAGCGCGGCGACAAGCTGGCAATTGTCGGTATTAACGGCGCCGGCAAATCAACCCTGGTTAAGATTCTTGCAGGACTGATCCCAAAAAGCAGCGGTTCGATTCACCTCGGGCACAATGTTTCCCTTTCTTATTTCGGTCAGCACCAGGCCCAGGAACTGTCTCCGGGGTTGACGGTACTGGAAACGCTTACCAATGTGGAGGCGGATAAAACAATAACACAGACTCGTTCGCTTCTTGGAGCCTTTCTCTTTAGAGGAGAAGATGTGGACAAAAAGGTGGAGGTGCTCTCCGGCGGAGAAAAAAGCAGGCTGGCCCTTGCCAAAATGATCTCCACCCCGGCAAATCTGCTTATCATGGACGAGCCCACCAATCATCTTGACATGATGTCCCAGGAAATTTTGCAGGAAGCCATGTCGCAATATGACGGCAGTATCATCATAGTCAGTCATAACCGTTATTTCCTGGATCATTTTGTCAACAAGGTTCTTGAAATAAAAAATGGTGAAGCCACCCTTTATGAAGGAAACATAAATCATTATCTCCTTAAAATAGCAGAAGAAAAGGAAAAGCAGTCCGCCGAGCCGAAAACGCTGGCCGGCAAATTGGAACCTGCCTCTTCCGACAAAAGCCATGGCAAAAAAGCACGGCAGGAACAGGCAAAAATACGGCAGGAAAAAGGCGCTCAACTCAAACCATTTATGAAAAAAATCCGTGACACGGAACAACAGATAGAAGAACTCGAAAACTGCAAAGCCGAGCTTGAAGCTCTCCTGGCAGACCCTGAATTGTATAAAGACCAGGAGACTTTTACAGAAAAAAACAAAATGTACGCATCAATTGACCTTAAACTGTCCCGTTTTTATCAACAATGGGAAGAGGTGCAGGAAAAAGTGGAAGCCATTGAGGCTCTCTTTACCGAATAAGTCCTGTCGGTTAAAAGCTACAAAAAAACACAGGATTTTTATACTAAAAAGCAGTTCATCTCTTGACCATCAAACAATTTCTCAGTATTGTCAGCATGCCATTTGTCTTAAGAGTTACAGAACATGTTTCCAGCGTCCCATTTTGATGTGAAACATCCCTTACTTCAACCTTCAGGCTCTTGCCAACTATTGTTCGGGTTTTTCTTTTTCCAAGTTTAAGGAAAACCTGCCCATCTGAAAATTTGAGGAGATATTGAGATGAAAAAAATTGTAAAAAAAGCTTTTTTTGCGTTAGCTCTTTCCGCTTTTCTCGCTTCAGCACCTATGGCATTTGCCTCTTCAGGACATGGGCATGACGCTGCAGTCGGCCATACTGACAAATCCCCGAACGAAACCATGTCTGCAGTCATTCAAGGGAACAACACCTTTAAAGGACATGTCGACCCCAACCATTTTGATGCTTTTCAGGATGGTCAAGTTCCCAACCTGACGGTTATTACCTGTTCCGACTCGCGGGTACATACCCATCTGTTCGGATTTGAGGCGGACAACAATGTATTTATGATACGGAATATCGGCAATCAGGTGGCTAACTCCGAGGGTTCGGTTGATTACGGCGTCAATCATCTTCCGACAAAAATCCTCATGATCCTCGGCCATTCCAGCTGTGGTGCCATCAAGGCCGCCATGGGTGATTATTCCGGTGAAACCCAGGGTATCAAAAAAGAACTTGATCCACTTATGCCTGTTATTTCCCAGGACGACGGCAATGGTTCTTTTAAAGAACGCTGGGCCAAGAACGTAGAGCGCAATGTTGATTATCAGGTTGACTATTCCCTGAAATTATATGATGCCAAGGTGTCGCATGGCGACATGGTGGTTGTCGGAGCAGTCTATGATTTTAACAATATTTACGGACAGGGCCGTGGTTCTCTGATTGTCACAAATATTAATGGCGAAAAAACACCTAATATTTTAATGCAACATCCCGTTCTGAAAGATCTTTCCAAGGCTGATATTGTAACTCATGTGAGCAGCATAGCCCCGTAATTCTCTTTTCAGTTGCAGAGCCGACTTTATTTCTCCCACAGGGACATTCATGTTCCTGTGGGAACTTTTTTGCAAAATACAAACTTATGATCAGTTGTCTACGACATGAACTGGAGGAGCGAGAGGCCCGAAATCTTTCTCCATTTGCCTGCCACAGCAAGAACAGTAAAGGAAGGTTGCACCCGCAAACGGAGTGTCCGATCAGGCTTATTTTTCAGCGTGACCGTGACCGAATCATCCATTCAAAAACCTTTCGCCGCCTGACCCACAAAACCCAAGTTTTTCTGGCGCCCACAGGTGATCATTATCGCACCAGATTAACACATGCCCTTGAAGTTGCCCAGATCGCCAGGACCATCGGCGTTGCCCTTCGCCTGAACGGACATCTTATCGAGGCCATTGCCCTTGGCCATGATCTTGGCCACACCCCTTTCGGTCATGCTGGTGAATCTATTTTAAACGAACTTCATCCGAACGGTTTCAGACATTACGAACAGAGCCTGAGAGTGGTCGAAGTCCTGGAAAACAAGGGAAAAGGTCTTAATCTGAGCCATGAGGTGCGGGACGGCATCCTCAAGCACTCCAAGGGCCGACGGGACATTATTCCCGTTGATCTTGACGAACTGCCGGAAACCATGGAAGGTCAGGTGGTACGCGTTTCCGATATTATCGCCTATGTCAATCACGACCTTGACGATGCGGTGCGGGCCGAACTCATCGAAGATAAGGATATACCTGACTATATTAAAGAGACTCTGGGCAGTACTAATTCTCATCGTATCAGCACCATGGTAACCGATCTTATCGTCAAGACCATTGAATCCGGTGAATCGAGCCTTGCCATGAGTCCGGAAATACTCCAGGTAACATCTGATTTACGCACCTTTCTGTTCGAGAATGTCTACCAGACAAATCAGGTTCACAGTGAATTTGTCAAGGCCATGAGAATAATACGTGAACTCTATCATTATTTCATGGAAGAGGATATCAAACTTCCATGTGGTAATATCTGGCAGGCGCACACCCGGTATGGTGAAGAAACACCCCGCCATCAAAAAGTATGTGATTTCCTCGCCGGCATGACGGATCGTTACGCGCTGGATCTTTACACAAATATTTTCTTTCCCAAAAGATGGAGCGTGCGGTAAAATAATTGATTTACTGCAGTCGCCTCCGCCGCCTCTTATTATTTACATATTTTTGAGTATAAGCATGACTAAACAAAACGATACAACTGATTCGGCAGAACCTCTTGCCAAAGCATATGAATTTAAAGACGTTGAGAAGAAGTGGTACACCCGCTGGCAGGAACAGAAAAAATTTCGCGCATCCATGAATGAAAACAAACCATCGTTTTCCATTGTCATCCCGCCACCCAATGTCACCGGTGTGCTTCATGTCGGTCATGCTTTAAACAATACCATGCAGGACATTCTGGTCCGTTACAAAAGAATGCAGGGCTACAATACCCTCTGGCTGCCCGGCACGGACCATGCCGGCATCGCCACGCAGAATGTTGTGGAAAAACAGCTTGCTGCTGAAGAACTTTCACGCCATGATGTTGGCAGGGAAAAATTTATCGACCGCGTCTGGCAATGGAAGGCCGAGTCCGGCGGGCAGATTATTAATCAGCTGAAACGATTAGGCTGCTCCTGTGATTGGGAACGTGAGCGATTCACCATGGATGAGGGCCTGTCAAAGGCTGTACGCGCTGTTTTCACCCGTCTTTACAATGAAGGGCTTATTTACAAGGGTGATTACATTATCAACTGGTGTCCGCGATGTCATACCGCCCTGGCCGACCTGGAAGTTGAACACGAGGAAACCGACGGCAAGCTTTACAGAATCAGGTATCCTTATGCTACAGGTGACGGATATATCGTTGTTGCCACCACGCGGCCTGAAACCATGCTCGGCGACACTGCCGTTGCCGTGCATCCCGAGGACGAACGATTTACCTCGCTGCCTGAAAATTCGGTCATCCTGCCTCTTCTTGATCGCAAAATACCCATTGTTTTTGACAAACACGTTGAAAGGGAATTCGGCACAGGCGCCTTAAAGGTGACACCGGCCCATGATCCCAATGATTTTGACATTGCCAAACGCCATGATTTACCGTCTATCAAGGTCATTGACGATGACGGTCGCATGAATGTCGAGGCGGGTCCCTATGCCGGTCTTGACCGGTTCGCCTGCCGCAAACAAATTGTCAAAGATTTGCAAGAAAAAGGCTATTTAGATGGCATCGAGGACTACAAACATGGTGTGGGCCATTGCTACCGCTGCAACACCGTTGTGGAGCCGGCATTATCCAAACAGTGGTTTGTCTCTGTCAAACCCTTAGCGGCCAAAGCGATTGAAGCAGTTGAAAAAGGCGATATCAAGATCCATCCTAAATCGTGGGACAACACCTTCTTTGACTGGATGTATAATATCCGCGACTGGTGCATCTCCCGCCAGATCTGGTGGGGTCACCAGATACCTGCCTGGACATGCGAGTCCTGCGGCGAAATGATCGTCTCTGAAAACGATCCTGATCATTGCACCAAATGCGGTTCCAGGCAACTCCTGCAGGAGACCGATGTCCTTGACACCTGGTTCAGCTCCGCCCTGTGGCCCTTTTCTACCCTGGGCTGGCCTGAGGACACCAAAGAACTGAAGTTCTTTTATCCCACATCGGTTTTAATCACCAGCTTTGACATCCTTTTCTTCTGGGTGTCAAGAATGATGATGATGGGGCTTCATTTTATGGGAGAAGTGCCGTTTAAGGATGTTTATCTCCATGCCCTCGTTCGTGACGAAAATGGCCAAAAAATGAGTAAATCCAAAGGCAATGTCATGGATCCTTTGCTCGTTATGGATAAATTCGGCACAGACGCGCTGCGTTTCACCATGACAGCTTTTGCCGCCCAGGGTCGTGACATCCGCTTATCCGAGGATAGGATTGACGGCTACCGCCATTTTATCAATAAAATATGGAATGCCGGCCGTTTTTCATTGATGCATATCAGCGGGTGTGATCCTGCTGTAACGTCGAAGCTGTCAACGGAAAACCTCAGCCTTTCTCACCGCTGGATATTAAGCCGACTGAACCGAACCGTGGCGGAAGTGCATAAAAGCCTTGGCGATTACCGCTTTAACGATACGGCTTCGGCCATGTATAAATTCGTCTGGCATGAATTCTGCGACTGGTATCTGGAACTTGTCAAACCTGAACTATACTCTGACTCTGATGAGGACAAAAAGACAGGTCAGGCAGTCCTCTTTACGGTTCTTGAGACGGTTATCAAACTGCTGCATCCGGTCATCCCCTTTGTCACGGAAGAAATATGGCATGTACTGCCCGGTGAGCGTTCAAGCATCATGAGCGAACCTTACCCCGAAGAAGTTGATGCCTGGAATGATCCGGAGGCGGAAGCAACTGCTGAACTCATCATGGGAGTTATCGGCGGCATTCGTAATATTCGCAGTGAGATGCAGATACACCCCTCTGCCTCTATCGAGGCCATTGTCGTTGCCCATGATGCCCGAAAAACCGCACTTATTAAAATGCATGCCAATGAAATAAAAGGCCTGACCCGGACAAATGATTTAAAAATTCTCACCCAGGGTCAAGGGCCGGAAGGCTCTGCTTCCTATATTTTTGAAGATATCGAAATTTTTATACCCCTGGAAGGACTCATCGATGTTGAAAAAGAGCTTGCTAAACTCGACAAAGAAGAGCAAAAATTAGGAAAACAACTCAATCAGAGCCAGGGCAAATTAAACAACGAAAAATTCCTGGCCAATGCGCCTGC
>DAOUUW010000211.1 GCA_030667965.1 Deltaproteobacteria bacterium
CGATCGCCACAGGGGTCCTCAGGGTAATTTCGAGAACCCTGACACCCCCGGCCACAAGGGCGCGGGCAAGCGGAACAGCGTGTTCCAGCTCGTGACTGACCATTACAGGAACGACCGGCCCCTGGGCCATAATTTCCGCAGCATCGATTTTCCAGTTTCTTTTTTGTGGCATGATATCAAATCCTCGATCTTACTCATCATACTCAGAAAATATCGAACTTGCCCCTTCCTCGGCCCCGGCAAGATCGCGGCGCAGGACTCCGAAGAGCTCCCGGCCCATGCCGTGGCGGTGTGCCTCAAGGCTCGGTCTGGCAGGCTCCCGGCCCGCAAGTTCCTCTTCACTAACCTTAAGCTCCAGGATGCCCTTCTCCGCATCCACCCTGATGATGTCGCCATCCTGCACCTTTGCCAGCAGGCCGTCGGCAAAGGCCTCCGGCGTTACATGGATTGCAGAGGGCACCTTACCCGAGGCGCCTGACATCCTGCCGTCTGTAACCAGGGCAACATTAAACCCGCGATCGATCAATACGGAAAGGAACGGGATCAGCTTATGGAGCTCCGGCATGCCATCGGCCCTGGGTCCCTCAAAACGCACAACCACCACGCAGTCCCTGTCAAGCTTGCCGGCACCAAATGCCTCGCTGACACCGTACTGACTGTCAAAGACCACGGCCGGGGCCTCAACTATGGTATGCCGGCCGTTAGCCAGGGCGGAAGTCTTCATGACTGCCCGGCCCAGATTGCCGGAAAGGACCTCTATGCCACCAGTAGGCGAAAACGGTGAAGCACTATCGGCAATGACCTCTTTGTCGGAAGATGTCTCCGGGCCTTTACGCCAGACCAGTCCGCCATCTTTCAGATAAGGGGTCTCAGTATAGGGAGCCAGCCCTTGGCCGCATACGGTAAGCACATCATCATGGAGAAAGCCCCCTTTCAGGAGCTCATTTATCAGCACGGCCATGCCCCCGGCCTGCTGAAAGCTGTTGATATCCCCGGGTCCGCTTGGATAGATCCTGACAAGCAATGGCACCACGTCGGACAATTGAGAAAAATCATCCCAGTTGATCCGGAGTCCCGCTGCCCTGGCTACAGCCACAAGGTGCAGGGTCTGGTTTGTCGAACCGCTGGTGGCCAGTAAGGCGACAATGGCATTCACGATCGACTTTTCATTGATGACATGGCCAATGGGCGTATAGTTGTCTCCAAGATCGGTCAGCTTTACCACCTGCCTGGCAGCGGCCCTGGTCAGCTCATCCCGCAATGGCGTGCCTGGATTGACAAAGGAGGCACCCGGCAGATGGAGTCCCATCATTTCCACGAGCAATTGGTTGCTGTTGGCCGTGCCATAAAACGTACACGTGCCAGCCGAATGATACGCCTTTTCCTCGGTTGCCAGCATTTCATCAGAGCTGATCTTCCCCTGGGAGAAAAGCTCCCGGGCATGGGCCTTCTCCTTATTGGGAATACCGGAAGGCATGGGGCCTGCCGGCACGAACACGGCCGGCAGGTGACCGAAGCTCAAGGCCCCCATCAGAAGGCCGGGCACGATCTTGTCGCAAACCCCAAGCATAAGCGCGCCGTCAAACATGTTGTGGGAAAGCCCGACCGCCGTGGACATGGCAATCACATCCCGGCTCATAAGGCTCAGCTCCATGCCGGCCCGGCCCTGGGTGACCCCGTCACACATGGCGGGCACTCCGCCTGCGAACTGGGCCACGCCCCCGGCCCCGGCAACTTCTTCTTTGATGATTTCCGGAACCCGATAGTAGGGCTCATGGGCCGACAGCATATCGCTATAAGAAGAGATGATGCCGATATCCGGTTTGTCATGCGCGTTCAGCGTTACCTTGCAGGCATGATCACAGGCCGCGAGAGCATGGGCAAGGTTGGCGAAATCAAGTTCCGCGCGGTGGGGACCCTGTTGCCGCGCTTGCTCAATCCGGTCAAGATAGGCCTGGCGAAACGGCCGGCTGCGTTCAGTGATAAGTTTGGTAACCTTTTCAACAATGCTGTTCATACTCGCCTCCTATTCCGCTGCCCAGTATACGTCAACCGGCACCAGGTCCTGGCCGAGCACGGCCCGGACCGGCATCTCTTCAATTGAATCACCTGCCAGCGCCCTCTCATACACCTCGCGTTTCTCCTTGCCGGCCAAGTGGAAACAGATTCTGCGGGAATGGAGAAGGGCGGGCAGTGTAAGTGTCATCCGTTCATGTGGCGCAGTCACAGGTGTCATGGCGACACAGAGCTTTCCGGAATTCATGTCAAGGGCCTCACCCAGGCGCTCGGCGCCGGGAAACAGTGAGGCCGTATGGCCGTCCTGCCCCATTCCCAGAATTACAAAATCAAACGGCAAGGGGAGCCTCGCCAGCACTTCCTCGCATTCTCTTTCACCAGCCATTGCGGATTCATGGCTATTCTTCAAGCCCTTGAAATGAGCGGCCTTTGCCTGGCCGCGCAGCAGGTGTTCACGGACCAGGGCCTCATTGCTGGCCCTGTCACTCACCTCAACCCAGCGCTCATCCGCCAGGGTGATAAAGACCCTGTCCCACTCTATGGATATCTCCGCCAGGGCGGCAAAGAGCGGCACAGGCGTGCTCCCTCCGGAAACAACAAGGCTGGCCGTCCCCCTTGCCTCAATTGCTTCCTGCAGGGCTGCACATATCCGCTGCGAGAGCTCCCGGCAAAGGGTCTGTTGGTCAGCAAACTCATGAAATCTTGGAATGATTTTCATCTTGAGCTTACTCATACCAGAAACGGCCGTCTTTGGTGATTAAGGCAATAGATGCTACCGGTCCCCAGGTTCCTGCCGGATAGGTTGTGAGGGGTTCACCGCTCTTCTCCCACGCCTCCTGGATGGAATCAATCCATTTCCAGGCCTGCTCAACCTCATCACGGTGGATGAACAGGGCCTGGTTGCCCTTAAGGATATTCAGCAGCAGCCGTTCGTAGGCGTCGGCAATCCGCTCCTTTGTGAATGCCTCTGAAAAGCTCAGGTCCAGCTTTGTCTCATGCAGCCGGAAAGACTGCTCAACGCCGGGCACCTTGTTTAACATTAGCACATCAATGCCTTCATCCGGCTGCAACCGGATGATCAGCTTGTTGGTCGGCAGCCGTTTGTAGCTTTCCTCAAAGATATTGTGCGGGAGCTGTTTGAAGCAGATCACCACCTCAGTGCGTTTGCAGGCCATTCTCTTTCCTGTGCGCAGGTAAAAGGGAACGCCGGCCCAGCGCCAGTTATCAATATCGGCCCGCAGTGCTACAAAGGTCTCGGTGGAGCTTTCCGTACGGGCGTCATCTTCCTGCAGATAGCCGGGTACGGCCCCTCCTTTCAGGAAGCCCTCGCCATACTGGCCGCGCACGGTTTTTTCACCCACACTATCAATGGTAATGGGCCGCAATGCCTTTAAAACCCGCAGCTTTTCACTGCGGACATTCTCTGCGTTCAGCTTGGCCGAAGGCTCCATGGCGACAAGGGAGAGGATCTGCAACAGGTGGTTCTGCACCATGTCCCGCAGTTGACCGGATTTGTCGAAATATCCCCAGCGGCCTTCAATCCCCACCTCTTCTGCAACCGTAATCTGAACATGGTCAATCGTTGTCCGGTCCCAATTATTGGCAAAGAGCGAGTTGGCAAAACGCAGCACTACCAGGTTCAGGACTGTTTCCTTGCCGAGGTAATGGTCAATGCGGTAGATCTGTTCTTCTGAAAAATACCTTCCGACCTCATTGTTAATTACAATGGAGGAGGCCAGGTCATGGCCAATCGGTTTTTCCAGGACAACCCTGCTCTCAGGCGCAACCAGGCCGGACTCGTGCAATCCCTCGCAAATGGCACCGTAAATTGCCGGCGGCACGGCAAAATAGTTCACCATGACCCGCTGCTCCTGGTCGATTATGTCTTTGAACCGGGCATAATCAGCACTTGCCGTCATATCCACTTGCCGGTAGTTCAGGCGCTGGGATAGACGCGACCATACCACATCGCTAATATCCTCTTTCAGGAATGTCTTTAGGCTATCCCTGACTACATCCACATATTCTTCGTCGCTCTTTTCATGTCTTGCCACACCTATGATTCTCGTATCAGGGTGAATCAGCTCCGCCTTTTCAAGCTGATACAGACATGGCAGGAGTTTCCGGCGCGCCAGATCGCCCAGTGTGCCAAATAACACAAAATCACACGGCCTTTCCGTCTGCTTGCTGTTCATATTCACTCCTCTTTTCACATTTTTGCTGTAAGGTCCAAAAGCTCTATGCGGGTATTTACCTCAGGATGTTTAATCGATGGTCTTTCGGTCATGAGCACCAGGTTTCCCTCTACCCCGTGAGATCGCAGCCAGTCCCCGGCATATTGCTTCCAGTTCTCCGGATAATCAGGCTCGTGCACCGGGTAGACCCCGTAGGAGAACTGTAACTGCTGACAGGTCGTTTCCTGTGGACTGGTGGCGGCTATCCATACCGGAA
>DAOUUW010000249.1 GCA_030667965.1 Deltaproteobacteria bacterium
CAGTCGGCATCGGTCAGCATCCTGCCCTGCTGCTGGTACACTCCGGAATAGCGCTTTTTCGCATCAAAATTTTCTTTTGATATCTGTGTTTTCATATCGTTTCCTTGGACGTTTTATCAAACATATTATTGTTCCTCAGGAGGCAAAACATGCAACATACTGTCATAGATCCACACAACCTCCATACCGAACGGCAGAAAACCCTTTAGCTTTTCCAGGGCCGACTGGACGCGCAGAACATGATGGCGGCTGTGATAGGCCCCCATCTCACCTCCGTCTTCCGCACCGAAACGTATGGAATCCGATGTAGCCGGATGCAGCACCCCGCAGCCCATCTCGGGAAATGTGTCTGCAAAAAATACCGGCACAGACGTGCTCAATGTTTCCTCAGCCAGATAGAGTTTCTCTCCACCAAAGCCTAGCAGCGATTCAGGAACACGGGAAAACCGAATGCATCCTGCCGGCGGCGGCAGGCTACTGACAAGGTCCTTATGGATGCTTCCCATGAAGATGCAGTCACTGGCCTGCAGATGTGCGGCAACTGTGCCATCCAGAACAGTACAGTATTCAAGCCGGACAAGGCTGTTTTCAGCCTGCAGACTGTGAAACAGCACATTATCTCCTGTAAACACGGCTGTTTCAGTGTCAGCCCTCTGCACCTCAACCTTCTGTACGGCGCATTCAAATAACTCAAGCCTGCCGTTCTGCACGACCAGGGTGTTATCAATTCTCACCCTTTCAAAGCGAAATATTTTATCTTCAGTCAGGTCAATCAGGCCCTCGATGCGCAGGGGTTTGTCCGTCAAAGCCCGGAATGTCCAACTGCTTTCCGTACCCTCAGTTTCAAAAAGGTCGCTGTCTTTTTCATCGTCTTGTTCCGACCTGAAAATATTCTCCGACCAGACAATGCTCTGCACATCTTCGCCGAAAAATTCGTCCGGCAAGGGGGCAAAGAGCAAAAGCCGTTTAGGATGGAAATGTCCCCGTTTCTCATCAGGGGTTCGAAGATCCACCGTGCGCTTTGACACATCATTATAGTTTCCCGGAAAACAGGGCGCCCCGTGCAGGTTGACCTGTTTCCAGGGCACGGTCTGACCGGAAAAATTGGTCCGGTGGGCGGCAGGGTTATCGTCATCGGTCTGCACGGAACGTGACGGAAAACGGAAATCCACCGTAACAGCAGGAAGACCTGGATGCCGGGCGGCTTGCTGGGGGATACCCATGTCCGGCTCATCCACTACCCCATAAACGCTGGAAGGCAGCAGGGGCATGGGAATCCTTGCAGTAGTGGCAACTCGTTTCCAGCCCTCCTGGATCTCCACCTCGGTCTGGGCCACTGCCTGGGCAAGCTCCTCAATGCAGGCCAGGGTCCCCTTGCGCTGACGCCAGCTCACCGCATTAGCCACCTCCTGCCTGCGCCCGTCGCTTTCAGGTGAAACAAGCTGCACGTCAAGCAGATCAGCAAAATAGGGCAGAATCCAATCCTGGCAGCGGCTTTCAACTATTATTTCTTTTTCGCCTTTCTTCAGCTGCTTCCTGCCGATGTCGGGAAAACAGTCAGCCAGGCGCTGCTGCAGGGTGAAATACATCCTGTCCAGCAGTTCACCGCAGCTGTCCACAACACCGGCCATATCACCGTTGTCTCGGGTACGGTACACTTCAGGCAGCAGCCGGTAGAGCTGGTCACCCAGGTATGTGTCGGGCTTTGTGCTCATAGCTGGTATTCCTCATGGTTGACAACCAATCTGCTTTGTGAAAGGGTAATCAGCTGGTGTTCGCCTGCACGCAACACCCGAATAGTATTGTCCCGCCCCAGGATCGGAGAAGGCGGTATATCGCTGCCGTAAGGGATAAACAGGGACTGCAACACGCAACGGGAATTTTCCACCCCGGTTGTTGCCTCCACCACCTGATAGACTTCGCTGAGATAGAGCGGCTGACTGATTTGTCTCTGATCAACAGAAAAAGATGTAGTCAGCCTGCTGCGCACCTCGTCTTTCACTGTGTCGGGATCGTATTCATCGCTTTTAACGCGGATGAGAACGTTCAGGACAAAATACAGGGGCTGATACTGTTCAACCTGTAGATAAATGCCCGGAATGGCGTTACCAACTAAAAAATCATGCAGGCTCTTTTTGAGATCATTTGACAGGGTCGAGCCCGCCGGCACGACCACCACCTTGATACGTTCATTACGGCCCATTGGCGGCAGGGCAAAGGCCCGGGCCTGCCTCACACTGCTGTGGCTGACGGCAAGATTGGCAAAATCATTGAGGGAAACAGCGCGCTCCAGGGTCAGCACCGTTGCCGGGGCATTGTCGCGCATGGAGCTTGCGTCCTCCATGTCATTGCCGCCGGTTGAATCCGTATAATGATGTGCTGCCTTGACAAGGGGATGCGGTTTGACAATCTTCTCCAGGCTGCCGGCATCAAGATTTCCCCTGCTGCCGGTGCCGGTGCGGTAGCTAATACGCACATTGTTTACACCGCCGGGCAGTCTGCGTCCATGGCTGCCATCGCCGAAAACCACCTTGAGAGAGCCTTCCTCGGTCATCTGCACCGTATAATGGTGGTCGGTCGATTCGGAATCATTCAGGCTGCCCACCTGTTCCCAGATCCTGCCGTCCACATTAATTTCAATGTCGGCCCGCACGCCGGTGGGTTGGGTGGCGTCGGCAACAAAGGAGATTTCCACCACCTTGAGGACAAAGTACTGGTTGGACCGGGTGGCATCTCCGCTGCCCAGCACTTTAGCGGGTTTGCTTTCGCCATGTCCTGCGGTGACAACATTAGACCGCAGCAGGGTATTGTCCAGTGTGTATCCCCCTCCCCAGGGCAAAGCAGGATTCAACGTCACCTTGGGGCCCTCTATTTTACTGAGAACCGTTTCAAGAAAAGCATCACCTTCTTTTTCCACAAGCAGCCTGCGGCCCACCGCAAGCTTTGCCGCAACAGATGGATCCTGCAGAACAACTGATGCGCCGCCCACACTGCTGTTATTAATGTCCCAGCCCCTTAGACGTTTCTCCTCCTTGAAATGGCCATAGACAAAGGTTTCTTTCAGATAAAAGCGTCCGCCGCCCCGGTGCTGCCATGACTCCA
>DAOUUW010000049.1 GCA_030667965.1 Deltaproteobacteria bacterium
ACTATAGGGGTATTGCACTATTACCCGATTCATTGTTTCTGCGTCTGACCTAAGGCAGGAGCCCAGTGCGGTAGTTCCGCATGCTCGGGATCTGTACGGGGGGTGCCGGGTAACCGGCATTCCTACCGTGACAAAATTAAGTGCAAGCTCGATCAGATCAGAATTTAATTTTACTCTGACCCTCTTATTCTCTCTTATTCTGCTCTTATTCTGGTGTTCCCGGACAATCTCTCGGTATGAAGGCTGGAATGCACCTTTTCGGGGCGTTGTGCAAAAATACCCCTGTTGGAGACCTCACCACTGAGCTCCATGTCATCGTGCCTACCCAAAAGAGGACGCATAGTTTCAACCGATAATCCATGGGTTGTCCAGGTCAATTCGGCCAAGCATTTATTTCTACGGAGCTTATCATGAGTATGTTTGAGAATTTAAAGCTAAGCGATACAACCTCCCGGGAAATTGATTGGGAGATGACGCCGCACCTGGCCTTTGTTTCTTTTGTGTCCAAGGGATTGCATAAGGAATCATGTAACACCGGTAATCGGATTTGTTATTTTTTTATTGATAACTGGGGTGAGAAACCTAAGCTCTGTCTTATGGAGCGCGGCTTGAAATACGCAAAAGTTCTGGCCGAGATCAAGGCCCCACTGGAGATGTTGCAGGCCTGCGTTAAGCACCAGGGTGGCACTTCTAGATCCCGTGAGAATTATGCCATTGATCCCTTTATTAAAGAATGGCTGCTTGCAAATGTTGTCGATTCTGAAGATAGCCCCTACCTTGTCCCGGTAATCGAGGAACAAAAACAGGAAGATATGGGTGAAACTTTGCCTCTTTTAGGTGAGGCAGGGTTTAGCGGAGGTAAAATTGTTCTGCCGACAGAGCAAAGCGCTTTTACCGATGATCAGATTGCGTCGGTAATACACGAATGGAATTTTTTTGATGCCGAGTTGAATCGTGAAGGGAAATTCGACAATGCGCTGGTCAATACAGGTGACGGTCTCACCATTATCGATGAGCGGTCAGGCCTCATGTGGCAGCGGGCAGGGCTGGATATTGCATCAACTCGCAGTATGAAGCAGAACATAGAACAGTTGAACAAGGAGGGGTTTGCCGGTCACCATGACTGGCGGATGCCATCCTTGGAAGAGGCCATGTCCCTGATGGAAACTTCCCCTAATGCAAAAGGCGTATACCTGAACCCCTGCTTTTCAAAAGAGCAACCCTTTATTTTTGTTGTAGCCAGGCGTAAACCAACCGGCTACTGGTTTGTGGATTACAAGCAGGGCAGGGCGTACTGGTCTTCCGGCACAGTTCCCGGTGGTTTTTGTAAATTATGCAGGCGAATCGACTGAAAGCAGGCAAGAGGCGGTTGGGTGAGAGTGATCTTGTTCACGTATTTTTGTGACTCTTTTTAGTCAGAAATTTGATCAGCAATAAACAAAATAACCAGAATGCAAATGGCAAACCAAGACTGATAGAATCAATGAGAAGAGCGTTTGGGCGGTAAGGGATTTGCCAGGTGATTGACCAGACCAGAATTACTGCAACGAAGTAACCAGTGAGAAGGAGCGCTTTTACCAATCGGCGGACCTTCATAGCCCTTGTTACGTAGAATATAACTACAATAAGAAGAATCTCGAGGCCCATGATTGTCAGAACCTCCTTCTTTGTAATGATACCTTTAGGGGTCCTGCAGAAGAACCCCCAAAAGTGCTCAGTTAGAGTTAACTGGATTTCCAAAAACTCCGTTTTAAGTGTTGTTCAAGCATTAGCACACTTCTTTTCTATGACTTAATTCTGTCAATCTTGATTTGGTCTTTGGGCTGCAGCAGGCCTGTATAACTATCAGGCGACTTCACAGAATACAAGTCATCTGCCGCGTCCCTGACATTTTTTATACTGGGGACATAGGCCACATCAATCGAATCCAATGCTACAAAGTTAAGTTTATTCAAGGAGTGATTGTCACCTGTTACCATATTGATATCAATATCTGTTTTGTTACCATAGATCATGTCATAGAGAGAATGCCCCACCAATCCTTAAATCCGTCTCATGTTGAGCTACAGCAACGATTTGTGCATTGCAACACTGTGTATGGCAAGGAGCAGCCTGTCAACAGAGAGATCGCCGCCAAAGGCAAGCAATCCATCCTCCCTGGCAAGATAAGGGGGCGGGGAAAACAGTTCTTCTGAAAGCCGAAAAATCATCTATTTACGAGATAGCAGATACTGGTTCATACGGTACGTATGCACAGAGATCGTAACCATGAAATCCAACTTTCAAAGCCTTCTCCGGAGGTAGATGACAGTGCCATTACCCTAAGTTCCGGATTTAATCGCAGGGCATCATCAGTTATGTAGTCTATAGAAAAATCAAAATAGGGCATCAAGTCTGTTTTACTGATGATAAATACATGGGACCCAATAAAAGCCCTGGGATATTTAGCCGGTTTATCAGGGCCTTCCGGTACTGAAATTATCACCAGCCGCCGGTGCTCTCCAAGATAAAAAGTGGCAGGGCACACAAGATTACCCACATTTTCTATAAAGAGTAAATCAAGTTTTTTGCCGGAAAGCTGACTCTCTAGCTCATGAATCCCCCGATGAGTCAACGCAGCATCCAGATGGCACGCCCCGCCTGTAGTCAGCTGCACAACAGGAACACCTTTGGCACGTATGCGCTCGGCATCACGTTCAGTCTCAATATCACCTTCAATAACACCAATACGAAGTTCCTCTCCGAGAACGTCTATGGTTTTTTCAAGCAAGGTGGTCTTCCCTGAACCAGGACTGCTGATCATATTAATGGCCACAGCACCTAGCGACTCAATATGAATCCTGTTCTTTTCGGCCATTGCATTATTTGCAGCCAGTAAACTTTGATTTATTTCCAGCACCTTGCTGCTTGTACCGTCACATCCACATGCATCACACATAATAAGTTCAACTTAAAATTTAAGGTTAAAGAAAATTGAAAACATATAAACAGGAACCATTTTCAATCCATTTCCACTTGCAACAAAATCACCCCATCTCCACCATCGGGGACAAGTAATGTTGATTGACATTTAGAACACATTGCAGGCGGCTCATTGTCAACAACAAGCACATTTTGACACTGAAAACATTTATACTGCATGGGTGGAACACGTATTTCAAGTTCAGCATTTTTCATTAAAAAGGATTCTTTTGCGAGCACTTCAAAGGCAAATTGAAATGAATCAACAACAATACCGGAAAACTGGCCAATCTCAACCCGAACGATGCGAATAGAGCTGGTTTTATGCTGCCGGGCCAAAGATTCAAGCTGGCTGAGCAGACCCTGTACCAGTGAGAGCTCATGCATTAATCAAGAACACCTATAATCTTATAACACGTTTGCATTTTAATTTTTCGCCTGAAACGAATTTAACCCTTATAAACTTTAACAAATCCGAGGCAATGGCTCACCAGTGAGAGATGAAACTATGCGGGAACCCCCGGCAATAGTTTTAAGCACCACCCTCCCCGCCGGACCATCTGTTACCCTGCCGATAATTGCAGCCTCTGCACCTTCCGGCAACGAACGCATTGCCTGCAGAATTTCCCGGGCATATTCAGCCTGAACCAGTGCCAGACACTTTCCCTCATTAGCCAGATAAAGAGGATCCATGCCTAAAATTTCACAGGCAGCATCAACCTCCTTATGAACAGGAATTTCAGCTTCATCAATTTCAATAGCTACCCCGGCAGCTTCGGCAATTTCATTTAAACTGGTGGCTACCCCGCCTCTGGTTGGATCACGCAGGGTATGCACCGCACCTGATTTTAAACCAATTATTTTCTGAACCAGATTATGAAGCGCCATGGTGTCACTGCGCAATTTCCCCTGCATGGAAATACCGGCACGCTGGGTCAAAATAGTTATACCATGATCTCCCATAGATCCAGACAGCAGAATAACATCCCCGACACGGGCCATGGACGCTGAAATGTCGACACCCTTATCCACAAAACCAATCCCTGAGGTATTGATAAAAACTTTATCCCCCTTCCCCTTGGGCACCACTTTGGTGTCACCAGTTACCACCGGCACACCGCTCTCACAACTCGCCTTGCGGATGGAATCAACAATGAGACGCAAGACCTCCATGGGACAACCCTCTTCCAGAATCATACCCAGACTGAGACAAAACGGCCTGGCCCCACGCATGGCAAGATCATTAATAGTACCATGTACAGCCAGAAGACCTATGTCGCCCCCGGGAAAAAAAAGAGGATCCACCACATAACTATCAGTGGAAAAGGCAAGTCGTCCACGATCAGTTTCAAGCACAGCAGAGTCTTCAAGTGCAGCGAGAACTGGATTATCAAGATGAGAAAGAAAAATATCTTTGATTAATTCCTGACTGGCCAGCCCACCGCTCCCATGGTCAAGTTGGACAGTTTCTAATTTTTTCATACTACTCCATATTTATAAAATGCGGCACAGGTGCCTTCGCTGGACACCATGCAAGGCCCAACAGGATTTAACGGTGTGCATCTACCCTTAAAAAGAGGGCAGTCAATCGGGGTCTTTTTCCCTTTCAAAATATCACCACACAGACACCCTTTTGGTTCCGGAGTTTCCGTAAGTTTTATATCGCATCTTTTTTCTGCATCAAATCGGGCAAACTCCTGTCGAATAGCCATACCACTCTGCTCGATCACCCCAAGGCCACGCCACTGGCAATCAACCGGCTCAAACACCTGATGCATCAATGCCATGGCACGACCATTACCCTGCCAGTTTACAGCGCGACCATAAGCGTTTTCAACGTCATTTCTCTTTTCAGCTACCTGCCGGGCAATCATCAAAATAGCCTGCAGAACATCAACCGGTTCAAACCCTGTCACAATGCAGGATATACCGAAATCACGGGCAATGGGTTCATAGGCTGCTGCACCAATAATTGTACTGACATGACCGGGGCAAAGCAAACCATCCAAACAAAGTTCCGGATCACCAAGTAAAGCATGAAGTGCCGGCGGCATAATTTTATGGGAAGAGAAAACCGCAAAATTATTAACATTCTGCCGATAAGCCTCAAGAATTGTAGCAGCCACCAGGGGTATCGTCGTCTCAAAACCAACTGCCAGAAAAACAACCAGCTCTTCCGGATGCTTTCGGGCCAGAGTCAATGCATCCATTGGGGAGTAAACCACCTCAACACGGGCACCTCCAGCCTGGGCCTGGGCAAGAGAACCCTGGCTGCCCGGTATCCGAAACAGATCACCAAAAATAGCAACCCGTACTCCATCCAGTAACGCAACGTGCAGAAAACCATCAATATGAGCCGAAGAAGTAACACAGACCGGACACCCTGGACCGGAAATCAACTCAATGTCACCGGGCAAAATCGAACGTAACCCATGGCGAAAAATGGCCATGGTGTGGGTACCGCATACCTCCATAATACGAAGAGGAGCAGTCTTGACCCTGCGCACCTCGTCAATAAGTGAAGCAATCAGTTTTTTATCTCTATATTCGGAAAGATATTTCATTATAGGCAATACCCGGTTACTTCAGACCTTCAGCCATCTCGCGGAGGAGCTTCAGATTTATTTCTGCTTCCTTTTCATCAAGGGTATGAATGGCAAACCCGGCATGAATAATGAGATAATCACCAATTTCCGGCCACTGATCCACCAAATCCAGACGAACATCCTTCTCAATACCCTGGGCCTCAACAACGGCAAGCGGGGTTAATGTAAAGTCACCTTCTAATCCGCTTACTCGTATAACCCGCATGGGAACAGCCAGACACATAGTAAATCCTTTATAAAAAGACTAAACGTCGAACATCGAACGTCCAACATCGAATAATGAATAAGGAAGACAATTCAATTTCTACAGGTTCAGTATTGGTTCTTTTCATTGGACGTTCAATATTCAATGTTCATTATTTACGCAATCCACCAACAACAGCCTGTCCAAGAGACAACCCGCCATCATTAACCGGCACCATTTCTCCGGAAAACACCTCAAAACCATCTCGGGCCAATCCACGTTCAAGGCCCTGGAGCAGTAAAGCATTTTGCATACAGCCTCCACCAAGAACCACTTTTTTCATGCCTGATGCACCGGCTAACTGCCCAACCATTTGACAAATTGCAGTTATGAGCCATTGATGAAAAGCTAAAGCCAGCTGAGCAGGATCACTTCCATGGGAAAGTGAAGTAATGAGGGACCTGATCATGGCAGAACTCTGCAATACCAACTGGTCATGCTCCCTGGTGATTTCAACAGGGAAAGAAACACACTGATTAACCAAACCACGCAATCCATCCTGCTCAGCCCGCAAGGCCTGTGCCTCAAGTTCCATGGCCGCCTGCCCTTCAAAATCAGATTCAAGACGCAGGTTAAGAAGTGCGGCAACTGCGTCAAAAAGCCTGCCGCAGCTTGAAGTATAAGGAGAATTAAAACCAGCGTCCAGCATCTCGGTAACAATCTGTCTTTTTTCACGAGGAATCTCAGTAAGGGATACGGGTAAAAAATCATGGTATGTATCAGCTCCATAACTTTCATAAAGCGCAGAGATACCCATACGCCACGGCTGCTCAGCGGCCTTATCTCCCCCGGGCAGCATTAACCTGGAAAAACACCCCAGCCGTTTAAAAGAACCCAGATCAGCCAGCAGAAACTCCCCTCCCCACAAGGTGCCATCAGAACCATGGCCACTTCCATCAAGAATCACCGCCAGAGCAGAGTTGAGACCATGCTCCGCCATAACCGCAACCGCATGGGCATGGTGATGCTGTACAATCGTAACAGGCAAGCCGGTTTCACCAGCATAACGGCTGCTCAGATAATCAGGATGCTGGTCACAAACTGCGGCAACAGGCTTTACTTCAAGTATATTCTGCAGATGAGCAACACTTTCCTCAAAAAACACCAGATTTTCATTACTTTTAAGGTCGCCGATATGCTGGCTGAGAAATACTTCTTTTCCCCTGGTAAGGCAAAAGGTGTTTTTAAGTTCTGCCCCACAGGCAATAACATTGGCAAGATCATGGGACACCTTGATCGCTGCAGGCACAAAGCCACGAGCACGCCGCATAATCCGCATTTTATCATGTATTACCCGCACCACGGAATCATCAACCCGAGTGACAATATGACGGTTATGGAACAGAAAATTATCGGCTACTGTTGTAAGCTTCTGCACTGCATCTTCATTTGACGTACAGATAGGCTCACCATTTTTATTTCCACTAGTCATCACCAGCGCCGAAGGTGCACCGGCAACGTTGAAAAGAAGATAATGCAAAGGCGTATAGGGAAGCATCACCCCCAGGTGATTCATGCCAGGTGCCAAAGACTGCGCAAGCACATTGCTTCTTTTTTCAAGAAGCACAATGGGCCGCTCCGGCGAAAGAAGCACCTCCTCTTCCTTTGCAGAAATAAGACATATACTTCTTGCCGTTTCTATATCAGGAACCATTATAGCAAGAGGCTTAGCCTTTCTCTGCTTTCGTTGCCGCAGTTTAACTACAGCCTCTTCACTTTCGGCATTAACAGCCAGATGAAAACCACCAAGCCCCCGAATGGCAACAGTTTTTCCCTGTTGCAGGGCAATAACCGCCAAAGTGACAGGGTTATCACATTCAATCTCCCTGCCCTGACTATCATGCCAGGAAATATGAGGCCCACACACAGGACAACAATTCGGCTGGGCATGAAATCGCCGGTCAGCAGGATCATAATACTCATGATCGCAATCTGAACACATTGAAAAAACCTTCATTGATGTTTTCAACCGGTCATAGGGGATTGACTCAACAATTGAAAAACGGGGACCACAGTTGGTGCAATTAATAAAAGGATAGAGATAACGGCGGTCTTCAGGGTCAAAAAGTTCGTGCAGACAATCATCACAGAGGGATACATCCGGTGGAATTAAGGATGACGACGAGCCATCATGGGAACTGGCCAGAATTTCAAAAGTCCGAGTATCAAAAAAAGTATCTACACATCTTTTTTCCAGGGAGGTAATACGAGAAAGAGGGGGACCACTCTGTAACGTTTCCAGAAAACTATCCAGATAAAAAAGAGGGGGTGCGATCCTTATCACCACCCCATCTCCACAGTTAGCCACCGAGCCATAAAAACCAAACTGTTTGGCCAGACGAAATACAAAGGGCCGGAAACCGACCCCTTGCACCACACCTCGAATTTTCAGCTCAATGCCCTGCTCTCTCATGTATTTAAGATGAACGAATCTGCTTGAGAAAGGTTTCCACCTCACTATGGAGCATGTGTGTTTTCTGGGTCAAATCAGATGCAGCTTTAAGCACATGCACAGCTGACTCACCTGTCTTTTCCGTCTCTTCAGCAACAATAGAAATATTTTGCGAAACATCCTGGGTCGCAGATGCTGCCTGTTGCGTATTCACTGCTATCCTCTGAGTCACACCTTCCTGATTTTCAACGGCTCCGGAAATAGTCCCAGATATAGTATTTAGCTCAGCAATGGTATCACCAATTTCCTTGATAGCCTCCACCGCATCCCGTGTAGCACTTTGTATTCCACTAATCTGCTCATTTATTTCAGAGGTAGCCACTGTTGTCTGCTTGGCCAGCTCTTTTACCTCGTTAGCCACAACAGCAAAACCCTTTCCTGCTTCACCTGCCCTTGCAGCCTCTATGGTAGCATTTAAAGCAAGCAGGTTTGTCTGACTGGCCACATCGGTTATCAAGCCAACCACGTCCCCTATTTTTTGGGCCGAAAGGGCAAGACTTGCAACCAAATCATTGGAACGTTCGGCCTCAGAAACAGCTTTTTGTGAAATTACTGCCGAATGGGCCACCTGAGTATGAATTTCACTGACAGATCCGGATAGCTCATCAGCTGATGCGGCCACACTTAAAACATTTGATGATGTTTCTTCAGCAGACACGGCGGCGGCACCCGATTTTTCGTTTGCCTGTTCAGCATTGCCTGACATAGTTCGGGCCGTTTCCTCCATTTCCTGCACAGCAGTGGAAACACTGGCTATCAAACTGCCAACAGTGGTTTCAAAATCATCGGCCATTTGATTCATGAGTCTGACCTTTTCCTCCTCAGCCTGTTTTTGGGACAACTCCTGCTCTTGAACCAGGAGTATCTTTTCCAAAGCATTATCTTTAAAAATCTGGACAGCATCGGCCATTTTACCAATTTCATCATTTCTGTTCTGGGCCGGTATGGTGACATTGACATCCCCCCCAGCCAGAATTTCCATGGCCTGGGTCATCTTCACAACAGGTTTTGTGATAGATTGCGCCAGCAGAAAAATAATTACACTCATTACAATAAGAAGAACACCACTGCCGGTACTGAGCATCATTTTCTGTTTTGCAAGGGAGGCCATAAGAGGAGAACTATCTATAGTAAGAGCGATAACACCACCTTGTTCACCCATTTGCCACGTTGGATGACAACGCAAACAGTCAGGCGTTACAACCTGGGGAAGAAAAATTTTCACATCTGATTCACCCACTTTCCAAAGTGGCTCTTTAGATACCTTAACTTCTGCTTCGAGTTCAGGCACAAGAGAACGACCTATCATCGCATCTCCGGAGGAAGAAAGATTTACCTGTAATTGTCGATCATAAAGAGAGACATCAATAACTCCTTTAATTTTTTTTTGATGCAATAAGAGTTTCTGAAAATTTTTCATCTGCCCCCTTTCCAGAGAATCTTTCACTCCTTGCTGCAGTGAAGTGGTAAGGGTTTCCACTGAATCCATGAAAGCCGTGGTCATTTCCTTTTTTACATAGAAATTCAACAGCAAAGTTCCACTAAGAAGTGCTACAAACAGCACCAACACTACGGAAACAACCAGCTTCTTAGAGATCGACATACCTGATAATTTCTTATTAGCCATTCCACTATCTCCTTGAAACTATGCCTTGTTGTTTAGTCGATAAAAGGGGACGTTTTTCTTCCGGGCAAATGATGGAGAGGCACAGCCAATGCAAGGAGCATTGGCATCAATACACCATGTTCTGCCACCATTCCACCACCGAGATGAACAGTCTGCCTTGGTTAGCGGACCGAGACATCCCAGCTTAAAAAGACAACCCTGGTCACCTAATTTTTCGGCAAAAATTTCCTGCTGAAAATCGTGATACCTGGGACAGGTTTCATGGACTGTTTTGGAATAAAAAAGTTCAGGGGAACCATCTTCGGTAAGTTCAGGAAGACCTACTTTAACGAGATGGACAATTGTATGCCAGACCCAGTCAGGATGGACTGAACAACCTCGAATATTTACGACAATTTTATCAATATTTCGTTTGGCGTAAAATTCCTGTAGTCCAATGGCACCGGTCAAATTCCCCTCCGCAGCAGGTATTCCACCGTCACAGGCACAGGAGCCTATGGCTACGGCTGCAGTCATTGTTTTGGCAGCTTCTTCAAGATAAGCGGCAAATGTCTTATGACCAATAACACAGGCATCAGGCATTTTTTCAGGAATTGCACCCTCAACTGCCAATATATAATCCCCGGCTTGACCGGAAATAAATTTATCAATGAGTTTAAGAGCCTGTTTGCCTGACGTGGCAGATAAATCAGCATGAAAGGCAAGCTGAGAGTAATCAGTAATCATGCTCAGCGGGGAAGGAGATTCAGCTTGCAACAAAGAAATGGAACACCCTGAACACGATAGTCCCTGCAAATAAATGATTTTGGGAATTGTTGCAGGATCTATCTTGTTGAGTACAGCTTGAACAGGCGCCGGAAAACTGCCGATACCAAAGGCTGTACTTAATGCTGCCGCCAGTTTTACAAACTCCCGTCTATCAAGCATGTTTTATACTCCTCCTACAAACCTCAGATTTTAAACATCGATATAAATTACAGGTAGGCGTTAGACCTATAAGGTTTTAACAGTTATCGTATTGTCATTACCTAGTGTACTGCGCATGCCAGACAGGGGTCAAATGAGTGAACAATTCGAACAGATTCTATCTGTTCATCAGGGGTTTCCACTTTGGTACCGATAAGAGCCGTTTCCATTGCTCCGGGGGTTCCTTTGTCATCGCGGGGCGAACAATTCCAGGTTGTGGGTACAACACATTCGTATTTTTCTATTTTATGATCCTTTAAACGAATATAATGCAACAACGCTCCCCTGGACGCTTCTGTAATACCATAGCCCTCGCCGGTGGCAGGAATATCAATTTTCACGCATCCTGGTTTGGAAGGGTCAAGTCTCTCGCTCTCAGCTAAAAGAAAATCGGCAATCAACGCTGCGCAGATCCCTCTGCTGAGATGACGGCCAATGACTGAATTAAGTTTTTCAGGTGTGATAGCTGCAATCTTTGCAAAATGATCAACCATATTTTTTAATTCCTGGTTATTGCCCTGGTGATAATCCACCAAAACTCTGGCAGCCGGGCCGACCTCAACCATTTGCCCATTATAGCGTGGCGCTTTAATCCATGTATAGGCTGATGCTTTCCCAGGGTCAGGATCAAGCTCTCCATTCCTGACGTTAAGTCCTGAGGGAGATGAATATTTCGCATACTTTACATCTTCAGTGATAGCCTCCTCAAGATCAACAGCAGAAACAGTTCCGTTTAAAAGTACTCCCGGCGCAAAAAGACGCCGACTGTCCGATTGTGGAGAAAACGGCAACAGCCCAAAGGACATGAATCCTCCCTTACTTTGACCAATCTCCCAATATTCAGGAAATGCCTGTGCCACTGTAACGAGATCCGGGATATATTTCTGGTGTATGAAATCACGAACTTCACTAATCAGAGACTGATACGAAACAATCAGATCAATATCAGGATTTTGCGTACAGCCACCTGGAAAAATACCAGTTGCGTGGGGAAATTTCCCACCAAAAATGGCTGATGCCCGGTTGGCCTTTTTTTGGATTTCCATGGATTCAAGATAATGCTTCAAGGCTCCGATGTTAGCCTCATCATTATCCACGTATTTTCCGGAAAGGCGTGGAAGAAAAGGTGCCGCAGGGTATGGTTTGCCAGAGGCAAGTTCAGCTGTTATCCACGCCTTGACTTTTACAAGATCAGAATCTTTTCCTGTGTATTTAAGAACAGCAGTGATATCAACAAAATCAAGGGCAGATAATTGATAGAAATGAAGGAGATAATCATAGAGATGATTTGCTCCCTGAATCAGGTTATGAAGAATCCGGCCATTATGGGAAGCAGTTAGATTATAGGCGTTCTCCTGAGCATACGAAGAAGCTATGGCATGGGCATAAGGACAAACTCCACAAATACGCTGGGTTATCTGCTGGGCATCCAGAGGGTCACGACCACGTAATATAACTTCAAAACCTCTAAACATCTCACCGACGCACTGCGCATCTTCAACGATATTATTAGTGATGATAGTTTTGACATTAAGGTGTCCTTCAAGTCTGGTCACCGGACCAAGATCAACTTTCATGATTAATTCTCCATGTTAAATAACAATCTGCACAACAAAAAAAGTATTTCACATAAGACTATTACAAGTCAATTTTTTTATTGGACAAGGTAGCCAATTTCAGGGAAAATAGTATTTACAATAAAAAATCTTTCAACAACCTGACGTGCATTAGCGTGCATTAGGGGACGTGCATTAGGGGACGTTGTTGTTTAGTGTGCAAAAAATATTGACATATCAATGAGACTCCTGCATAAATGCATATTATGCCACGCCGTCCACGATTAGATATACCAGGTGCCTGAGAATAAAAGGGGTCAGGGAATAAAAGGGGTCAGAGTAAAATTAAATCCTCATTTTATGATAATCCAGAATCTCGCTTTCAAAATACCGATGGCGATGAATTTAGCTTTAACAAGGTCATCTTCGACATAGACTCTGCTCAACAAGCCTTTGACTCCTTGAACCACCTTGCCGGAAATATATATGACAGCGATTTGTTAAAAGACGCTGAAAGGGACGAGGCCGGTCAGTTGACCAAGGTGCGGTTCAACTGGATTGGCCAAGGGAATAAAATGATAGATCAGTGGGAAACGACAATTCTGGGCGATGTTATCATTGAAAGGTCAAGGCTTACCATACATGTAAACTCAGTGCAGCGGGCAAACAGAATTAGAAAAATAATTGAGGAGCAATTGCCTGGGGCAAAATATAAGGTAACAGTGATTGAAACTGTTGGGGCGAAACTCAAAGATATGCAAAGTCAAAAATCAAGCCCTGAGGCTCTGGCTGCAAAGAAAAAAAGACAAGAGATAGAGGCAATTCCTGAAGTGCAGGAAGCAATAGAAAAAATGCTGCGCGCACACTATGAAACTTGGCTGGACAAAGAGCTTCCTGCCTTGGATGGAAAGACTCCACGCCAAGCAATAAAGACAAAAGATGGTAGAGAGAAGGTTGATGCCCTGCTCCTCCACCTTGAGCGCAGCCAAGAAAATGGGCCAGCCTTGCCAGAGGGTATTATTAAGAAAATGCGGCAGCAACTTAATCTTTTATGAAGATGGGGGTGTAAGCCGGAACCCTCGAAAATTCCGCCAAGCTCTACCTCCATATGTAACGCACTGAAATATTGATGTTTGTTAAAAACGTCTATCAAAAGGCCGAACACAGCAGTTAGGGCAAATATAGTCCATGACATGCCCAGTTTGTATGTTTTTCTGTCAAAGAATGGGTTAAAATTTAACGTAACTCACTGCCACGGAATTTTCTGGGGTTCCGGCTTACACCCCCTCTTTCCTTTGTGGCTGAAATTTTCTTTTGTGAGGATATCGGCTTATAAGCTTTTAAAGAGCAGCCATGCTCTAAAAAATGGATTTGTAAACCGATATTCTTCTTCAATATAGAAAACGACTTTTAAATTTATTAAGCGCTCAATCGATTTTTTTATAGAAGAAACGGCAATACCACCAAGTCCCCTGGAGAATTCTGCGGATGTGGGAGCTTTTCCTCCCATTCGGGCGAGCCCAGTAAGAACTTGTAATTGTTGACCAGAGATAATTTTGAGTGTTGTTTCGTACCCTTTAAATTCATGGGCAAAAATCGTCTCTAAAGCCATTGGGATGTGCTCAATTGTTATTTGTTCTTGTTTTGTACTTATATCCCATAAAGCATCACAAAATTGTTGGATATCACCGGGAACATCAGAGCAAATTTCAAAAATTCTATCCCACACCTCTTGTACAACCGTTCTCTTTCCGAGAGTAAATTTCTTAGAAAGGAATTTTTGAAAATTGTCTTTATCAAGCGGGCCCACACTTAGCGAAGTCGCGGATTTAAAAAATGGACTGTCTGGGTCAGAAAAAATTCCTACCATCTTATTACAGACACTGCCACTGAAGAGATAAGAAACATCAGAATGGAATTGCACTTTACTGCGGAAAACAGCCAGGACTTCCTTGGAATTCTTTAGGTTTAAAATATCTTGGAACTCGTCAAAAACAACGACGATAGATCTTTGCTTTGAGTGGTATGAATAGATTAAATCTAAAATGCCATGAATTGAATCCTGCGAGAATGGAATGGAGCCATCAAAACCAATTGTCGGCATGCCGGTCATCGGATCAAATGAGATAGTTGGGTGAATGTGTGCAAGCTTTTTGAAGATTTGCTCTACCATCCCACTTTTTTGCTCCATCGAAACTATTGCGGCAATTATCCTTTTGATGAAATCGTCGGATGTTTTAACTTCAAGAAGGTCTATGTAAATTAAACGGTGTTTTTTAAGTTGCCGAACACATTCACAGATTAGAGATGTTTTACCAATGCGTCTCTCTCCTTGTATGTAAACATTCTGCCCTTTCTCAATGACATCAGATAGCCGCTTGATAAGAGCAGGGCGCTGACAAAAATCTTTATCTTGAACAATTTGGCCATATTTAAATGGGTTCATGACTTCCCTCTTAACAAAAAGTTTGCACTATATAGCGTTTCACTAATTAGTATAATGCTGCCTAGTGCAAAAGGCAAGGGTGGATTTAAAATTCACGGGATGGAGAACAGTTTTATTAAGCCTTGATCAACAATATATCACCAAAAAGAAGTGACATATTTCTGTGCGAAAGGGTATTTTTAAAGAGACGAAGCCTTATAAGGGGTTTGAAGCCCAACGGAACGAAAACGTACGCTAAGCGAATTAAGATTGCCCTTCGTCACTATTATATCCTCTAAATTTATGTCCCGCGTTTAAAGTCACAGATACAGTACCGAAGTCTGAAAGGAATCAGGAACAAGGTCAAGTCCAGCAAAATTTCCAAAATCTTACCTTGCCAGTACACCTCTCTATTTTCTAGGGTGTCACACGTGCGACAATTTGCCGCATTGACAAAAAGAATGTTGCCTGTGTATAAATGTTAGGATGTGAGCAAGATAAAGCCAAACCTTTCGTGAGATGGGGACGGAAAGCCACGGATCTTGAATAGATAGCCGGGTTACCTAAATACAGACCTCGTCAACGTATAGACAATTAGCTGCTAAAATTTGGACAATTTATATCACGTTCATTCCGGCGTCTTGCGCTAACTGCTGCAGGGTATCCGCATCGGGCAAGGACACCTTCCACTCCCCCGGAGCCATCCGGCTTTGCCCGGCAACGTCCTGCAGTTCAGCCATGAACTGGGCAAGAAGTTCAGAAGCAGAATCCGCAGTCTTTTTTTCAGCGTCGGAATTTTCTTCTGCTTTATGAGAATTTTCGGCTTTTTCAGCTCTCTTGCTCTCGCATCTTCTGCTTTCGACACCAAGCTTATCCCTGTTGCCGGCATATTTTTCATCCAGATGCCGGTCAAGATGGCCGGCAAAAGATTGATCAGGATCACGTCCTTTTTCTACTCTTTGCACCGGAGCCTCGAAACCGGGTTTGGGTAATACCGGATGTATGATGAGTGACATGAAGCAACCTCCCAGAAATTTTTCTCTTGCTGCACCTCTAACAGCAAAAGAAATGCCATGGAGGGGGAATATGGACGGTTCATTTTTTTATTAAAATTATTGTTATAATTTCAAAAGATTAACCAACAAGTCCATCATAAATGAACAAAGTCTTTTGAAGAGAGAAAATGATAACTGGCAAATTTTGACCAGTAGAGGGAAGGAGGACTAGGAAAGAATTTCCCGCGGGAAGCGGGAGGTGTTTTTTACACAACTGAAAGAACTGCATCGATTGCAAGTGCGTGTGTAAGGGGCAAGTAAGACAAGGAGCAGGTATTGAAATATACGTTTAAGCCTGCTGGAAGCAGGCTCTACGGGTACCAGGGCCTTGCCTCGTCCGGGGGACGGACGAGGCAAGGACATTAGGGGAAGAAACTACTTCAACTTAAACTGGGCCACCTGGCTCTGCAGCTGCGAGGCAAGATCGGCAAGTTCCCTTGACGCATCATTGATGCCGGAGGCGCCCAGAGCCGTTTCCTTGGCCACCGAGCTTACTCCGTGGATGTTACTTGACACCTCCTGGGTTCCGGCAACAGCTTCATTGACACTGCCGACAACATCCTGCTCTATATTGACGGCAAATTCCTTAATGGTACTGCTGACTGTTTCCGCTGCCTGGGAGGTCTGGGCGACGTTCTCGGCAATTTCCCTGATAGTGGCTGTCTGTTCTTCCACCGCAGCGGCAATGATAGCGGTGATTTCATCGACCTGCTGGTTTATTTCCGAGGTCTGGTTGACATTCTCCACCACCGTGCCGGTCTGGCTCTGGATCTCATTGATCTGCGCGGCAATACTGGCAGTGGCATCGGCAGTCTGTTTGGCCAGATCTTTTACCTCGTTTGCCACCACGGCAAAACCCTTGCCCGCCTCACCGGCCCGGGCCGCCTCTATGGTCGCATTCAAGGCCAGCAGCTTGGTCTGCTCGCTGATTTCCGTAATGATATTGACAACCTCACCGATTTTTTTGGCCGATTCATCGAGCATGGTAATTTTTTCCTTTGAAACATTGCTAAAGGAATTGGACTGCTCGGCCAGACCGGAAGCCTTGCCTGTATGCTCGGCAACCTCGTTCAGGGATGCGGTCATCTCTTCAATGGCTGCCGCCACGGAGTTGACATTGCTTGCCATCTGCTCGGACGATGCGGCAATGTCCCCTGATTTTTTCGACATCATGTTCGACGTGGTTGACACCGTATTCATATTGGCGTTGATCTCTTCAGCCGCCGCCGCCACGG
>DAOUUW010000154.1 GCA_030667965.1 Deltaproteobacteria bacterium
GTTCTCTGCTCTTGTTGTTGCCGGTATGCCCTTTCTGCTGCTGGTGGGTGCCGCACCCAACGCCATTGCTTACAACTCCAAGCAGTTCACCACCGGTGAATTTTTTATGTGGGGTGTTCCGGCCAGTGCGATGCTGATGGTCCTTACCTGGTTGGCTGTCACGGTTATCTGGCCGCTGATGGGCATGGAGGTCTATGTGCCCAAGGCAATGTAAAGCAGATGCCGGATAAAGTAACCGGCCGGAACTCCGGCTGGTTGCTTTGGAAGGTTTCTCGAGCACAAGCCACGGCAACGTCAAAGTGTTGCGAATCATTTTGACATGGTCCTGGAGCACAATCCGTCTTTTTTTTTTAAACTGAGCTTTTCAGATAAAAAAAGATTAAATTTACAGGTTGTTTGCTGAGGACTGAGGACGCTGCATCATATCAACAGCCTTCAGCCTTTTCAGCCGTATAAATGCCTCAAGTGAGATAGTTAATGAAACCAGTATCCTTTGCAACCTGTAACAATTTTCCCGTTACAGAGATTTTAAATGGTGTTCCCCATGGCGTCGCCATTCTGGACAGAGACCTTCACGTAATGGAAATGAACCGTTTCCTTGAAGTCCTCACCGGATTTGCCAATGCCGACGCCAGGGGGGTGCATGCTGATTTCATCCTGCGCAGCAATATAGGCAATAACGAAAAGTTGTTCCGTAATGTAATTGAAACAGAAGAGTATCTTTCCATCTCCGGCGACATTATCAGTCGGCATCACAAAAAAATACCGGTCCATTTTACGGTTTCGCCTTTAAAGAACGAATCCGGTGATCCGGCCGGGTTACTGGTTTTTATTGAGGACATCTCAGCCCTGCAGTGCTTTGATAAAAAACGGCACAACATGGCATGTCTCGATAAAATACTTGGCCACAGCCCCAAGATGCAGGAAATGTTTGAACTCCTGCCGGTGCTGGCCCACACCGATGCTACAGTGCTCATCACCGGGGAGACCGGTACCGGCAAGGACATGATTGCCGAAGCCATCCACAATGCGTCAAAAAGATCGCGGTATCCCTTTATCAAGGTCAACTGCGGCGCCTTGCCGGAGTCCCTGCTTGAATCGGAATTGTTCGGACATGTCCGGGGGGCTTTTACCGGGGCGGTCAAGGACAAGCCCGGTCTTTTCCGTATGGCCCAGGACGGTACAATCTTTCTCACCGAGATAGGGGATCTGCCCCTGACCCTGCAGGTCAAACTTCTCTCGGTACTTGATGACATGGAATTCTTCCCCGTGGGGGGGGGTAAGAAGGTTCGGGTTAACGTGCGTATTATTGCCGCCACCCATCGTTCTTTGCGGGTACTGGTCAAAAAAGGAGAGTTCAGGGAAGACCTTTTTTATCGACTCAATGTTCTGCGCCTGCACCTGCCGGTGCTGCGGGAACGGGAAGGTGATATCCGTCTGCTGCTTGATTTTTTTATGCGTGAATTTAGCACAGGTTTGCACAAGTCGATAAAAGGCTATACCCCTAAGGCGCTTAATATCTTGACAGCTTATGCCTATCCTGGAAATGTTCGTGAATTGCGAAATATTGTTGAATATGCAGTCAATATATGCCAGGGAGCGAAAATACAGAAGGAGGGTCTGCCCAGGTACCTTTTTATTCCTGTTGAGGAAAAACCGCCCACTTCAGCTGATGAAAGAAGAGATGAATATTCTGAAAAAGCCATGCCGGCTTTGGATCTTCCCGCCGAAATTGGAGAAAAAACTGTAAGCGGAAGCTGGCAGGATGTAGAAAAAGAGATGATCGTCGAGGCATTAAAGCAAACAGGCGGTAACCGCTCCAGGTCGGCGAAAATACTTGGCTGGGGCCGAACAACCCTGTGGCGCAAATTGAACCGTCACGGCCTGGCATAGAAAACATGAAAATTTTAATTACCATACAGGAAAACAATGTGGCGCCGAGGTTTGATCTTACCTCTGAAGTGCTTATTGCAGATTGCCGGGACCGACAGATTATCGGGATACCAAGAACCATACTGATGACCCGCCCCTCCTCGGAAGAACTCTGCGGACTCATCATCAAGGAAAATATATCAAGGGTTGTCTGCGGCGGCATTGAAGAAAGCCATTTGCAGTATCTTGTATGGAAAAAGATTGAAGTCCTTGACGCCATCATAGGTCCTTACCTGGAATCACTTGAAAAGGCAAAAGAGGGTACGCTCAAGACCGGAACCATCCTGCCCGGCGCCAAAAAAATCAGGTCGATGAAATGATTAAATTCAATGAGAAACTGATGCAGTTTTTTTCTTCTCTCTTTTTCGGTTCTGAAAATCAGAGGAGCTACAAGCGTCTGAGGATAATGCTCTACCTGGCGATGATTGTCATATTCCTCACCCCTCTAATCTTGGCAACAGGTCTGAGTGTCCGGGAATACAGCAAGCTTTTAGTGCAGCAGGAAAGAGAGCAGTTGAGCTGGAACGCCATGGGCTCCCGGAAAACAATTGAGGCTTTTGTCCACGAATTGCGCGCTCTTGTTGCCTTTGTTGCCAGTGAGCACACCTATGATGAGCTTCTTGACCAGGGAACCGCAAGCAAGCTCTTTGTCGATTTAAAAGAGCATTACAACGGATTTGTTGATCTCGGCGTTATAGATCCTGACGGAATCCAGAGGGTCTATGCCGGACCTTTTCGTTTGAAGAATTATGATTACAGTGGTCAGGACTGGTACGACAAGGTGCTTGCCGACCGGATTTACGTCAGTGATGTGTTTATGGGATTCAGGAAAATACCCCATTTCGTTGTTGCGGTGAGTAAAAAAATGCCGGATAGAGAGGAATACTGGGTACTGAGGTTAAGCATCAACTACGATACACTGCAGCAATATATTGCAACCATCAGCACCGAGGCGTCCCATGATGTTTTCCTGCTCAACCACGATGGCATCCTGCAGACCAAGTCTCATATGTTCGGTGATGTTCTTGAAGAGTTTGCCCTGTTTTCACGCCCAAAAAAGGGCGAAATATCCATGAATGAGCAAAGCTATGAAGGCGTTAAGTTTCTGGAAGCGTGTGTTTACATAGAAAATACTCCCTGGATTCTTGGATTTATCAAAAAAAGCTATATCCACGGTGAGAAGTGGAATTCCTTTCGGTATCGCCAACGTCTGATTCTTTTTGGCTGCGGCGCTTTGGCTCTGGTGGTTATTGTCCAGTTGGTCAGCATTATCACGGGCCAACTCCAGGAGGCCGATGAAAAACGTAATGCTGTCATGACTGAGGCCGAACATACGGACAAGCTGGCCTCCATAGGACGTCTGGCAGCCGGTGTTGCCCATGAGATAAACAATCCGCTGGCCATCATCAACCAGAAGGCCGGCCTGATGACGGACCTGCTGGAGATGTCGAATGAATTTCAATACAAGGATAAGTTCGGCAAATCCATTGACGGAATTCAGAACGCTGTTGAGCGCTGCAAGGTTATAACACACCGGCTTCTGGGATTTGCCCGCAGGATGGATTCGGCTCTGGAGCATATTGACATAAATGCTCTTCTCGGGGAGGTGCTCGGTTTTCTTGAAAAAGAGGCCCTGTATAACCATATACGATTTGAACTTAACTTGGACGATGATCTGCTCACAGTTTACAGCGACCGGGGGCAGCTCCAGCAAATTTTTCTTAATATAATAAACAACGGCATTGATGCCATTGGTAAAGACGGCACCATGACCATAACCAGCGCCCGTCGGGATGAAGCAAACATTCATGTGCTTATCAACGATACCGGTCCTGGGATTCCTCCCAACGTGATGAAGCGTATTTTTGATCCTTTTTTTACAACTAAAAAGGCGGGCAAAGGCACCGGCCTGGGACTTTCAATAACCTATGGCCTGGCAACAAAACTTGGCGGTAATATTACCGTTGAATCGGAAGAGGGCAAGGGAACATTGTTTACCGTGATCTTGCCGATAAATCCCAAAAAGAGAGAGGGAAGTTTCCATGGATAAGATTAAAATTCTGATAGTGGATGATGAGGTGGAATTTGCTGAAGCCCTGGCTGAACGTATGGAAATAAGAGGTTTTTTGATGGAAACCGTCAACAGTGGAGCTGACGCCCTGGCGGCAATCGGTTCCACCTGCTTCCCCGATGTGGTTCTGCTCGATCTGAAAATGCCGGATATGAGCGGATTTGAAGTGCTGACGGTGATCAAGGAAAAATACCCATCAATTGAGGTCATCATGCTTACAGGCCATGGGGCCGCTTCAGGAGGCAGTGACAGTATGAAAAAAGGCGCTTTTGACTTCATCATGAAACCGGTTGATTTTAAAGATTTGATTGAAAAGATACAAGACGCTTATCAAAAGAAAATATCCACTTCTTCATAACCATAAGGCACATAACGCTATGAGCGAAAAAATGGAAAATACCTTGAGAGATTGTCAACTGGCCTCCCTGGGGAAAATGTTGGCAGGGTACACTCACGAGCTCAAAAACCACCTGGCCATTATCAACGAATCAAGCGGATTAATGGGTGACCTGCTCGACATGACGGAGGGTGAGGACGAACAGACCCGTAAAAGGTTTAAAAAAATAATTGCCACCATAGGAGAACGTATATCCCAGGCAAATATCATGGCCCGTCATCTGAGCAGCTTTGCTCATCGAATGGATATGCCCTTATCCGTTTTTAATGTTAATGATGGGTTGGATGAAGAAATTACCCTTATTGAACGTTTTGCCCGGCTGAAAAGCATTTTGCTGAAAAAAAATCTGCAACAGGAATTGCCGTCAATCTACAGCAATCCTTCTCTTTTTCAGTTTGTCGTCTTTGCTGAGATACATAAAATAGTAGACAGATGCGAAAATGGCGGTGAAATCATTGTTTCGTCGTCACAACAGGATCAGGATGTTGTTGTCAGCCTCGAGGGTATTGGTTTATACGGAGAGTGGCAGGATAAAAGTTCTTTGCAAATGTCTGAGGCTGTCAACTATGCTGTGAAAAAAATGGATATAAGTCTTAATGTCGAGGAGTTTGAAAACAGGCAGAAAATCACTTTGACGCTCCCGGCTGTTTAGACCCTCTGTCGATCTGTACCGGCAGGGCGTTGACATTATACTTTTGATACCGGAAGAGATTGAGGAGGAAAGTCCGGCTTCCTTAAGCGAGATGGCGGTCAATATTTTTTTGAAAGCTGAAAACCGTGCGCATTTCCTTGAAGCTCTTCACTGAAGAGTCAACTTGGTGTTTCTTTATGAAACATAAAAGAACAGCCCTCTGCTGGATGTTTCAACTGACGCATTTCTGCGTCCTGTCTATATGTGAAACGAATGAAACATGTTTTTTGGGTTTGAAGGTTCCAAAATGTTTCAAAAGTGATTCGCCTTTGACAGTTACCAGTACTCCTGTGTAACATCTATAACATCTTAAAATCATAAGGGAATAAATAGATGTTTTCCTTATGGCATTTTTATTGCAAAAAAAAATTCCCAAAATAAATATTTTCCCTGTCGTGATTTATTTTAACAACCATAAAAAAGGAGAGACGAAATGCCATCCATCGCCTTATTTTTCAGCACATTTGCCCACGAGAAAGAGATTACCGACAAACTTTCCTCTTCACTTGGTCTTGATGTTGTCAACGATGAAGCAATTCTTCATGATGTCAGTAGCAAGAAACAGATCCCGATAAACAAACTGGAACAATGCCTCTACCATAAAACATCGGTATTTAACCAGTTTACCCTGGAGAAAGAACGTAATGCGGCTTTTATTAAATCTGCTTTGGCTGAAAGACTGGACCAGGGAAAAAACGTTATTTACCAGGGCTTTATCACACTGCTGATCCCCCACGATGTAACCCATGTTTTAAAGGTGCTTGTAGTTGACAATAAAGAGGAGCGGATGCGTCGGGCGACCGCAAAGGGCATTTCCGAAAAAGATGCCGCGCATATGATCCATGCAAGTGACCAGAAAGCCTATGAATGGACAGATTTCCTGTTCCAGAAGGAGGCTTACGATAAGTCGCTCTACGACATCGTCATACCGATTGGAGAAAGCAGTGCAGATGATGTTGTGGGACTGATCAAAGAAAACTGTAAAAAAATTGCCGTACTGGAGACCGAATCCTCTCAGCAGGCGGTCAAAGATTTTGCACTTTCAGCCCAGGTAGAGCACGCCCTTCTTTTGAAAGGCCAGAAGGTTGAAGTGGAAACCAGAGACAGCAGGGTTTTCCTCAAAGTAAACAAGAGCACTTTCAGCTTCAGCAAGTTGACCGAAAAGCTGTCTTCCATTGCCCATACCGTGCAGGGCGTCAAGGAAGTGGAAGTGTTGCAAGGCAAGGGCTACAGGACTTCGGTTTATCGAGACCAGCAGTTTGAACTGCCGCCCAAGGTTCTGCTCGTCGATGACGAGCGTGAATATGTGCAGACCCTTTCCGAAAGACTTGTCAACCGCAATGTCGGGTCCTATGCCGTATTTGACGGACAGCAGGCCCTTGATTTGATTGACGACGATAAGCCTGACGTCATGGTGCTCGATCTTAAAATGCCGGGCATTAACGGCATTGAGGTTTTAACGCAGACCAAGAGAAAAAATCCCAAGATCGAAGTCATCATTCTCACTGGTCATGGCTCTGAAGCTGATCGTAAAACCTGTATGGAACTTGGCGCATTTGCCTATCTGCAGAAGCCTGCAGATATAGAGAAACTGTCGGGAACCATCAGTGCAGCCTATACGAAGATAGCCCTTAGCAATGCCATGGGGCACTAGGAGGCTGTCTGAGAATGCCCTTCTCGAAGGTCTTTCAGGCTCGCTATCGCCTCAACTCTTGGTTATAGCGAAATCTCATTAAAACTACAGCAGGCAAACAGTACTAACCAGTATAAGGAGAAAAAAATGGCAGAAAAATTAGACGCCAAAGTATTGTTGGTTGACGACGAAGAACAGTTTCTTGAAGTCCTTTCAGAACGCCTTGAAACACGCGGCATGAAGGTGGACTCCGTGACAAGCGGAGAAGATGCTGTCAGTAAA
>DAOUUW010000193.1 GCA_030667965.1 Deltaproteobacteria bacterium
GCAGTAGTGCCTCATATTCGTTCATTCGGAGTCTCGTTCCTCGCTTACCTGGGACTTCGAAGCATACTTGTGCTATTCAAGAAGGCCAGGTAAGCGTAGACTCCGAAATGGGCGAAGATGGGGTGCTACTGAATAGTTACTATAATTCATTGTTTTGCGTAGGGTGCGCACTGCGCACCTATATCAGGAATTGTGCATAAAATACTGAAACTCAAAGCTCAAGATAAGAGCAAATCACATGAAATTTTTCACTTTTATCAGAGGACTTCTGGTGCTGCTGCTAGCGCCGGTACTCACCTTCATAATCAGTATCCTGGCAATTTTACTCCTGGTTATCTTCCGCATATCTGCAAGGACGGTCCAGGTACTGCCCAGAACATGGGGAAAAATCATTCTGGCTGTCAGCGGAGTCAGAGTTACGGTTGAGGGCCTGGAAAATCTTCCCACAGGAAAACCCTATATCTTTGCCGCAAACCACCAGAGCCAGTTCGATATCTTTGCCATACAGGGGCGTTTTAATTATGATTTACGCTGGCTTGCCAAAAAAGAGCTTTTTGATATCCCGATATTCGGTACTGCCATGCGCCTGGCAGGCTATATTGCGATAGACCGTTCACACGGGAGAAAAGCCCTGAAAAGCCTGCAGGAGGCGGCAAAACGAATAGCCGCAGGCACATCGGTCATCATTTTTCCGGAAGGGACCAGAAGCCCGGACGGCAAACTGCACGATTTCAAGTCAGGCGGCATGATCCTTGCCATTAAATCCGGCGTTCCCCTGGTTCCTGTGGGCATTTCAGGAACATTTGCCGTTCTTCCCAAGGGCAGTCTGCTGGCAAAGCCCGGTCATGTTACCATCCGCGTCGGAAAGCCGGTGGCAACAGAAGGGGTTTCTGCAAAACAGAAACATGAACTGGCCGAGAGAATGAAAGAAGAAGTGGGGAAATTGCTGGTTGACAATGGTTAAATGATATTGGGATTTATGTCATACGGCAGCATGGGCCGGAAAAGCTGAGTACACCCCGGGACGAGTCCATATGGGCCTGGAGACCAACCGGCACAATCATATTCTGTACTCCATGTCCAATGGGAAAGTTCGCCCATACGGGGAAATTATCATCTCTGCAAAGTTGCACAACTCTTTGCCAAATCATTTCCCTGTCCCCGCAATTGGTGAAGGAACCAAGGATCAATCCTTTAATACCCTGTAGGCGGCCCGCTGTTTTTAAATGTGTCAGCATCCGGTCAATACGGTAAGGCGCCTCTCCCGTATCTTCGAGAAAGACAATCTTGTTTTGCCAGCTGGTCTCATAAGGGGTGGCAAGAAGATGAACAGCTGTTGTCAGATTCCCCCCGGCAAGCACTCCGGACGCATTGCCCGGTTTCAGTATTTCCAGAGATAGGGGCCGGATGGGACGAATTTCTCCCCGGCAAAGCATATCAAAAAAAGCATGAACCGACTCCTTGTCGCTTTTCCCCAGGGTGGTGAGCATTGGCCCGTGGAAGGTAACAAGACCGGTTTTTTGTGCTATGGCGCTGTGCAGGGCAGTGATGTCGCTGAAACCAATGAAAATTTTCGGGCAGGATTGTATCAGGGAGTAATCAAGGGACTCTAAAATACGCAGTGATCCGTATCCGCCGCGTACTGACAGTACGGCCTTGACCTGTGGATCTCGCCATATTTCGTGAAAAAGAGCAGAGCGGTGTTCATCCGATCCTGCCAGGTAGCCTTCTTTTGTTGCCAGGCTGCGGGCGAATTTCACCTCAAAACCAAGGTCTGAGAGAATGCCCATGCCCCGCGCAAAGTCCTCTTCTTCCCATGGTCCGGCAGGGGCCACCAGGCCGATGGTGTCTCCTTTGCATAGTGGCGGGGGCAACAATTGCTTTAGCGGATCAGCAGTTTCGTTCATACAAAATCCGCAAGCCTTCCAGGGTGAGCATTGGCTCCACCTTTTCAATGGATGGGGCGTAGGGCGCTATGACTTCGGCCATGCCGCCGGTGGCTATAACCTTGGGGACAGCCGGCAGGAACTGTTGACAAATCCGGTTGACAAGCCCTTCCACCAGGCCGCCGAAACCATATAAAAGTCCTGATTTCAGGGCGGTTTCCGTGTTCGTCCCTATGGGATGCTCCGGTGGGGTGCTGATATCGATGCGGGGCAGTTTAGCCGTCCTGCTGATCAGGGCGTCAAAGGAAATACCCAGGCCCGGAGCAATCGATCCGCCAATGTATTCACCCCTGGCTGAGACACAGTCAAGGGTGATGGCTGTACCAAAATCGACAATGATGAGCTCCCGCTGATAGCGGCTATAAGCAGCCACCGAATTAATAATCCTGTCTGCCCCGACCTCTTGCGGGTTGTCTATGACAATGTCCATACCCGTGTCCATGTTCTGGCTGACCAGTAATGGACTGCAATGCAGGTATTTTTCCGACAGACGGATCCAGGTTGACTCCAGAGGAGGAACAACCGAACCGATAATGACCCCGCTCACATCGTCAAAAGATCGATTTTTCAACTGAAACAGGCCATACAGCCGGGCCGCAAGTTCATCGCTGGTGGAGTTACGGCTGGTTTGGATATGCCAGTCACAGATAAGCGAAGTGTCCTTAAAAAGACCTAGAACCATATGTGTATTGCCGACATCTACTGCCAAAAGCATAAGCGCACCATGCGTTAAAATTCTTTTTACAATCTACTCATTGTCATTTGCATATTAAATACGTTATCCTAAAAACGAAACGTCAAAGTCAAAGATAAGTAATCAATGCCATTAACTTAAGCTATCAATTTATTTTCCCCCTCACCTAAATCCTCCCGGAGTCTCTCTCCGGTCGCTTACCTCCCAAAGGGACGAGGACTTTAAAGGATGGCTTAAGTTAATGACATTGGATAAGTAATTATTAACCACGAAGCCCGCGAAGAACACGAAGAGGTGATTCCTGCAAAAACAAAGGGGAAATTTTTCTCATTTTTTCTTGTGTGCTTTGTGTTCTTCGTGGTTTCAAAATCATTTCAATTCAACCACTTAGACCAAAACTTGACATGATCATGATTTATCCGCCGATTAAAATAGGGTTTATACTGTCTGTAACAGGTGCCTAATGCAGGTTCAATACAAAATACTGGTTGTCGATGATGAACCGATCACCTTGAACTTCATCCGCGCGTTACTCGAGCATGCCGGAAACTATGTTGTTAAGACTGCAAAATCCGGGGAAAAAACACTGGAAATTCTCGCCGGATTCAAGCCTGATGTTATTCTTCTCGATATCATGATTCCCATTATGGACGGTTACACTATCTGCAGAAAAATCCGATCGGATAATACATACCGTTTTACCAAAATTATTATGATTTCAGGCCAGTGCCAGGTTGAGAAACGTTTAAAGGGCTATGAAGCAGGAGCTGACGATTACATCGGCAAACCTTTTGACAGCGAGGAACTGCTGGCAAAGTTGCGGGTCTTTACCCAGCTGAAAAACAGGGAGGAAATTGACAGGATAAAGGGTGATGTCCTCACCTTGATTACCCATGAGACGAGAACACCAGTCAGCGGCATTATCAGCTGCGCCCAATTACTGTGTAACGACCCCTCTATGGATAAGGAAAACAAGGAATTGGCCGCATTGATAGTAGAATCCGGCAAGCAGCTTTTTGAATTTCTAAAAAAAGCGGTATTACTCTGCAAACTGAAAGCCGGCCTCGAGCTTCATCCGCATGCCGAACCCGTGGATGTCATACTGTCCAATGTTGTCAATCAGTTTAAACAGGAATACCAACAACGCGATATAACCATAGAAACTGATTTGGGCGAAACTGTTTTTCTTCAGGCGGACTGGCCTCTGCTTGTTAATGTCTTCCGCTTCGTGATACATAACGCCTGCAAATTTTCTCCTGAAAAAGGCACTGTTATTATCAAAAGCCGGAGTGATGACGGGGTGCTCATCATTACCGTGGCCGACGAAGGGCCAGGCGTTGATCCCTCTTTGCAGGAGGATATTTTTGATGAGTTTGCCATTAAAGATGTAATTCATCATCAGAAAGGACAGGGAATAAGCCTGGCGATTTGCCGCTCTATCCTCCATTATCATCATGGCACTATCGAGGTAAAAAACAATCCGGCAGGAGGAGCCGTTTTTATTATCAAACTGCCTCTCCAGCTTATTAATAATTCAGGCGAAAGAGATTTTTCATGAACACGAAGGAGAAAAAACCCGGTCGACGCCGCAGAATAAAAGAATATGTCTGCCACTGTTGTAAAAAGAAATTGCCCTATTGTATGAACTGCCCCTGCGGTTTTATGATCTGTGAAGAATGTTTCAAGGAAAATATGTGGGGAATCAGCAACGGGCCGACATGGGTATGCCCGGACTGCGGCAGAATCCGCATGACCTATTAAAACCCCTCCACCGTCCTGATGATTTTGTAATAGTTGGCAAAAACCTCACTTTTTGCCGCAACATAATTAAAGCGTGCCCTGGACAGATTGGCTGCGGCATCCAGGCGTTCCGCCTCTGTTGCCAGCCCCTCATCGTATGACAATGTCGTCACCCGTAAATTCTCCTCGGCCTGGCGGATACTGTCCCTGGCCACAATGAGATTTTCAGCACTGACATCATAATCAAGAAAAAGGTTTACCAGCTGGGTTTTCAGCTCGTTCTCCAGCTCTGCAAGATCAGACAGAAGGCCTCTTTTCTCAAGCCTGGCCCTGCCTGTTCTGGATGATTTGCCGAATCCGTCAAAGATGTTCATGGAAAGCACCAGCTGGGCCCGTACCTCCTCGTCAATAAAACCGCCGACAGAGTCACTGCCTCTGCCGTTGATGAAATCATCATCGTATTTACTGTAACTGCCGACAAGATCCACCTTGGGATAATAAGCACCATATTGCGCCTTTATCTGGGCATCCGCAGCCTGGACTATCTCCTTCAACACCCTGATCTCACTTCGTTGTTTCAGCATATCTTTTTCATACTGCCCCGGATCAAGCGACAAGGGCAGCTGATCGAATTCGGCAAAAGTCAAGGCATCGAACTGCACAGTATCGCTTATTTCCCGTTGCAGAAACTGCACACCTTTTTTCACCTCGGCCTCGGCCCTTTTCATGTCAATCAGGGCATTATCCATGTCAACCTTGACCTTGAGCAAATCGTTTTTCTTTATCAAGCCGACTTCATACCTGTTCTCAGTGTCCTGGTACATCTTGTTCAGGGCGGCAACATAATCCCCGGCCACCTGGAGATTTGCCTTGCGGCTGAAAAGAGAAACATAATGAAGGGCAACCCTAAGCTTGATATCCTGCCTGATACCATCAAGCCTGTACTCTTGGGCCTTTTGCAGCAATTTTGCTGATTTCAGGGAATATTTATCCTTAAAACCGGCAAAAAGATTCCAGCTGACCGCACCTGTGACAATGGAGTTTTCCCGGTCTTCATAAAAGGACTCATCCTTTAAGC
>DAOUUW010000001.1 GCA_030667965.1 Deltaproteobacteria bacterium
ACTCAAGTTGGTAATTGCCAACTGTTTGATTCTTCGTGTTTATTGAGGCACCTGTTCTGTTTTTTAGAGCCGCAATGAAAACACCGTCAAAACAATACATTATAAGCGAGAAACTTGATCTAACTGCATACCCCAGTAAATTTTATATGTGGCTATCTTAACTGATCAGCGCATTTAATATTTATAGTAATAATTATCAACTAAATCACTTTTGTCAACCTTTTTTGCATATTACAAAAAAAAATGTGATTACCATCGAAATTCAGCCATTCATAAGTGCAGTGCTGTAGGAGCGGCTTTAGCTGCGAAAAGGGCTGGCAAGGAGATGGAACTGCTTGCTTGCCAACCCAGAAAATTCGCGGATAAATCCGCTCCCACCCTCATTCTTCGCCGGTTATTTACGCAGGAGGCTGAAAATTAGTGGTAATCACAAAAAAAAGAGCGGATCAGGATAAACCCGATCCGCTCTTGATACATTACAGAAAAAAAGACTTAGATCGTTTTTTCATTCTCAAGCTTGACTGAAATTGCAATCTTGTAGAGAAAGGTGATAATGAGAAAACCGGTTGCCCAGATTCCTGCTGTCACACCAAGCTCGACAACTGTTGGATAATATTCCGTAATCTGCTCAAGGCCATTCGGCACAAATCCGCCGAGAACAAGGCCAAGGCCCTTATCAATCCAGAAGGAGAAAAAGATAAGACTACAGGCAATTGCAACAAGCGCATCAGACTCTTTTGCCCGGGCTATAAAAATAAGTCCGATTCCGGCAAAACCCATAATAACTGATGCCTGCATGAAGGGGACAAGGTTATTAAACACTTCTCCGGTTATATGATCGGCAAGACCAAAATAGAGATAATCAATGGTATGCATATGGCCAGGCATCTGGCTGTAATATGCCACAAAAATCTCACAGCCGAGGAAAAAGAAATTCAGTATGGCTGCGTAAGCAATAATAGTAACAAGCTTGTTAATAGCCACGCGTCCCACATCAAATTTGGTGGTCTGCTTCATGATCAGGGCAATAACCATAAGTAGAGCGGGTCCGGCGGCAAAAGCAGAAGCCAGAAAGCGTGGGGCAAGAATTGCAGTCAGCCAGAAATGACGTCCGGCAAGACCACAGTACAAAAACGCTGTTACAGTGTGAATACTAACAGCCCATGGGATGGAGATATAAATGAGCGGCTTCACCCAGTTGGGATATTTGATTCCCTTGTACTCGGAATGAAGCACCACCCAGCCGCAGATCACGTTCAGGAAGAGATAACCGTTCAGAACGATCATGTCATAAAAGAGCATGGAATTTGGCATCGGATGAAAGACAACATTTAAGCCCCTCATGGGCTGGCCGAGGTCAGCCATAATGAAGAGCAGACACATGACAACAGCGGCAATGGCCATAAATTCACCGAGAATGGTGATGCGGCCGAAGTCTTTATAATGATGAAGATAATAGGGCAGCACCAGCATAAGACCACCGGCGGCCACACCAACCAGGAAAGTAAACTGAGAGATATAGATTCCCCAGGTCACGTCACGGCTCATGCCGGTGGCACCAAGACCGTAATTAAACTGGACAATGTAGCAGATGACGCCCACTGAGATGATACCAAGCAGACACAAAACCCATGCCCAGTATCCTAAGCTACCTTTGAGCGATTTTTCTAACATAATGTTATCCCCTTAGATAATATAAAATACTGAGGGCTTGGTACCCAAAGACGGTTTACGCTGAATGGTGAATCTTTCATTCAACACCTTTGACACTTCTGAATGCGGATCGTTTAAATCACCGAAATACATTGCTCCAGTGTCACCCGTTGCCTCTACACAGAGAGGAGGCTTCCCTTGTTTCAGCAGTGGCGCACAGAAATTACATTTCTCTACAACACCGCGCATCCTGGTGGGAAATTCCTTATTAACTTTCTCTATAAAGGGAATACCATCCTTGGAACCTCTCGGATCACGCCAGTTAAAGCTCCTGGATCCATACGGACAGGCAGCCATGCAGAAACGGCAGCCGATGCAGCGGTGAAAGTCCATCATGATAATGCCGTCTTCATTCTTAAAGGTGGCATTTGTCGGACATGCCCGCACACAGGGGGGCTTGTCACAGTGGTTACAGGTGACAAGAAACTGCATGGAGTGCACAGTATGATCCTTTTTATAATGACTCTGCTCTGGAAAGGCATAGGCAAAAGGTTCATTCCATAACCATTTAATTTCATCCTTCCTGTTGCCGAAATCCGGCACATTATATTCGGTGTGACATGCTTTAACGCATTTTTCCGCCATTCCGGGATTTGCATGAAATATTCTGGTATCAATGACCAGCCCGTAACGTTTACCTGTCGGGGCTGCATCATGGCCACCATGTCCGGCGTCGCCGTGTGCAGCGGGAGCCGCGTCGCCGCCTCCTGCTGCATGAACATCATTCTTCAACAGCATGTTCAGGGCAGAAGGCGCTCCTACGCCGGCAACAGCTGAAATACCGGCAATTTTGAGGAATTTTCTTCTTGAATTATCCATTATTTCGCCTCCTGTTGTACCATTTCTTCCTGGGGTTCCTGGGGCGCAATGTGGCAATCCCAACAGTATGGATAAACAGAAGCAAACTCGTGACAAACATCACAAAATTTCTTCTTGCTGGTGTGGCAAAGCATACAGCCTTTCTGCAGGCTTCTTTCGTACATCTTGCCCTCAACTTTTATCTGTTCTCTATTTCCTTCACGGATGACTTCATCGCGCCAATCATTGAGAAGTTTCATATGGGTTTTATTAATCTCTGCCAGAGGAAGCACACACTCTTTGTGGTCTTTCGGCTTCTCAGGCTTAGGGGCCTCCAGCTTCTTGCCGGCATTATTAAAAACGGCAAATAGCATGAGAGCAACGAAAATAATCAGGCCGGGTATAATCTTTCCTTTATTGTACATACGTTACCCCTCCATTCCTTCAAGAGGCTCAAAGCGGAGTCCCGATTCCCTCTCTTCTTTTTCGCCGTCCATTACTAAAGCATTGCCGACAAGCTCCGATATCCCGCAAATTTCAACATTCGGATTCCAGTACTCAACCATGGATGTCAAAGTCGCCCGGTCAATGGCACAGACGCAGGACATCATGTTGACATTGAATTTTTCCTCCACATGTTTCAATGCATTAGCCCTGGGCAGGCCGGAACGCATACGGAGCTCCATGATCTCACCGGTATTCAGGCCGGTGCCGCTGCCGCAGCAGTAGGTTTTCTCGCGGATAGTGTTTTCCGGCATCTCATACCACTTGGGCACGACATGATCCATAATATATCGCGGCTCTTCAAGCAGGCCCATGGCCCTGGCCGGGTTACATGAGTCGTGGAAAGTACAAATACGATGGGCATTACGCATGGGGTCGAGTTTGAGCTTGTTGTTTTTAATCAGGTCAGCGGTAAACTCGCTGATATGGACCATCTTGGTGGAACTGGTATTGTCAAAAACAGTGCCGGTGATGGGTGACTGGGGAACCTCAAGGAAGTCCGCCGGACCATTCATGGTGTCCATATACTGATGGAGAACGCGCCACATATGACCACATTCACCGCCAAGAATCCACTTGACACCCAGCCTCTTGGCCTCGGCATACATCTTGCCGTTGAGCTTCTTCATCATCTCGTTATTGGTGAAGAGACCGAAGTTGCCGCCCTCGGACGAGTAGGTGGACCAGGTGTAGTCCAGGCCGATATGCTCAAAGAGCAGCAGATAGCCCATAGCAGTATAGATACCGGGCTCAGCAAAAACATCCGCAGACGGAGTAATAAATAGAATCTCCGCCCCCTTGCGGTTCCAGGTCGGTTCAATGTGAATGCCGGTAATGTCCTCGATGTCGTCACAGAGATAGCTGACGTTATCTTTATAGGTATGGGGCTGCAGACCCATATGGTTACCGGTGCGGTTTGAGTTGGCGCAAGGCTCCAGGATCCAGTTGGTGTTTATACCGACAAGATGCAGCAGCTCACGCAGGATAATGGTTACTTCAGCCGTATCAATACCGTACGGGCAGAAGGCGGAACAGCGGCGGCACTCTGTACACTGATAGGCATACATGAACCACTCTTTCACCACTTCAATGGTCAGGGGTCGGGCGCCGGCCATCTTGCCCAGCAGTTTTCCAGCCGTGGTGAATTCATTACGGTACACGGATCGAAGGAGCTCTGCCCTCAGGACAGGCATATTTTTCGGATCTCCGGTACCGAGGAAAAAGTGACACTTATCAGCACAGGCGCCACAGCGGACACAGATATCCATAAAAACTTTCAGGGTCCGGAATTTATCCAGACGTTCTTTCAAACCGTTTAAGATAATATCCTCCCAGTCGTCCGGCAGTTTCCAGTCATCATCCACAGGATTCCACTCCCGCGGATAGGGAAACTTGTGGTATTCTACAATGGACACTTTGCCCGGGTAACAAGAGTCGCCTTCCATGAATTTAGCCGGAACATCCATCCACTCCTTCTGGGGGATAGCTCCGGTCATCAGGGATGGCTCCCTTACGACACTTACACCTAATTCTTCTGCTTTTGGAATCGCCATTTTATTTATTCCTTTTCTACTGGGATGTCGGCATCTTTCATGAACTCTCTGAACTCATCTTCATAGGCCGCATACGAATGGGGCTTGATTGCCGGATCGTTCCATGGATTAATATGCCGTTTTGAACGACTGTTGTTGGCCATATTACGTGTCGTACTGAGGAAAATACCGCCCATATGCATCAATTTGCTGAATGGGAAGTAGACCAGCAGTGCACACACCAACGTAACATGAATAAAGAAAATAGGATGAATTCCAGCCGGCAATGCAGGTGAAAAGGACGCCAGCCCGGCGGTAAGCTGTTTGACGGCCGTGATATCAACCCTGTAATAATAACGCATGAGAAGACCGGTTACGCCGATGGCAAAAAGAAGAAACAGCGGGAAATAATCTGCCGGCAATGAAATATACCGGATATGGCGTAAAATTATGCGTCTAGAAAAAAGAAAAGCGATTGCCGCAAGAAAAATAACATCGGTGGCGTACAATCTCGGTGCTCCGATCTGCATCATACCGTCCGCCATTTCAAGCAGGGGTACGAAAAACGGAATCGGTTCGGTGAAAAGACGAAGATGGCGCAGAACAATAATTAAAAACGAATAGTGGAACAGTATGGAAAAAAGCCAGAGGGACTTACTGGAACCATACACAATTTTCGGGCCGTCATGCATTTCCGCCCTGGTATTTCTGAAAAGTGACCGGAAGGCACAAACTTCCAGAATCATCCGACCGACTACTTCCAGTGTGTTGTTTGGACTTTCAAGCCTGTTATACTTGATCCAGGGCAGTGATTTTCCCTGGCCGCATGTGGTAGGAATCTGGAATGGAACCGGGGATTTTGACCATTCTATGACACGGTTACAAAATCCGACGATAAACACACCAAATGCCAGATAGGGCAGCACCACCCCTAACAAATATTGCAGACCCGTTACCTTCCCTCCCAAGAAGGAAACCAAGACTAGTGCTAAGACTGCAACGAAGGAATACAGGACTCTCATTTACCGTTACCTCGCCTCATCAAAAGTGTGTAAAAATTCCCGAAACCGCCGTATTTCGACATCTTCCGGGGCCGCATAAAACATGCAATGTCCCGGCACTGCCCGGACACCACCAACTGCACCTTCAGCCGGACTGTACAGATGGGCTTTTGCTCTTTTTTCCCTTTTCATGGCGCAGTAGACCAGAGGGACATCCTCCCGCAATAACGAGGCCTCTTCCAGACGTAGTTTCTGAAATCCGTACCCGGTTAATTCGCTCTCTACTCGCCATATACATGTCAAAAACAGCTAAAGCCGCTGCATCAATCCTGGCATCAAATGCCAGCCACTCCTTATAAGAACCGGTCATAGTCTTTTTGGTCAGTTCCTGCCGAACAATATATTTCAGCTTAAAGACAAAAGAAACAGCGCTTGAAGCTGAAATTTCCTGAACAGCCCGAAGACTGATGAGTTGCTCCAGATACGGCGTCAACACTTCGTTGTCGCTCGGTTCACAGAGCACATCATACAGTTCTTCAAGCCCGGTTCTGACCTTATGGCCGACAGGATTGGCAAACGGATTTTTCTGCTTTTTAAAAATAACAAAGGTGTCGTGAGCATAGGACTCCAGTATCGAGTCTTCCCATTTCTCAAGAATTACCTTCTTGTTTTCCAACAGCAATTTTTCCATTTCGCGTCCCCTTGTCCACGGTATTTCAGTAAAAATACCCAAAAGATGAATGACCATTCATATACAAAGACCGATGGTTAGCACATTTAAATACAATTTTCAACGAAAAAATAGGGGAAGGGATCAGATGGTAAGATCGATCAGTATGCCGACTTCCTTCTGCAGGTTTGTCAATAACTTCGGCAGTTCACTGATATGGACAGTCTCGTCTTTAACAAGAAAACAGGCAACGCCGCTTGTACAGTCATAAATATCAAGGGCATAGCCGTTTTCATCTTTGATGAGACCGAGATGAATGGCAATATTTGTTTTTTCCAGATTGTCGTTTACCTGCTTTATCAAAAGCTGCAAATCTTTTTCCGCCTCATCGGAAAGATTTTCTTCCACACCTTGCAAATAAGGCCTGTTTTTCCCTTTTCGCCATCTGCCGGAGTAATGATTCACCGGCAGGAGCGGATTAATACCGGCTATCTCCCTTAACCTGAGTGGAGATTCACCGGTATCTACAGCAGGGCGGCGGGGAAATTTAAATTCGTCGGTTATTACCATGGGCGAGAATTTGAAGTTTCAGCTTTCAGTCAACTTTTTACAAAGATGTGCATGCATACCATAAAGTAATGAAACTCAATCTCCGGAACAAATTAAGACAGGTCGGGAAATTGAGTCATCATCTCTTTGGTGGCAATTTATGAGGCTATGAACTCCGGCTCTGTGTTATGAACTTAGCGCCCTACGGGCGGGCTTTAGACAGGATCAACAAGATAGACATGATAAAAAAATCCAGTTAATCCTGATAAATTCGTAAAAAGTACATTTTGCCGTCTATTTTGACTTTTTACGAGACCGTCAATCCTGTCTTAAAAAAAACAAAAAAATGGAAATTCCTATGCTTTCAAGTTAAGTTTTTTCAAAGTGGCCGCTTCGTTCTGACCATCGTTCAATTCCCTGTAACAGGCTGCAATAAAATTTAAGGTCTGGGCTGATTCCTGAAATTTCAGGAGAAACGAAAGAGCCTTATCGAATTGACCCAGGTTCATGTAACTTATGCCCTGGCAGAGATTTATCTGCTCGTCATCAGGAAAATGTTTTATCCCTTCTGAAAGAACTTCTATGGATTCGGCATAGTCCCTGTTTTTCTGCCGGATCATACCCAGTCCGAGAAAAGCGCGGGAGACCGGATGGTATTCAAGGGATTTTCGATACAGCTTTTCCGCAATTTTTTTACTGTCACCAAGCGCTTCCACTCCCGAATATTCACCAGAGTCAAAAGACATGGCAAGTCTCGAATAGAAATCGGCATGCATCGGATAGAGTTCAGGATTATCGACAAGATCGATCTCATCCAAAAAGAATGGAAGATTTTTAAAAAAATTGGTCTGCAGCATATTCTTGTAATTCTCGATATCTCCCCGGGGCATTTGTTTGTCGGTTTCAAAGTACATGATATCTTCAATCGGATTCAGCCAGATATCATCTGAAATGTTAAACTTTTTCTTGAACTCCGAATAAAGCTCTGTACCCGGAAACAGAACAAGAACGTGGAAGATGACCACCAGGGGCTTAATCTCGTTGACCAGGTCAATGCTTTCCTGAATCGTCTCCCTGGTTTCGCCGGGGGAGCCGAAGATTATATATGCCCGGGGCAGTATGCCGTAATAAAGCGTGGTCCTGAACGCATTTCTGATCTGATCATTCGTGGTCTTTTTGTTCAACACGTTTCTGATTTTGGGAGAACCGCTTTCCACACCAAAACTGATCTGGATGCATCCGGCCTTTCGCATCCAGAAGACGACCTCTTCAGTTATAAAATTGACCCTTGATATCGCAAACCAGGTTATCTTGAGTCCACGTTCTATGATCTGTCTGCAGATCTCAATCACCTTTTCTTTTTTAAAAGTAAATGTATCGTCGGAAATAAGAAAAAACGTGATGCCTCTTTTGTATTGGAGTTCAAGCTGGTCAACAAAGTAGCCGGCCGAGTGGAATCTTACCCTCTGTCCCCAGAACTTCGGGGATCCGCAGAATGTACAATTCCCAGGGCAGCCACGGGTTAAGGCCAGATGCTCAAAAGTATAATATTTGGCGGGATTGGGCAGTTCGTCCAGATCCCGGACGGGCTCCGCATCCTGGGTCTTTACCGGCGTTTTGTTCTTTCGATAGGCAATTCCGCGGATGGCGCTGATTTTTGCAAACTCTTTCTTTTCAATACACTCTATCAGGCTCAAAAAGGTATATTCCCCTTCTCCACGAATAACGTAGTCTATTTGCGGAAAGTGGGTGAGGAAATGTTTCCAGAGAAAGGTCGGGGTAATACCGCCAAAGACAATTTTTATATCCGGGTCGACCTGTTTGGCAACCCTTGCTATTTCAATACCGCCCCAACGGTTTGCCTGCAGAATGGAAAAGCCGATAACATCGGGTCTTTTTTCAACAAGCACAGCCCTGATCTCTTCAGGAGACCGGCCGAGCTTCTGCCAGTTGAGGATCTCAACATCATATTTTTTTTCCTTTAAAAGAGCAGCTACGTAATATATGCCGATGGGCATGCTCTCGACATTTTCCGCATGAATTCGATCTTCGAGGCAATAAGGATATATGAGTAAAATTTTCATTTTTTCGGACAAAATTTTGATAATCTCGATAGGAGTGAAAAGTGCACATTGACTTACAAAACGCAACTCAACCTACGGCTTTTTTAAAAAGGCATTAAAATTTATCTCACAAGACACAGAGTTCACAGTATTTTTTTTCTTTTCTCTGTGTCTCTGCGAGCTCTGTGAGAAATTTTCATATCATAACAGGTTATCTCAATTCGGAGCGTACTACTCTAAAGATGTAACAGGTAGAATGACCCCGACTTCGAGCATATCCTCCACCACCTGGGCCATCGGAAGGCCTATGACGTTGGAGTATGAGCCGTCGATTTTTTCAACCAGAAACCCGCCCCGGCCCTGCAGCCCGTAGGAGCCGGCCTTGTCAAGGGGTTCTCCGGTCAACACATAAGCCCGGCACAGTTCTTCGGTGAGTGGACGGAAGAGAACATCCGTTTTCACCGCCCTTTTGACCAGTTGATTACAGGAAGGGGAATAAAGACAATAGCCGGTCCACACCTCATGCCAACTACCCGACAATTTACCCAACATGACCATGGCATCAGCATTGTCTGCCGGTTTGCCCAAAATCTCTCCATCAAAAACAACAACCGTATCCGCAGCCAGAACACAGGCTGCGGTATTGTCCCGTGAAACGACAAGGGCCTTCTCACCTGCGAGACGCAGAACAAAATCCTTCGGGCTCTCACCGGACTTGATAATTTCATCCACTGCCGCAGGCTGCACGGTAAATTGCAGACCAAGCTCCCGTAAAAATCTTTGCCGCCTCGGAGAAGCCGAGGCCAGCACAAGCGCTCCAGCAGTTACAAACCCTCCCTCCATTATCATTAGGAGGCTATCCGAGAATAGCAATTTTTTCTCAAATCAAGGAATATAAAAAAAATTACCGCAGGCATATAGATGATATTCCGAGGATAATTTTTTTTACATAACGCAGAGTTGGGGGAAAAGGGCATTTTCGGTAGCCTCCTAGGCGCGGATGGCGTAGCCACCATCCACAACAAGGGTCTGGCCATGAATCATCTTTGCATAATCACTGCATAGAAACAGGGCAAGATCAGCAACATCCGCCGGGGTGGTGAGGCGGCCAAGAGGTGTACGCTTCAGGGCTGTCTCAAGGATCTGCTCGCGGTTGGGGAATTTTTTCAAGGCCTCGGTATCAACGGCTCCGGCACTGATGGTATTCACTGTAATTTTCAGGTAACCAAGCTCAACAGCCAGGTGACGGACAAGGGATTCAAGCGCTGCTTTGGAGGCGCCCACCGCCGTATAATTTTCCACGGCACGCACCGACCCCAGGCTCGATACCGCCAGAATACGCCCACCCTCACCCATGAGAGGAACGGCTTGCTGGCTCAAGGTCAGCAGAGCCCGGGCATTAATATCCATTGCCCAGTTCCAGTGGCGGGTGCTTAACTCCATAACCGGCTTAAGCACCCCGGAAGCAGCATTACTGACCAGAAAATCGACCCGGCCGTAATGTGCCTTAATATCTTCAAACATGGACTTCACATCATCATCGTTGGCTACATTGGCCTTGACAACAAGGCATTGTGCTCCGGTGCTCTCAATTTCTGCGGCAGTTGCCTCGGCGTCGCGTTTATGGCGGACATAATTAACCACCAGGTTAATACCACTTTCAGCAAAACGCATGGCAATAGCCCGACCTATACCCCGGGAACTGCCTGTAACAAGGGCAACTTTTCCTTTAAGATTATACATGCACAAACTCCTTTTCATTCATTTCATTTTTTGCCAACAAATTAAAAGAATAAAGTCTCAACCTGGAAATGTAAAGGGACAAGTTTGAGCCAAAAACCTTCACGACGGCCTTTTGTAATGATAATAATGATAATTATGAAGATGGCTGCTGCCGGAGTAAACGTATTCGACGAATAAGACTTGCCGCTACATGAAAGGGCTGAAAGGGCACAGGTTTTAAGCGCGAGGGGACAAGAAAATCATCTACAGAAATTTCTGAAGGATGCAGTAGAGGGAAAACCAGGTCTGTAAAGCGGCAACCGGTCATATCCCGGCGCTCGGTTTCCCGCCATACCATACTTTGTTGGTGGTCGACCCCCAATAGCATTAACAGGGCCGTATCAAGCGCCACGGGATTTTCAGATCCCGCAACAACACCCAGGGGAAAAGGGTCACCATTCACCGGGCCTTCCCTGTGCATGGCGCAAATACCATCAATAAATGTGAATCCGGCGGGGAGCACTGCCAGCAGATCAACCAGCATACGGGCAAAAAGATGCGGCTCCTTGCCGAGCTTCTGGTGAAGCAGAGCCTTGGTAAAACCCTTCACAGTGCCGAAATAATTTTTTACCGCCAAAGTAACCAGGGTTTGGGAATGGGCTTTCACCCTCGGTAAATTAATGAGCAAATCGCAGTCAAGGACCTGAGATGCCAGGGGAAGAGATTGCCCTCCTGCCAGAGTGACTTTTTCCCCCTTGCTGAAATGCACCTGTTTTACGGCCAGTCCCTTTAAGGCCCGGGATATACCACAGGTCTGCATAACAGCCGGAGCCCGACCAAAAGCAGGTGAATCCCCAATAACAACTCCAGCTCCATGATCCAGACACCACTGGGCTGCTGCAGCTACAAATTCCGGATGACTGCAGGCAAGCCCTTTATGACCTCGCCCGGAAACAAGATTCGGTTTCAACAATACATTACTGCCAAAAGGCAAACGAAAAGAAGATGCAGCAGCGATTTGATCAAGCCCATCTTTAATTTTCGCCCGGTCATATTCCTGGCAGCGGACAAAACCCACCCCCGTTGAAGAAATGTGCATTTTCAAACCCTATAAATAGAAAAAGGCCGATCTTGGGGGGACAAGACCAGCCTTTTTCAGGAGAAAGGAGATAAGAGTTGTTATCTTGTTGTTTTGTAATAGCAACATGTATGCCAATGACAAAATAAAATTCATTTCCCTCCAAAACCATTGGTACATAAGGCTTCAGCGCTCTTCCCCCCGCAAAACTCGCCCCCATGGAAAGATACAATTTTTTAAACTTTATCCCTTTTCCAACTACTTCAAAAAAAATATCCTTTAAAAACAGCGCACTGGACGAAGTTCAATTTTTTGAACCATACCTTTTTTGCCCTTTCCGCCTACCAAAAAAGCTGTTTTCACCCGCCAAAAAGCAAAACACAGACTGTGTTTACATAAAAAATTCAATTTTTTTAATTTTCTCGGCAAATCAACACCCCCCTCTCTCATTTGTCAAATCAAGTCATCACTTTCCTCAATTCTCAATTCTCAATTCTCAATTCTCAATTCAACATGCTTCATTTTTTTGACTTTTACATCTTTAAAAGGTCAGAAAAATGACCCTGCCATTTGCACCTTCCGTATTTTTAACTAACAAGGGGTAGTGCCCAGATGATAAACTCCTAAAAATAACAAAAGCTTATCTCTCATTGTACTAATCAATACAAATATGGCATACTAATTGCCGTAGCCTTGTACAGATAAAACTAACAATAAACGACTTTTACCAGCAGGAGACATAATCATGGCTGAAGATGATGCCAAAACAGCAGAAGATGGCGAAAAGCCCAAAAAGAAATCAAAAAAAATGCTTTTTATCATTTTTGGAGTCGCCATTCTCCTCCTTGGCGGCGGTGGTTTTTTTGCCTACACTACATTCCTGGCCCCAAAACCAATTCCAGATGAAAGCATACCCGGACTAGAGGCAAATCTACCCGAACCTGTGGGTGAAATTTTCACAATGAAACCCTTTGTGGTCAACCTGGCCGATCCGAAAGGAAAGCGCTATCTTAAAATGAAAATCAGCCTTGAACTTGAAACCGTCGAAGCAGTGGAAAGAACGCAGAAAATCGCTCCGAAACTCCGGGATATTGTCATCATGATGCTGACCAGCCTTACTTTTGAAGAGGTCATGACCCCTGAAGGCAAACTACAAATCCGGGATGAACTTCTGGAACGTTTTAAACTGGCAGCCCGGCCCGACAAAATTAAAAACATCTATTTTTCCGAGTTTGTCGTGCAGTAAAACGAGCAACAACAGACGCAATTTTAAGAGGATTCGCACCTTTTCCCTCTTTACCTTAATTGAAACGGAACTATTCAGGTGATTATTTTGATTCATTTAACTTTGATACGTCTGCTAATGCCCTAGGCACAAAGGCACAAAGGCACAATAGGCACAATAGGCACAATAGGCACAATAGGCACAATAGGCACAAAGGCACAAAGGCACAAAGGCACAAAGGCACAAAGTGACAAAGTGACAAAGTGACAAAGTGACAAAGTGACAAAGTGACAAAGGCACAAAGTGACAAAGGCACAAAGTGACAGATAAGCGAAGACTTCGAAGGCACTGAGTGAAGGTAATTTTCTATTAAGATATTTTCCTTAAACTTTGTGCCTCTGTGCCTCCTGCCTTTGTGCCTGAATTTGGCACAATAGGCGTTGGGAGTAAATCTGCTGCATCACCCGAAAAGTTACACCAATACAACCCTAAAAAAGCGTGAAATTTTCCAATGGAACAGATTCTCAGTCAAGATGAAGTTGATGCCCTGTTAAAAGGGATCTCCGGGGGAGAAATTGAGGAACCCGAAGAACAGATCGTTGAAGATACTCTTGAATATTCAAAGTATGACTTCAGCCGGCAAGAACGAATTGTCCAGGTCAAGATGCCTGCCATGGAGGCCATCAATGATGTTTTTTTACGCTCCATCAGGCCGTCAATCGCAGGAACCCTTCGCCGCATTCTGGATATTACGGCAGTACCCATGGAACTGGAACGTTTCGGTGCGTTTGTCCGGACTCTTCCCGTACCCAGCAGCCTGCAGATTTTCAAGATGGATCCCTTCCGCGGTCACGCTCTTTTTGTTATTGAACCAAAACTGGTTTTTGCCTTTGTTGAAAGCTTTCTGGGAGGAACCGGCGCCAGAAACGTACGAATTGAAGGACGAGATTTTACCGGCATAGAGCAGAAATTAATCGAGCGCATTGTCAACCTGCTGCTCAATGATCTGCAAAAGGCCTGGCACTCATTGTGTCCCATTAAGGTTCATCATGTGCGCAGCGAAATCAATCCGCAATTTGCCAAAATATGCGAGCCCGAAGAAGTGGTCATCATCAATCGGTACGAGGTTGACATGGACAAAGCAGTGGGCAGCATTACATCCTGCATCCCCCTCAGCAACCTTGAATCCGTCAAACAAAAACTAATGACAGCCTTTACAAAAGATCAAAGCGAAGAAGACATGATCCTCAAACAGATTTTAACGGAAAACATCAAAAATATTCCCGTAGATATCAAGGTGAACCTTGGACAAACCACTCTGGCCGCCGGCGACATTCTCAGTCTGGAAAAAGGCGACATTATCCAGCTCGACAAAAGAAAAGACGAACTGATGCCCTGTTTCATCAGTGGTGTCCGCAAATACATGGGATCCCCAGGGATCCACCGGGGCAATAAAGCTTTTTTAATTAAACGTAAGGTCTTTGATCAGGAAAAAGACTAACCAGCTGCGCTAAAGGCTTTTAGACTAAAGGGGTTTAGGCCTTCAGCCTTCAGTCTAAAAACCTTAAAAATGGCAATGAAACATAAAGCGGAGAAAAACAATGGCTGACAAAAAAATGGATGATGCCTGGGCCGACGCCCTGGAAGAGTCAAAAAACGCTGAAGGCGGGGCAGCGAAGAACAGTGAAGGTCAGGACTGGGACACGCTTACTCCTCAAGATAACAACGACAACAATGGCACCGCAACCGGAGCAGTCAACTTTGACGAACTGGGAGACGTCCCGGAAGGACAGGCAGGCATCCAAAATCTCGATTTTCTGCTGGATATCCCCCTGCAGCTTTCCGTCGAACTTGGCCGCACCAGCTTGATCATTGACAAAATGCTGCAATTGGCCCAGGGATCAGTGGTTGAACTTGAAAAAACAGCCGGTGAACCTGTTGACATCTATGTAAATCGGAAACTTCTGGGTAAAGGCGAAGTCATTGTCGTCAACGATCGTTTCGGAGTGAGAATCACCGAAATAATCAGCCAATCAGACCGCATCAAAAATATGGCTTAAGCCGGTTTTTTCCTGAGAATAATGGACAATAATAGACTGTCATCCATACATAGCAGGCGTTGCCTGCGAGCTGGGAACACATGCGTATGGGCCATGCTCCCCCTGTTGTTCATCATGACCGCCCCCATTGCATCATGGGCGGCCGGTGAGCCGGCTGCATCCTCCGTCAGTACGCCTGCTGCCGACCTTGCCCACACAACGTCTCTTGCCATTACCCTGCTCAAGGTCTTCGGCGCGCTCATCGTGGTTGTGGGGCTGATGGTTGTTGTTTCCTTCTGGTTAAGAAAAATGGGCCTTAGCCGGACGGGCAGCCGACAGGGAACTCTGATCAACGTACTTGACACAAAAATGATCGCCTCAAAAAAATATATTTCCGTTGTTCGCATTGGAGAAGAAACCGTTGCCCTTGGCGTCACGGACCAGCAAATCACCCTGCTGACAAATCTTGACAACAAAACAATCCCCTTACCGGACAGCCCGTCAAACAACGTGGGACAAACATCCTTTGCATCCCTGCTCGGCAAGATAGTTCGGGGTGAAAAATGAAAAAAAACATCTTTTTTCTGACAACGTTTTTTCTCCTTTTTGCTGCATCAAACAGCTGGTCCGTCACCCTGCCGACAGTGCAGGTCGGGCTGGCTGAAACGGATGACCCCAAACAGGTTGCCGTACTCATTGAAATCCTTCTCATCTTCACCGTGCTGGCAATGGCGCCGGCCATACTACTGATGACCACCTGCTTTACCCGCCTTGTTATAGCCTTCTCCTTTCTCAGAAGCGCCCTGGGCACCCAGCAGATGCCGCCGGCCCAGGTCCTGATTGGCCTGTCTCTCTTTTTAACAATTTTCATCATGACTCCTGTCTTAAAAGACATGAACGAGACGGCGGTCAAACCTTACCTTGATGAAAAAATCGGCTTGCAGCAGGCTTACAACCAAGGCATCAAGCCCTTGCGCTCCTTCATGTTCAAGCATACCCGCGAAAAAGACCTGGCTCTTTTTTTCGGCATCAGCAAAATGGAGAAACCGGCCAACAAGGATGAAGTACCCATTTCCATTCTTGTTCCCGCCTTCATGATCAGTGAACTGAAAACGGCCTTCCAGATAGGGTTCATTCTCTTTTTACCCTTTCTGGTCATAGACATGGTGGTCGCCAGCGTCCTTCTTTCCATGGGCATGATGATGCTGCCGCCGGTCATGGTTTCTCTGCCGTTCAAACTATTGCTCTTTGTCCTGGTTGACGGCTGGTATCTCATCGTCGGCTCCCTTGTGAAGAGTTTCGGAGTGTAACCATGACCCCGCTGGATGCCGTCACATTAGGTCAAAACGCCATAACCATCACCCTTCTTCTTTCCGCCCCTTTGCTCCTGGTGGGCATGGCTGTGGGTCTGATGATCGCCATATTCCAGGCAACCACCCAGATCCAGGAAATGACCCTGACCTTTGTACCGAAAATCGTTGCCGTCATGCTGGCTCTGCTCTTTTTTTCCTCGTGGATGCTCATCAAGCTCAATGATTACACAAAAGACCTTTTCCTGAGCATTCCGGACATCATCAGGTGACAGAGGAAAACCATGGTTGACACCGCACTTTTAAACTGGACCCTGGAACATTTTCTGGTTGTGGTTATTGTCATGATCAGGGTTGGCCCCCTGATTTTTTTCATGCCCGTCACCGGGTCGAGAACCGTTCCTTCCCAGGTGAAAATCCTTGTGACCGTTGCAACGGCACTGGTGCTGGCCCCGGTCGTGCCGGTTCATAGCGACCAACTGCCGCAAAGCGTTTTGGGCTTTCTGATTTTTATCCTTTCCGAACTTGCTTTTGCAGGCATTCTGGCCGTTTTCGCCCGCATGGTTTTTGACACCGTGCAGCTGGCCGGTCAAATGTTGGGAATCCAGATGGGTATGGGTATGGCCGGTGTGATGGATCCGCAATTCGGTTTCCAGACCTCCCTTGTCGGCCAGTTCTGGAATGTGATGGCCATTCTTATTTTTTTAGCTATCAACGGACACCACCTATTTTTCAAAACGCTGACTGAAAGCTTTTTCTGGGTGGAACCGGGCACGCTTCATATCACCCAGGCCACCTTTGAAGGAGTCATCCAGGGTGCGTCCCGCATGTTTTTCATGGCCGTGAAAATTATGGCCCCGGCCTCAGCGGCTGTTTTCTTTTCCCATGTTGCCATGGGTATTATTGCCAAGACTGTTCCACAAATTCCCATTCTCATTGTGGGCATGCCTCTTAATATCGGGGTTGGCTTTATTTTTGTCGGTCTTTCACTGACCTACTTCATGCCCCTGATGATCAATCATTTCGAAATGCTGGGCAGACTGCTGCCCAAGCTTGCCCAGGGACTTGGAGGGTAACAGATGGCTGAAGAACAGAGCGGCCAGGAAAAAACCGAAGAACCAACGGCAAGGCGTCTGCAGGATGCCCGCAAAAAAGGTGATGTGGGCAAAAGCATGGAAGTTCCTTCTGCTGCCGTGCTGCTTCTCGGTCTGCTGACAATTTATATTCTCAGCGGCTATATGCTGGAAAACCTCCTATCCCTGCTGCGTCATTACCTTACCAATCTTCACTCCATTGAAATCGTACCCAGCAACATGGTCATGCTGGCCACGGAGTCAATCCGCTATCTGGGCATCATCACCGGCCCGCTGATGCTCGTCATCTTCATTACCGCCCTGGCATCAAACTATGCGCAGGTTGGCTTTCTATTCACAACGGAAAAAATAACGCCCAAATATGAAAAAATCGATCCAATTAAAGGTTTAGGCCGCATATTTTCCATGCAGACCGTGGCCAACACGATTAAATCAATTGCCAAACTTCTTATCGTCGGCTTTGTCGGCTATTACGAAATAATGAAAAACATAGAAGGACTGGGCCCCTTGATGGATCAGGACCCCTATGCCATTCTGGTCTTTTATGCCAGGGTTTCTTTCTGGATATTTTTAAAATCAGCACTCATTATCGCTGTCCTTGCAGCCATTGATTATGCCTTTCAGCGTTGGCAATTCCTCAAAAAAATGAAGATGACCAAACAAGAAGTGAAAGAAGAGGCCAAAATGACCGAAGGTGACCCCCACGTTAAGGGCCGTATCCGCTCCATCCAGATGGAAATGGCCAGAAAGCGCATGATGAGCGAAGTCCCCAAGGCTGATGTGATCATTACCAACCCCACCCGCCTGGCCATTGCCCTGACATATGATGCTGCCACCATGAGTGCGCCGTCGGTTATCGCCAAAGGAGCCGGCATCATTGCCAAGAGAATCAAGGAAATAGCCAGGGAAAATGGTATTCCCATTGTGGAGGACAAGCCTCTTGCCCGGGAATTATACAAATCAGTTGAAATTAATGATCAGATACCGGACAATCTCTTCCAGGCTGTGGCAGAAGTTCTGGCCTTTGTCTATGGGCAGAAGAAAAGCGCATAAGGGCAATTGATAATTGATAATTTTAGGATGGCTGAAAATATCGAACCACAACCTTTAACTTTTAACCTGATGTTCTCATTTTATGGCTGAAAAAACTTCAAAATTCGGGTTGGACGCAATACACATGGAACCGTCGAGCCTTATGATGGCGGTCGGGGTGGTCGCTGTTCTATTGATCATGATCATGCCTTTACCCACCCTGGTGCTGGATCTTCTGCTTTCACTGGGCATCACCATGAGCCTGGTGGTGCTGCTGATGTCCATGTACAACACCAATCCCCTCGATTTTTCATCATTTCCTTCTCTGCTTTTGCTCACCACACTGTTCAGGCTGTCGCTTAATGTTGCCTCCACCCGCCTTATCCTGCTGCACGGCCATGAGGGGCCAGGCGCTGTGGGCCAGGTTATCCAGTCTTTTGGAAACTTTGTTGTCGGCGGCAGTTTTGCCGTTGGTCTTATTATCTTTCTTATCATGGTTCTTATCAACTTCATTGTTATCACCAAAGGATCAGGCCGTATTGCCGAGGTTGCCGCCCGATTCACCCTGGACGCCATGCCTGGTAAACAAATGGCCATTGATGCCGATCTCAATGCCGGCCTTATCAACGAAGAAGCCGCAAAAAAACGACGTTCGGAAATCAGCCGCCAATCCGAATTTTACGGCTCCATGGACGGTGCCAGCAAATTTGTCCGTGGTGAGGCCATTGCCAGTATTGTCATTATGGTCATAAATATCCTCGGTGGCCTTTTCATCGGCATTATCCTGCAGAACATGGACATTGCCCAGGCCGCAGAAACATACACCCTGCTGACTATTGGCGACGGGCTTGTATCCCAGATTCCTTCGCTGATCATATCCACCTCAGCCGGTATTATTGTCAGCCGGGCCGCTTCCGACGACAGCATGGGCAAGGAACTGACTAAGCAGTTTGCCAAACAGCCCCAGGCCCTCGCCGTGTCATCAGGCATCATCATGCTTTTCGGACTCATACCCGGCCTGCCCCACCTGCCGTTTCTCATGCTTGGAGCAACCATGGGTGGTCTTGCCTGGGTTGCCTTCCAGAAAAATGCAGAGGCAAAACAGGAAGAGGAACTGATAGAAGAACAGGTAGAGAAGGGTCCTCCTTCCGGAGCACCGGAAACTGTGGAGGCTCTATTACCGCTGGATACTTTGGAACTTGAAGTCGGCTACGGGCTCATCCCCCTGGTGGACGAAAAACAGGATGGAGATCTGCTTGAGCGCATCAGGGGAATTCGCCGCCAGTTCGCCATAGATATGGGACTCATCATCCCTCCCTTGCACGTCAGGGACAATTTGCAGATCAAACCTGACGAATACATCTTGCTTCTAAAAGGCGTCGAAATAGCCCGCGGCGAGTTAATGATGGGCTATTTCCTGGCCATGGATTCCGGCTCCGCCAAAAGAGAAATTGAGGGTATTCCCACCGAAGAGCCTGCCTTTAAACTTCCGGCACTCTGGATCAGTAAAGAGAAAAAAGATGAGGCCCAGCTTGCAGGATATACCGTGGTTGACCCATCCACCGTGGTGGCAACTCACTTAACCGAAATCCTTCGCTCCCACGCCCATGAACTGCTGGGGCGGCAGGATACGCAGAAACTGCTGGACAATCTGGCCAAAACCCATCCAAAAGTTGTGGAAGAACTTGTTCCCGGACTACTCCCACTGGGAAAAGTACAAAAAGTACTGCAAAACCTGCTACGGGAACGGGTTTCCATCCGCGACCTGCTCACCATCAGTGAAACCCTGGCCGACTTTGCACCCATGGGTAAGGATGCGGAAATCCTCACCGAATATGTCCGCCGGAAACTATGCCGATCCATCGTCAATTCTCTTTCAGGAGAAGAAGGCCTCCTGTCTGTTCTCACTCTGGCCACCAGAGTTGAAGACCTGGTGCGGGAGTCCGTACAAACCACTGAACAAGGCTCATTTATGTCGCTTGACCCGAAAATGGGACAAAAAATCATTGAATCAATCCAAACTGCCGTGGATAAAGTTTCAGAAGACGGCTATCAGCCAATCATCATCAGCAGCCCTGTGGTGCGTCGTCATCTCAGGAAACTTATTGAAAGATTTATGCCCCAGGTGGTGGTATTATCACACAATGAGCTGACAACCCAATCCACCATAAAGTCCCTGGGAACAATTGAGATTTAAAGACCAATTAAACTAATCAGACCAACCTTATGCGTATTAAACGATTTGAAGCACCGAACAGCACGTCCGCCCTGGCTCTTGTCAAGAAGGAACTCGGAGAAAACGCGGTGATACTTACCAATAAAACCCTGGATGCCGGGACTCCGAACCAGCGTTTTGAAATGGTGGCGGCCATGGATTACGATCTTGAAACACTCACTGTTCCGTCCGGCAACGGGCAAACGTCCCATATGCGGAACAATTCTGCCAACGCCGGCAACCGCCCTCCCGATGTCAGCAAACCGACCATATACGGCTACAACGCATATCAAAAAAAGCAGTTGGATCGACCTGAAGAAGCCTTAAAGAAATCCGAAAAGAAAATCAGTATTGAGTCCCATGATCTGCGTATGCGCTTTGCAGACATGCTCAGAAAAAATGGGGTAACTCCACCAATTAAACACCCCTGTAGCGAAAACTTCACTCAGCCTTCTTCAACTCCGGCAGCATTGGAAACAAAGCGTCCGAAGCAGGAAGATGTTGCCCGCTGGCGCAACCAGCTCATTGAACAAATCCAGGCTGCTCCGCCGAAAATCAATGCAAGAGGCAAGGCAACCATCCTGGCACTCATCGGCCCCACGGGTGTGGGCAAAACAACAACATCCGCCAAAATCGCCGCCTGGTATAAATTGCGTAAAAATTACAAAGTAGCCCTGCTCTCAATGGACTGCTATCGCATCGGCGCCACGGACCAGTTGCGGACCTATGCCCGCATCATGCAGATTCCCTGCGAAATTGTCCTGCGGCAAAAAGACTTGACCAAAGCCATTGACAGACACCGGGATTGCGATCTCATCATCATTGACACCGCCGGAAAGAGTCCGTACGACAATGATCATATCATGGAACTGGCAGAGTGGTTTTCTTCCTTTGACAGCATTGAGCCCCAACTTGTTCTCAGTGCCACTACCAAGAAAGAGGATCTGCAAAAGACAATCGACTCGTACGCTGCCATAGGACCAACCGGCCTCATCCTGACCAAAATAGACGAAACACGGGCATATGCAGCACTGTGCCAACAAGTGGCAAACGCAGGAATCCCGGTCTCTTATCTCGCCACCGGCCAGAAAGTTCCGGAGGATTTTTTCGTGGCCTGTAAACCGTTTCTTGATGACCTGTTCAGAAGAGGATGGACAGCCGTTGACGATGCGAAAAACACTTTTTTTGCCAAAGCAGAAAACGCGACTTAATCAATACCTTCCGGAACGGAAGGTATTGTCGACAAACAGGAATACAAACAAATGCATCAGGCCGACACCTTGGAAAAACTCATGAACAACTCCGGTGCCCCATCGACACATTATCGCCCAGAGACTGCACACAAAGGCCCCAGGGTCATCTGCGTCACCAGTGGCAAGGGAGGTGTCGGCAAAACAAACATTGTCGTAAATCTCGCCTACTGCCTTGCAAACATGGGGAAGAGAGTGGTGGTTCTCGATGGCGACCTCAACCTGGCAAACGTGGACATCTTGCTGGGCATCACCCCGCACTACAACCTGCATCACGTTTTTTTAGGAGAAAAAAGCCTCAGAGATATCCTGGTGCAGGGACCGGGGGGCTTTTCCATACTGCCGGCCAGTTCCGGTATCCTCGAAATGGCCGACCTGACGGAAGAGCAGAAACTCTACTTTCTTGCCGAGATGGACGAACTGGGAGAGAAAATAGACATCCTGCTCATCGACACGGCCGCAGGAATTAACAAAAATGTAATATACTTCACCCTGGCAGCCCAGGAGCGTATCATTGTCTTAAGTCCGGAGCCCACCTCACTCACCGACGCCTATGCCATGATCAAGGTCCTCTCCACCCGGCATGACGTAAAAAAATTTCGCATCCTTATCAACTCGGCAAATTCAGAAAAAGAGGCGCTTGCCGTCTTCCGCCAGCTCAGCATGGTAGCAGATCGCTTTCTCAACACACTTTCGCTGGACTATATTGGTTACATCCCCTTTGACGCGAGACTTCCACAAGCTGTTCGCGCCCAACGCCTGTTAACGGAACTCTCACCACAATCCAAAGCAAGTCTCATGCTCAAAAAACTTGCAAATCAACTTGCCCGGGAAGAACAAACAACTCAACAAGATGGAAATATTAAATTTTTCTGGAAAGGACTGTTGCATTTATAATATACTCTCATCAGGCAACTTAATGACACAGAGATGAAACGTGCTTCAGGTGCGAAATCTTCTGAAAAATCCATTCAGACGGTAATATGAACAAACAGTATTCACCAAAATTCAAGGATTACACAAAAGCATATTTTGCTTCTTCGTCCGAGTTGAGTCCGGATAAACGCAATGAGCTCATCCTTACCTATACCCCGTTGATAAAATATATTGCCAACCGCCTGGCGAACCGCCTTCCGCCCCAAGTATCCCCGGACGATCTCGTCAGTTGCGGCATTATCGGCCTCATTGATGCAATTGACAAATTTGACATTAACAAGAACGTACAGTTTAAAACCTATGCCGAATTCCGAATCAAGGGGGCAATGCTGGACGAATTACGATCCCTGGACTGGGTTCCCCGCTCCATACGCCGCAAAATCACTGATCTTGAACAGGTATATTCCCAACTTGAAAAAAAACTTGGTCGACCGGCAACCGACGAAGAAGCTGCCGGCAAAATGAATATCTCCCTGGAAAATTTCCATCAGCTTTTAAACGAAACCAAATCGGTAACCTTTTTAGACATTGAGCTTCTGCGCCGGCACCCACCGAACTCCATGCTCTCCAGCAGCGCCTGTGAGTCTTTCAGTTCCCATGAAACTGATCCTTTTGCAGCTCTCAACCTTGGGCAAATTCGAGATTTACTGGCCAAAGCCATTGACGAACTGCCGGAAAAAGAACGGCTCACTGTTTCGCTGTATTATATTAACGAATTGACAATGAAGGAAATAGGCCATGTGCTGGATTATACGGAATCACGCATTTCTCAAATGCACAGCAAGGCCATGCTCCGCCTGCGGACAAAAATGAAAAAAGCTATGGGAGAATGAGAACATTTATATAACTATTCAGCTTATGTGAAAAAAGTTACGAAAAGCTCGGTCTGTAACTGTTCAGCAGTGCACCCCAAGGGCACTTCCTGCAGGGCGCTCCAGATGTGCGCAAGCAGGCTGGAGAACAATAGTTGGGCTATGTGAAACAGCCTGATCGTGTGCAGGTAGCGTAGACTCCGGATGGGGTGCTGCTGAATAGTTACACATTTATTTCGCAGAAACGCCCTTTACGTCTGCGATAAAATCATTTATTTTCAAACAAACACAAACCCTTTTTTACACCTTCGGGAGGAACAATGGCCGATACCAACATGAAAATCCTTGTCGTGGATGATTTCGCCACCATGCGTCGAATTGTCAAAAACATCCTGGTCCAACTCGGATATAAAAACATTGTTGAGGCTGACGACGGAACGACAGCCGTCGAGATCCTCAAGCAAGAAAAAGTGGACATGATCATTTCCGACTGGAACATGCCGAAAATGACAGGCCTGGAGCTTCTCAAACATGTCCGCGCCGATGCCGACCTTGCCAATATACCATTTCTCATGGTTACTGCGGAAGCCCAGCAGGACAACATAATCCTTGCCGTCAAGGCCAAAGTGAGCCAGTATATTGTTAAACCTTTTACAGCTGAGACCCTTGGCGAAAAAATCAACAAAATTTTAGGATAATTTTTATCTCTTGTTGTTAACACGGAGTGCAATATCGCAAGTTAAATGGCCGCAGACCCCAAATCAAACAACCCACTGGACTTTGACTTACCTGAAGGACTGGAAGATGATATAGGAGACGACTGGGAGACAGCGTTCAAGGCTGAAGACTTTATGCTTCCGCCCGACGAAGAGCCGGAAAATTTTTTCGCCAAAAAAGGAGAAAGCCATGAAGACATTGACCTGGCCTCCCTGCTTGAACCCACTGAAGGCAAGGCAAAAGATTCAAGCTCTACTGCGGATGGAACACAAGCTGTTGGCTCGAAAGTCCCGGAAAAACCGGAAGATTCTCTCCTGGCCCGCTGCAAAAACTGGTATGCCTTTTGCCCCCCATACCAGAAAATACTTTTTCCCCTTTTGGCCTTCCTGACTGTGACATCCATCCCGGCCACCCTGTTTTTCCTCTCTACCACTGAGCAACTGACAGAGCAGACTACATCACCTTCACAGCAGGACACGGCAAAAATGCTTACTGCAAAGCAACCGGGTTTGCAAGTATCACCTGAGGAAACACTGCCGGCAACTCCCGCAAAAATCCGCAAGAAATGGCCCATGCCGGCTTTCTTAATCACTGTTGAACAGCCGGATAACAAAGAAGACCTCATCATCCGAGTGGATGTAAGCCTCGTTCTGCAACTTGAGCCGGGACAGTCACCCCCGGAGGACAAGCGGTCCTCTGTGCGCGATGCCATTTATCAATTTTACATCAACCGGCCACTTGATGAATTGCGCCGATTTCCCCTTGCACGGGGCGAAATGATACGCAAGCTTGACGCATGGCTCAAGAAAGAGTCTCCCCACCCCCCCATAGCCTCCGTCATTATTGACCGCTACCAGATTTTAAAGTAAATCCACACGTTACATTTTTGTAAAACCTACCAAGCATTAATACAAAATTGTAACACCCCCCTGCCACCTAAAAACAACATTCCCCACTAAAACTATACATTTCAACATGTTACGCACAGGAAACTCGTGGCACACATGATGCATTGTGACTGTGCAGCTTTCACGTTATTAGATATCCGGCAATTCAACAAAGCAAAGAGAGTTTAAAGAATGATTTCAGGAGCAGACACGGCATTTATCCTTATTTCAGCAGCACTGGTGCTGCTGATGACACCGGGATTGGCATTATTTTACGCAGGAATGGTTCGAGGTAAAAATGTTCTCGGCACCATACTACAGTCATTTATCATGATTTCCGTCATCAGCATAGAATGGGTCTACATTGGGTACAGCATGGCCTTTGGGCCTGACGTGGCAGGCTTTGTCGGAGACCTTTCCTTTTTTGCGCTTAACGGTGTCACCAGTGCCCCCAGTTCCGAGTACGCAACCACCATTCCCCAAACTGTCTTCATGATCTATCAATGCATGTTCGCCATTATTACTCCGGCACTTATCACCGGCGCCATTGCCGAACGTATGCGATTCGGCCCCTTTCTTATTTTCAGTCTGGCCTGGGCCATCGTTGTCTACAATCCCGTGTGCCATTGGGTATGGGGCAGCGGCGGCTGGCTGGGAGCCAGAGGCGTTCTAGATTTCGCCGGTGGTCTGGTTGTCCACCTGACTTCCGGTATGGCAGCCCTTGCCGCAGTCATTGTCCTTGGCCCCCGTAAAGGTCTGGGCAGGGAGAGTTTTATCCCCCACAGTCTCCCCATGACCCTGCTCGGCACCGGCCTTCTCTGGTTCGGCTGGTTCGGTTTTAATGGAGGGAGCGCCCTGGCCGCTGACGGCATTGCCGCAGGCGCCTTTGTTGCAACACACCTGGCAGGCATGGCCGGTATGGCGATGTGGACGCTTGTCGAGTGGATCCACTATAAAAGGCCAACCACTCTTGGCGCAGCTTCCGGTGCCATTGCCGGTCTTGCCACTGTTACACCGGCAGCTGGCTTCATCACACCTAATGCAGCCATCATTATCGGCCTTATTGCCGGTTTCTGCTGCTACACTGCCGTATCATTTAAAAACAAAATCGGTTTTGACGACAGTCTCGATGTAGTCGGTATCCACGGAGTCGGCGGCATCATCGGCACAATATGCCTGGGAATATTTGCCTCAAAAGCGGTCAATTCCGGCGGAGCGGACGGCCTTCTGGCCGGCAACGCCGCCTTCCTCGGCACCCAGATTTTCGGCGTGGCAGTTGTTGGCGCTTACGCCTTTATTGCCAGCATCATCTTGCTTAAAATTACCGATATAATCTGTAGAGGACTTCGCGTGAAAGAGGAAGACGAAATTTTAGGACTTGACCAGAGCTCTCACAGCGAAACAGCATATAACATGTAGTACCCAAAAAAACATTTAGAGAGAGGCTTTCTTTACTGTAAGATACAATTTCACCTGTAAAGAAAAAAAAACATCCTAAAGGAGAACCCTCCATGAAAAAAATCGAGGCCATCATCAAACCCTTCAAACTTGACAATGTCAAAGAAGCTCTAAACGAACTGGGTATCAAAGGCATGACCCTGACGGAAGTAAAAGGGTATGGACGCCAAAAAGGGCACAAGGAGATTTACCGCGGAGCAGAATATATCGTTGACTTCATTCCCAAAGTCAAGCTTGAGCTGATAGTCGCCGCGGACCAGGTTGACAAAGTTGTAGAAATCATCCGCCAGGCAGCTTTGACAGGAAAAATCGGTGATGGCAAAATCTTTGTTCTTCCTGTTGAACAGGTCATCAGGGTGAGAACAGGGGAAACCGGACCGGAAGCCATCTAAAATGAACACGGCCTTACGCGCCAAACGTGACGCCCTTGAAAACCTCTGGAGACAGGGTCTCAGCGGCCAGGCACTTCTTGACAAACACACCAGCATGATCGACATGGCCCTGTCAGGTTATTTCAAGGAAAACCAAAGCGACACCGCCGACATGGCCCTGGTCGCTCTCGGGGGTTACGGGCGCAGCGAACTGTTTCCCTACTCGGACATCGACCTGATGCTTCTTTACGAACCGGGCAAAGAGGAAAAACTTAACAGTGTAGCTGAATCCGTCTTTTACCCTCTGTGGGATGCCGGGTTAGAGGTTGGCCACGGCGTAAGAACACCTGATGTCTGCCTTGAAGAAGCGGGCAACGATTTTTTTCTCCAGGTCTCTCTGCTTGACGCCAGACTTATTGTCGGCTCCATGCCGCTTTTTTCGTCATTTATGGAGAAATACCGAAAGACGTATGTGGAAGGACAGCGCAAGTCCTTTCTCCAAGACATGATCTTCCACCGGCGCAAACGCCATGAGCGCTTTGCTAATCACAGCTACCTGCTTGAACCGCACATCAAGGAAGGCCGAGGCGGATTCAGGGATATGCAGGCCATGCTCTGGTCAGCCCAGGTCCTTTTCGGACTAAAAAAAGCGGAAGACCTGGAAGCAGCCGGCTTGCTCATCCCTAAAGAACTTGAGACGTTTAACAAAGCATCCAATGATCTCATAAAAATAAGAAACCGCCTTCATTATCTCAGCAGCCGCAAAAACGATCAACTGTTTTTCGAGCATCAGGAGGAGATGGCCCAGGCTTTCGGCTACAAAGACCAGAAGGGAAAACTCGGGGTTGAGGCCTTTATGCGGGACGTCCACAGCCACCTGCAAACCATTGCCGTAACCACCGATCTGTTTTTTGAACACGCCAGCGAGGTGCTGGGGCTGGATGAGGGCAAAACAGAGCCAAAAGAGCTTGAAACAGGGATTGTGCTGCGCCGGGAACGTATCCATATCAGCGGGAATCTATCCCTGGAAAAACGTCCACAGCTCCTGATGCGTGCCTTTGTTCAGGTCGCCAAAACAGGTTTCCCTCTGCATCACCGCACCAAAAAGCTTATCAGCAGCAGGGTGGATCTCATCAATGACAAAATGAGGCAATCAAAACCCATGGGCAAGGCTTTTGTGGAAATACTGCAAAGCAAAAAAGGATCAATGGCAGCCCTGACCGATATGCTTGAAAGCGGGGCGCTAAGCGCTTATATTCCCGAATTTGCCAACCTGAAATCCCTGGCCCAGCATGACATCTATCACGTCTTTACAGTTGACCGGCATCTGCTGCAGACAGTGGAGGAGATGAACAAGCTGCAAAAGTCGGAACACAACCTCTTCATCACTGTTGCGTCCCCTTCAATTCTTTTTCTTGCCGCCCTGCTCCATGATATCGGCAAAGGATCCGGCAAAAATCACGCTGAATACGGAGCAGATCTGGCACGAAGCATCGGCGAACGAATTGGTATGCCCGCAGCCGACATCAACTGTCTTGCCTTTCTCGTGCGCGAACATCTTTTCCTGGCTGATATTGCCATGCGCCGCGACCTGGAAGACGAAGGCCTTATTATCCGCTGTGCCGAACATGTCGAAGACCCGGACCGCCTGACCATGCTCTACCTGCTCACCATTGCCGATGCCCGGGCAACCGGACCTTCAGCCTGGTCGGACTGGAAAGCCGCCCTTCTCCAGGAACTCTTCTTAAAAACAATAAATGTACTGGGAAGCGGCGGCCTCGCCCTGCCCGATCCGAGGCAGGAGGTCACCTGGATGCAGGAACAGATTACCGCCCTGCAGGGAGAAACGAGCCGGGTGCCACTGGAAATCCTGCCGGATGACTATCTTCAAGGCTTCACTCCGGACGAAGTGAGGGAGCATATTGACTGTCACGATCAACTGAAAACCAGAGATGTCCTCCTGCAGGCAAAAAGACATGGAGCACACTGGACCCTGTTGATAATGACCCGGGATAAACCAGGTATGCTGAGCAAAATCTTCGGAGTCCTTGCCCTGCACAACCTGGAAGTGATGTCCGCCCAGATCTACACATGGAAGGACGGCACCGTGGTCGACACCCTGGATGTTGTCTCAACACTGGACAACAACTTCGAAGACCAGGACTGGCAGGCCCTGCGGAGCGATTTGTCCAGGGCTATCCATTTCAAACTCGGCCTGGCTCACCGCCTGCACCAAAAACTCAAACCGGCCCAGCATGCAAGCCCCCAGGTGGGAAAACAACAGCCGGCTAAGGTGATCATTGACCATTCCGAATCCGAACTTTATACCATTATTGAGGTTTACGCCTTGAACAGAACAGGATTACTTTACGATATCACCCGCACTCTGACTGATTTCGGCATCAACATCTTCCGGGCCAAAATAGGCACCAAGGGTGATCAGATCGTTGATGTCTTTTATGTATTAAACCATGAAGGAGAAAAAATTAAAGACATAGCTTTTCAACAAGAAATTCAAAACAGCCTGCTTTATATCGCAGGCTGACAAACAGCCTTAAACATTTTTTAAAATTTAACAAAAAAGTAAAAAAAACTACGTCAGTTACGCAGGATATGACACAGAAAAACCTGCCGCATGACGCAACAATCCCTTATCCAGAGAAATAAAAGGAGAACAGAAATGACCAGAGATGAAATCTTAAAAATCGTCAAAGAGCAAAACATCAATTTTTTCCGCCTGCAGTTTGTTGACATCAACGGCACCATGAAAAACGTGGCCATCCCGCGCAGCCAGATCAACAAGGCGCTGGACGGGCAATTGATGTTTGACGGCTCCTCAATCGACGGCTTTGCCCGTATCCAGGAGTCGGACATGTACCTCAAACCCGACTATGACACGTTCTGCATCCTGCCATGGCGCAACAAGGACGGTATTGCCGCAGCGCGCATCATCTGCGATGTTTATATGGCAGACGGCAGCACCCCCTTTGAGGGATGTCCCCGCCTCAACCTGCAAAAATCCCTGGCAAAAGCCAAGGAGATGGGTTTCACCATGAACGTCGGTACCGAGGCCGAGTTCTTCCTCTTCAATTTAGATGAAAAAGGCAAGCCCACCACTGAAACCCACGATACCGCTGGTTACTTCAGCCTTGACCCTGATGACGACGGCACCAACTGCCGCCGTGAAATCATTGAGACCCTGGAGAAAATGGGATTTGAGATTGAGGCATCCCATCATGAGGTTGCCGAAGGCCAGCATGAAATAAACTTCAAATACGCCGATGCCCTGACCTGCGCAGACAACACTGTCACCTTTAAATGGGTTGTAAAAACCATTGCCAGAAAATACAACCTGCACGCCACCTTCATGCCCAAACCTGTGTTCGGCATCAATGGTTCCGGCATGCACACCAACCAGTCCCTGTTTAACCTGGACGGCTCCAACGCCTTTTTTGATGAAAACGACAAATTGCGCCTGAGCGAAGTTGCCTATCAGTATATTGCCGGTATAAGCAAAAACGCCCGCGGTTTTGCCGCTGTCACCAACCCCCTGGTCAACTCATACAAACGCCTTGTTCCCGGCTATGAGGCTCCGGTGTATGTTGCCTGGTCATGCTCAAACCGCAGTGCCCTGCTACGCATCCCCGCATCCCGCGGCATAGGCACCCGTGTTGAGGTTCGCTGCCCGGATCCGGCATGCAACCCCTATCTGGCCTTTGCCATGATGCTGAACTCAGGACTCGACGGTGTGGTCAACAAGTTAACACCTCCCAAGTCCGTGGACATCAACATCTTTGCCATGACAGCTGAAGAAAAAGAAACTGCCGACATCCCCAGCATGCCCGCCAATCTTAAAGAAGCTTTGGACGAACTGAAAGCAAATCCCCTTGCCAAAGAGACCCTGGGTGATCATATCTATGAAAAATACTGCGTCATCAAAGAGGCCGAATGGGACTCCTTTCGTACAGCTGTCACCGACTGGGAGTTAAACGCCTATCTGACCACTCACTAAGGTGTCGCTCCACAAATAGTGACAGCCTGTACCCGTAGAACGGAAAAAGCCCGGAATCCTTTAAGGAGCCCGGGCTTTTCATTGCACCAACAATAAACCTGTCGCTGACTGACAACATTACCGTCAACCATTTTTACCGGGCAACTTTCAAATAAACAATCACCGCCCCGCTTTTACTCTTTTCGCCTTTTTCCCAAACATAGTCTTCAACCGGACCGGATGTTTTCATTGCCCTTACCACTTGCTCAACCACATCCGGCAGCACGGCCTTCCCTTCAGAATGCAAACCCTTGCCGGTAATAATCCTTACAGCTTCCAGACCCTTTCCCCGGGCTGTTACAAGAAAACTCTCCGCCCTGATTTCAGCTTCCGAGGCTGTGAAACCATGTAAATCCAGCTGCTCCTCAGGAGAAGGGAGCCTCTTTTCCCTGGCCGGGGGAGCAGGCTTGCTCTGCTGCAAAAAGAACAGACTTTCTTTATCAAAGAGACGAAAATCAAATACCTCGACAAAGGACTTCTCCTTGTCTTGTTCCTCCTCTGCAAAAGGAAAATCATCATCTGTCAACCGGGGCAGCCCCTCTTTTTTACGACTCATTTTCCTTTTCTACCCCGAACCACAGTTATACAGAAAATTCGGCAGACTCAAACATGAATCATTACGCCCTTAAGAACTATACTGTCTTTTAAAACAGATTAACAAAAGAGCGACAATCAAAAAAGAAAGGACATAGAGACAACGGGGCAAGGTTTTGCGGGAATTCCGGGGAAAAAAGAGAAGGGAAGCATGGAGCAAAAAGGGTATTTTTGTCGGCAAAACCAGACGAAAATACTCTGAAAACGAGTCTTCTTACAGCATTATCCTGTCAATCGGCCCCTGGTACACCACGGGTATAATACCTCTGCTGATAACGGATCTTTCCGCCGCTTTACAAATTCGCGTCATATACACTTTCTGGCAGTCCTGAATGATATCTGTAACCCAGTCATACATTTCACTGTCAAAAAAGTCGGCAAACATTGGCTCGGAAGCCCTTTCTCCCACAAGATGAAGGCCACTTTTCATTTTTTCATAAATCAAAAAACGTTCTGCACTTCCAAAACGGCCATCAACTTCTTTTTTATTGCTTGACACAACGGCTATACGCATCGTTATTCTCCAGCATAGAGGACTATCTCGGCAAGAAATCTCTTACCTTCTTTTTTTGACAAACAAAAAACCTTACGTCTCACCATGCTGTTCATACTTCAAGTTCCATACCAGCAATATCTTTCCTCTTTGTTTTGTCCACAACATTCCGTTTTCCCCGTTAAAAAAAAATTCGCCTATATTAACGGCCAAAACAAATAGTTTAATTTTTTGTTCAAAGGTGTTGCATGATCCAATTTTTTGAACTCAAAAACAAAAATACCATCAACTTTTCACCTTGACCACGCCATGCTTTAATAATATGCTTCACACTCCCATTCCGCTTTTAACGTTGCCGGTTCATTTATATTCCGGCGACGCGATTCGCATCCGTCCAGTCACAACAGAACCATTTGTTTTTTTTAAAAAAATAGAGATAGTGAGAGGTGAAAAAATTGACAAGCCAGACAACCGCCCCGGAGGGCTACATCAAAAAAGAAACAATGTGGCTTGTCATGTTGGTAGCTCTTGCCTCTTTTAAAAAGGCTGTTTCGATTAATCCTGATCATCCCACTGCACGGTTTAACAGTGGAATTGTCCTGCTGTATGACATGAAAGACCGTGACGCTGCCATTCAGACCTGGAAGGAACTTGTGCAACTGCATCCGGACGCCAAAGCACCGAACGGGCAACTTGTTTCAGAAATCATTGACGAGGTCAAGGAGCCTTAGATACACTGAGTCCGAGACTTCAAACGCCAATAATAGTTGCATGGATAACAACGATTTTTGAACCACAGAATATCTAAAGATATCGCAAAACACTCAGGCAAGCTGATCAGACATAAGCTTGACATAATCCGGGGATCAAGAAGAAAGGATCAAAGCCAGAGCAATCCACCCCAGGGCTTCGCCAAACTCACAACTTGCCCCAAGGACATCGCCCGTCACACCGCCAAAAACGTTATGGGCATGAAAACGCAAACAGACAGAGGGCAAGCAAGAGCAGACAAAAACTACCGCTATTTGAAAGAAACCGGTAGCAGCCCAGGGGAGGACTGCCAAAACAGGTAATAAAAAAAGAAACCCGGCAAAAAGCATATGCGGTGTAACTTTGCCCACAAACGCATGGCCTGTGCCTATTTCTCTGGGGTAGCGGCTTCTCCAGGCCAGCGAGGCCATTGCCCAACGGGACGCAGCAGGAACAAAGGCCAGGACAAAGAATATGGAGAACAGCACGCTCCCCGGCATCCTACCGGCAATTTCCAGTATGGCGGCAAGAGCGGCGGTTTTTGCAAAAAGAGTGAGAACGAGAGCAACAACACCAAATGCCCCTGTGGCTGAATCCTTCATAATGGCCAGACGTTTTCCCCTGTCAAAGCTGCCGCCCAGTCCGTCCGCCAGATCTGCCACTCCGTCGAGATGTAGCCCCCGTGTCATCCATGCTTCAAAAGCAACCAGCAGCACGGCTGCCGGCAAAGGAGTCATGCCCAGTCCAGACAGCAGCAAGGACAATGCTGCCATAAGCAAACCTATAAGCCAGCCGACCAGAGGGAAAAAAACAGCACTGCGGGTCACGACGACCGGGGAAACCATACCCACCGACAACGGTATTCTCGTCAAAAACGTTATGGAAACAAAAAATGGCTGCAGCATGAGGACTATCCTGCACTGACTCCAGCCTCGTCAAATGTGGCCATTTCATTCATAATTTTCACACCGGCATCAATAATACCCATGGCCAGGGCGGCGCCCGTGCCCTCCCCAAGCCTCATGCCAAGGTCAAGAAGCGGGGCTTGTCCAATTTTCTCAAAGAAAAGCCGATGTCCATGCTCTGCCGACATGTGACTGAAAAAACAGTAATCAGCCACCTCAGCCTTCATTTTAATGGCCGTCAGAGCTGCTGCACTGGAAATAAAGCCGTCCACCACCACCGGCACTCTGCTGCGGGCACATTCGAGGATCATACCGCAGATAGCTGCGATTTCGAGTCCGCCAAGACAAGCCAGAATCTCCAACGGACTACCGCATTGTTTTTTATTAACCTCAATCCCTTTTTTTATGACAAAAATCTTATGATGCAGAGCTGCGTCATCAATACCCGTTCCTCTCCCGGTAATTTCTTCCGGCTCCACCTCAAGTAACACGGCTAACATAGCGGCTGAGGGGGTGGTATTGGCAATTCCCATTTCTCCTGTGCCCAGCATGTTTGCTCCGTCCTCAATGGCCTCCCTGGCAGTTTGTACGCCGACCCCAATGGCAGCAAGGGCTTCATCCACCTTCATGGCAGGCCCCCGGGCCAGATTATCCGTTCCGGCCTTCACCTTTCGGCAGAGAAGACCCTCTCCGCTGACCTCACCAGCAACTCCCACATCAATAACACGGACCTCAGCCCCCACATGGCGAGCCAGAACGTTTACTCCGGCTCCACCCCGAAGAAAATTGAAAACCATCTGCCGGGTAACCTCACTGGGAAAGCTGCTGACCCCCTCTGCGGCAACGCCATGGTCAGCCGCAAAGGTAAGTATTTTTTTATTTTCTGTATCCGGCACCAGGGTCTGCTGTATGCCGCATACCCTTCGCGCCAGAGACTCAAGCTTGCCGAGACTGCCCTGAGGCTTTGTCAGATTATCAAGCCGTGTCTGGGCCTGCTCCATAATCATTTCGTCCAACAGCCTGATTTGCCCCAGCAGTATATTAAAATCTTCCTGTGTAAATATCATTGTTCCTCGTTCCTGTTATTTTTTTCTTCATAATGCCAATTTGCCGACACATGTTGCAATGATACGTACAAATCCTTTTCATTATAGACTTCAATGGTCACCACACCGCCATAACCGCAGCGTGTCATAGTTTCAGCCAGATTTACAGTCAGGTCAGACTGGGCAGCAGGCAGGGCCTGATGGTCTTTGCCTCCGACAACGCCATGATAATGGATATGTAAAGCCCGGGGAATATCCTCAAAAAGCTGTTGCATGTCATGATCAAAAAAAAGGCCATGACCAATATCGACACAGAGCTGAAAGCCGTTTTCCAGGGCCAGGGTACGCACCGGCCCAAATGGATATTCAATGTTTTCAATGGCCAGGCGGCTGCCGTCACTGCCTGCCGTTCTTTTCAGCAGAACAAGAAAAGAATCAAGGTTCTCCATCCATAGGGAAACGGGCATATCCTCCCGTGGGAGATGAAGATCAAAACAGAGGGGCTGCAATGGGGCAAGCTCTTCCATTAAACGGACGATTTCATGCACATCGTCCTGACGTACAGCAGCAGAATGGCTTCCCGGACGAATATCAAGGGGAAGATGGACGGTATAACTCACATCGTGTTCTTGAGCCACTGATCGCAACAACTCCATATCCAGCCGCTGGGGCATGGGACTTTTTGAGGGAGATTCAAAAAAAAGAAGCTGTATATCATCAACCTTATCCGCCAGGAAACGAACATTTTCCTCCACCCCTGCCGGCAAGACAAACGATGTAGCACCAAGGCGCCATGGATAGCGGCGCTTGAGAGTCTCCATCACTCGCATCCCGAAAGACAGACAAGCTCTCCTGCCTTATCTTGCCAGGCCAGTGACAGAACGGGAACTCCCTCCTTGCCGAAAGAAAGAAACGATGCCACCGTATCATAGGCCAGGGCAGGATCATTATTCTTCTCACTGATATGGGCAAGAACCACATGCTGCATGTCCCTATGGTAAAGTTCCCGGATCAAGCGGGCGGCGTCCTCATTGGCCAGATGGCCATGCCTTGAGCGAACGCGTTGTTGCAGTGGGAGGGGATACGGTCCGTTTTTTAACATTTCCGGATCATGATTACATTCAATGATCAAACCGTTGCATCCGGCCAGATGATACTGTATAAGGCGCGACAGCATCCCTGTATCGGTACAGTATCCCAACCGACAGCTTCCGCTTTGGATGACAAAGCCGACCGGATCAGCGGTATCATGGGAAACGGCAAAGGGATGTATATGGAAATTATGCAGGGTAAAAGAAGAACCGGTATGAAAATGGCGCAAAAGAGGAACCTTGCCTAAAATCTTTTCGGCAGCTGAAAAAGTTCCCTGGTTTGCATATAATGCAATATTATATTTACGGGCCAGAATTGCCGCGCCCCGGACATGGTCACCATGTTCATGGGTGACAAGGATGGCGCTGAGTCGATCAAGGGACAGGCCGACGGAAGCTGCTCGTCTCTCAACTTCTACTGCGGAAAAACCATTGTCAATAAGAAAGGCTTTTCCCTGCGCCTCCACATAGGTGGCATTTCCCCTGCTACCACTGCCCAAAACACAAAAACGCATATCTCCCGGCTCAGAAAGGGAACGATTCATACTTTAATTGAACTGACACCGGTATGGCCAAAACCGCCTTCCTGACGAGTTGTCTCATCAAGAGCATCAACTTCCGAAATGATAGCCCGACTAACAGGAGCCAATACAAGCTGGGCAATTCGGTCACCGCGATGAATGGTAAAGGCTACGCTTGCCAGATTTACAAGGCCTATTTGCACTTCACCCCGGTAATCGGCATCAATGGTTCCGGGACTGTTGACAACGGTAATACCGTGCTTAACGGCAAGCCCACTGCGCGGCCTCACCTGCAATTCAAACCCAGGTGTCACGGCCACGGCAAAACCACTTGGCACCATGCATATTTGTCCCGGATCGAGAGTGAGTGGAGCATCAATGGCTGCGGAGACATCCATACCAGCGGCAAGATCTGATTGATAGGATGGCAACGGCAGGTCACTGCTTTGTAGAGGGTCAAGCCAGCGTAATAAAAGCGGCATCTCTTGCATGAAATTTTGAACTCTCGTTTATAATTTTGTGATTACGAATCATATCGGCAGGGATTGCAAAATTTTTCCCATGCGTTTCAAAAAAATATCACATTACATGAAACACGATGGTAATCACATAAATTTTTGAAAAGCCTGCTGGAAGAAGGCTCTACGGGACACTTGGATCTTTTTATGCCGGTAAATCCCAAGCGACATCTGCATCAACCACCGGTCCAAGCACCGCAGCAGTCAGACCCCGGCCAAAGAGGCGGACGGCAAGCTCGTTCACCTCATCCGCGGTGACCCTTTCAAGCCCGTCAAGCACCTCGTCAAAGGAAATATGACGACCGAAATAAAGCTCATTTCTGGCAGCCCTGACCATTCTCGATTCAAGATTTTCCGCCGCCAGAAAAAGTCCGGATCTACCATAATCCCTGGCCCCATCAAGCTCTGAAGGATAAACGGGAACCCGACACAAAGTTTCAATTTCAGTCCGTACTACAGACAATGATTCATTGAGGTTTGCCGGATTAACTCCCAGATAAATACCCAGATAGCCGCTGTCGGCAAAGGAATCAAGATAGGAATGAACCGAATAGGCAAGTCCGCGTTTTTCCCGTACTTCCTGGAAAAGCCGTGAGCTCATATTGCCTCCCAGAAGAACATTGAGCAGCATAAGCTTATAACGGTCCCCGGACGTTACCGGCAGCCCGTACGTTCCAAGAGTTACATGAACCTGCTCCAAAGGCTTTGCAAAAACCTTTTGCACAGGATTGAGCTCCTGCGGTTTCTGCCTGAGCGTGCCGGAATCCGGCACTGCGGGAAGGGAGGAAAAAGCATTGTTCAGCAGATCAACAAATTGCCGGTGCTCCACATTGCCTGCAGCTGCAAGGACAATACGGTCAGCGGTATAGAATCTGCTCACATGGTCCAAAAGTTTCTTGCAGTCCATATGCGAAACAACTTCAGCGGAACCAAGGACCGTTTTACCCAAGGGATGGTGTCCCCAGAGCATCCCTTCAAAAAGCTCATAAACCATCTCTTCCGGGGTATCTTCCACCATGCTGATTTCCTGCAGAATGACCTGCCGTTCCCTGTCAACCTCCTGCGGGGCAAAGAGGGAATGAAAAAAGAAATCTGTAAACAACTCCAGAAGTTGCGGCAATCGGTTGTCAAGGACAGTGGCGTAAAAACAAGTAGCATCCTTACTGGTAAAAGCATTTGCCGTGCCGCCGAGAACATCAAGTTCCCTGGCGATCTGGGCGGCGGAACGCCTTGCCGTGCCTTTGAAAAGCATATGTTCGACAAAATGGGAGCAACCGTTCGTCAAATCATGTTCATCACGAGCTCCAACATCGACCCATATGCCGAAACTGACTGTCCTGGCGTGGGGAATATATTCAGAGACAAGGCGCAGACCGTTATCAAAAACAGTTTTTTGGTGCATCATTTTTTATTTCTCATTACAGATTTCGTATTTTTACTTTCAAAATACGAAATCTGTATTAGAAAATCCGCAATCAATTATCCTTCCAGCTCCGCCATGGCAGCCTTACGACTCAAACGGATCTTACCTCGCTGATCAACAGCCAGCACCTTAACCATGACTTCATCACCCTCCTTGAGAACATCCGAAACCTTCTCAACTCTTTTGTCTTGAAGTTCGGAGATATGGACAAGACCGTCGGTTCCCGGCAGGATCTCGACAAAGGCGCCAAAATCAACGATCTTCTGCACCTTGCCCTTGTATATTTTACCCACCTCGGCCTCTGCGGTAATTTCCATTACCCGATCATAGGCCTTCTGACCGGCAATTCCGTCCGGGGCAAAGATCTTCACTTTGCCGGAATCTTCCACATCAATCTTGACATCGTATTCAGCAGTGAGAGACTTGATCATCTTGCCGCCCGGGCCAATGAGGTCACGGATCTTGTCCGGATTAATCTCCATACTGACAACCTTCGGCGCATGATCGGGCAATTCGGCACGTGGCGTATCAAGGGCTTCGGCCATCTTCCCGAGAATATGCAGCCGTCCTGCCTTTGCCTGGTCCAGAGCCTGGGTCATAATCTCTTTAGAGATTCCTTCGATCTTTATATCCATCTGCAGAGCGGTAATACCGTCCGCCGTACCGCACACCTTGAAATCCATATCACCAAGATGATCTTCGTCACCAAGAATGTCTGACAGAACAACAAGTTTGTCACCATCCTTGATCAACCCCATGGCAATGCCGGATACCGGCTGCTTAATCGGAACGCCGGCATCCATCAGGGCCAGGCAGCCGCCGCAAACGCTGGCCATGGATGACGAACCGTTTGACTCCAACACATCTGAAACAATACGAATGGTATAGGGGAACTGCTCCCCGTCCGGCAAAACAGCTTCAATTGCCCTGGTAGCCAAGGCGCCATGGCCGATATCTCTACGGCTCGGACCACGCATGAAGCGAACTTCGCCAACACAGAATGGAGGGAAATTATAATGCAGCATAAAACGCCTGTTTTCCATGCCCTCAAGGGTTTCGACACGTTGCTCATCGTCTCCGCTGCCCAATGTTGCAGTAACTATGGCCTGGGTTTCTCCGCGGGTAAACAGGGCTGAACCGTGAACCCTGGGCAAGGTGGCAATTTCACTGGTAATAGGACGAATATCATCAAAACTTCTGCCGTCAATACGTTTTTTCTCATCAACGATCATACTGCGCATCATTGTTTTCTTCAGATCATACAGAAGCCCTTTCGCCTCACCCTGTCTGGCAAGACCATCTTCTTTCTCAAGCTCTGCCAGCATTTCATTCTGCAATGCATGGAAAACATCGGATCGTTCCATCTTGTCAGCTGTTGTAATAACCTTCTGCATGCCGGAACCGGCAATATCAGCAACCTGTTTTTTCAGAACCTCATCAATCACGGGTGGGCTAACCTGCATCTTCTCCCGTCCCACTTCCTGACGTAATTCATCCTGCAAGTCAAGCAGGGGCTGCAGTCCTTCATGGCCGAAATATATACCGGCAAGAACCTCTTCCTCGGTCAGATTATCGGCGCCGCCCTCAACCATGACAACAGCATTTCGCGTTCCGGCAACAACCAGTTCCATTCTCGAATTCACTAACTGATCCCTGGTGGGGTTGAGGACGTATTCACCATCGATGTAACCTACCCGCACTCCGGCAATGGGTCCGAGAAACGGGATATCGGAAATCGTTAATGCGGCAGATGCGCCTATCATTGCCAACACATCAGAATTATTTTGTTTATCCGCAGAAAGAACGGTGGCGATAATCTGTGTCTCATTGGTGAACCCATCAGCAAATAATGGCCGCAGCGGTCGGTCAATAATACGGCAGGTCAATGTCTCCTTTTCAGTCGGCCTGCCAATTTCACGACGGAAATAGCTGCCGGGAATACGGCCCACTGCATAAAAACGCTCCTGATATTCCACCGTTAACGGGAAAAAATCGATATCAGGCCGTCCTTCCTTTGCAGTGGTTGCCGTTACCAGCACCACGGTTTCTCCGTATGTGACAACAACGGCACCATTTGCCTGTTTGGCCATTTTACCGGTTTCAACGGTAAGGGTTCGACCACCAATTTCTACTTGTGTTTTTTTATACATACATTCACCTTGCGGATTACGAACTACGACGGAAAGCTTAAGAAAAACTGCAAAGCAAAAAGCAAAAAGCAAAAAGCAGAAATAATAGCATTTCTTTCTAACTTTTAATTTTTAATTTTTGAATTTTGAATTTTTCCCAACCGTTCCTTTAAAGCCCTCAGTCCTAATTCGTAACCCGACATAAAAATAATAAAAGTCCAGTGGCTCTTTCGAGCCCTGGACCAATCCCAAAAAACCGCTTGTCAAGCGATCAGTTGTCAGCAATAGAGTGTAATGCTGACAGCTGACGACTAACGGGTCTATAGCTTCCGACTGCGCCGGACTTACTTCCTGATACCAAGTTCCTTGATCACTGTGCGGTATCTATCAATACTTTTCCCTTTCAGGTAATTGAGCAGCCTTCTGCGTTGGCCAACCATTTTCAACAGACCACGGCGGGAATGATGGTCTTTTTTATTGGTCTGAAAATGCTCTGTCAAGTTGGAAATCCTGGCGCTCAACAGCGCCACCTGCACCTCCGGGGAACCGGTGTCGCCTTCATGGGTAGCAAATTTCTCAATTATCTCTTGCTTTTGTGCAACTTGAAATGTCATTATTCTATATCCTCCTACAAAATTATAATCCGTTTTAATTAAGTCCGTTTACAACTTTTTCCTATAAACCTGCCGACACCGCATCAACAGGAATCATATGTTCCAACAACAGGTTAACCACTGTCCGGCGATCCTGATCCAAATCTTTACCATCTATGGTATCCGTCACTGAATACATGCCACTTCTCAGGCGTCTCAACTCAACAAGATGGGCTCCGCAACCTAAAGCCCTACCGATATCCGAGGCAAGGGTGCGAATATAGGTCCCTTTACCGCAAACAACCCTGATCTGCAACAGGTCACCCTGCCAGGCAAGGGCCTCGATTTCCATAATTCGAATGAGTCGCGGCTCCTTTTCTACCTTTATGCCTTTTCTCGCATAATAATACAAGGGTTTTCCCTTATATTTCAAGGCCGAAAAAGCCGGAGGCTGCTGAAGCTGATCACCGGCAAACTCCTGCATGCAAGCGTCAATCCTCTCTCTGGTCACATCGACTATATCATGCCGGGAAATGACCTTTCCAGTCAGATCCTGGCTGTCTGTTTCTATTCCCAGTTTCAGGGTGGCCGTGTACTCTTTTTCTCCCTCCATCAAGGAAGCAATCCGGCGGGTTGCGGTACGTCCGGCACAGACAACAAGAAGGCCGGAAGCAAAGGGATCGAGCGTTCCAGCGTGCCCCACTTTTTTTATCTGTAAGACCCGTTTGATCAACCGCACCATCCCAAACGAGGAAGGTCCGACAGGCTTATCGATCAGAAAGATCGCCGGGGGAACAACTTGCATCTTGTATCTCTCTGGTCTCCAGCAATGAATGCAACTCATCCAGCAGCTGCTTTTGCACTTGCTCTACACGGGCTCCGGGTATCTTGAAGCCGGCGGCATTGCTGTGCCCGCCCCCGCCAAATTTCCGGGCAATCCGCGCCACATCATAATTACCTTTTGACCGCAGACTGACCCCGACAACATCCTCGGATTCCTTAATAAAAGCCGCAATCTTCACCGTATGCAGAGAGCGGGGATAATTAATAAAGAGCTCCGTATCCGCTCCAGTGGTGCCGGTTTTCCGGTACATCTCACGCGTAACCGTAATGATTGCCAGTTGTTCACCTGCATACAAGGTCAGGGTTACCAGAACTTCCTGCAGGAGCTGCAAACGATTTTTAGTAAAATTATCAAAAATTTTTCCGGATATTTCAGCCGGTTTTACTCCTCTTGCCACAAGTTCGCCTGCTATTCGCAAAGTATCGGCCGATGTTGAAGCGTACTTGAACGAACCAGTGTCCGAAACAATGGCTGCGTAGAGAAGATACGCGGTTTCAAAGGAAATATCTTCCGACATGGCAAGGGAGAGTTCATATACCATCTCCGCAGTTGATGATTTTCCAGGCTCCACCCAGCGAAAATCGCCAAAATCACAATGTCCGCTATGATGATCAATAACAGCAAAGGGATGAATGGACTGCAGATCATCCTTCGCCTTACCAAGACGCCTGTCATCACCACAGTCCAGGGCCACCGCACAATCAAATTCATCAAGAGCAGGCAGCCCTATGCCTATTCTGGATGATCCAGGCAGAAAATCAAGAATATAATGGATCGGCTCTTCACTGTAGAGATACACCTGTTTTCCCATGGACCGGAGGATATTACCCAGGGCCAACTGCGATCCCAGAGCATCTACATCTGGAAAAACATGGGTTGCAATGAGAATTTTTTTTGCCGTTCTCAGAACTGCAACAATTTCAGAAAGAGCCGGATTCATTTTCACTGGAGATATCATGAAATATTTTATCCATTTTAGCGTCATATTCCCCGGACGGATCAGGATAGAAAACAAGATCCGGCGCATAACGCAACTGCATCACTTTGGCCAGAGAACTTCGCATGAAACCTTTGGCCCTCGTTAATGCCTGTCGAACTTTCCCGCAAGATTCCTCGGGGCAGCTGTAATAGATTTTAGCAATCTTTAAATCATTGCTCATTTCCACATGGGCAATGTTCACACTATGCAGAGCAGGATCTTTTACCTTATAGAGAAGGAGCGTGGATATCTCGTTTCTAATGGAATCAGCCACCCTTGCCGGACGCCTTTTCGGTTCCGGTGCAAGTCCTTCCGGCAGCCTGAAACGGGATTTTGACTTTGTTGAAGCCATAAATGGTCAAAGGAGAACTGATTACAGTTCAGCCTCGATTTCCTCCATAATAAACCCTTCAAGGCGGTCTCCCACCTTGATATCATTATAATTTTCTATACCAATGCCGCATTCATAGCCTGCCTGCACCTCTTTTGCGTCATCCTTGAATCTCCGCAAAGACGCTATCTTGCCTGTGTTGACAACAACACCATCACGCAGCAGACGGACATGGGCATTTCTCAGCATTTTGCCATCCGTCACATAACAACCGGCAATTGTACCAATCCTAGGCACATGAAACGTTTCCCGCACTTCGGCGTTGCCGATAATCTTTTCTTCAAACGTTGGATCAAGCAGGCCGACCATAGCATTCCTGATATCATCAAGTGCATGATAAATTACATCATAATAACGCATATCAACATTTTCCGCCTTTGCCAAATCAGCCACTTTGACACTTGGGCGCACATTAAAACCAATAATCAGAGCATCCGATGCCGCCGCCAGAAGAACATCCGACTCAATGATGGTACCAGTCCCTTCATGGAGAACCTTCACTTTTATTTCATCGGTACTCAGTTCCGTAATGGCCTTGCCGAATGCTTCCAGGGTACCCTGAACATCAGCGCGCAACAAGACACGTAATTCTTTTACGTCGCCCTCCTGCAATTTTTCAAAGAGATTATCAAGTGAAATCTTCGTACTGCTTGCAAGTTCGCTCTCACGACTTTTCAACCTTCTGTCAGTGCAGACTTTTTTGGCCATTTTCTCATCAGGAACAACGACAAATTCATCCCCGGCCCTGGGCACGCCGCTCAGCCCCTGCACTTCCACAGGCATGGACGGTCCTGCCTCCATAACCGTTCTGCCCTTATCGTCGGACAATGACCTAACCTTGCCGCTATAAAGACCGGCAACAAAATAATCACCTACGCGCAGGGTTCCATGCTGAACAAGCACTGTGGCCACCGGACCTCTTCCCTTATGAAGCTGAGCCTCAATAACCCATCCTTTGGCACGGCGCTTAACATCAGCCTTTAATTCAAGAATCTCCGTCTGCAGCAGGATATTTTCAACAAGTTCATCAATGCCGGTTCCCGTTTTGGCCGAGGTCTCGCAGTAGATGGTATCACCACCCCAGTCCTCAGGAATCATTCCAAGATCGGCGAGTTCCCTCTGCACCCTGGCAGGATCGGCATTTTCCTTGTCGATCTTGTTCACCGCAACCAGAATAGGCACGCCTGCCGCCTTGGCATGATTAATTGCCTCTTTGGTCTGATCCATGACACCATCATCCGCGGCAACCACCAGCACCACAACATCCGTCACCTGGGCTCCACGTGAGCGCATTTCTGTGAACGCCGCATGGCCCGGAGTATCAAGAAAAACAAGATCACCATGGGATGAACGAACGTAATGTGCACCTATATGTTGGGTAATGCCGCCTGCCTCTCCTGCCGCTACATCGGTATTTCGAATCGCATCCAGGATTGAGGTTTTCCCATGGTCAACGTGACCCATAACAGTAATAACCGGAGGACGGGGAAGCTCAACTCCGCCACCTTCAGATTCATCAAGGTTAAGGATGGATTGCTCTTCAGTTACACCCTGTTCCACTTCAAAACCAAAATCGGTGGCAATGAGCGTTGCAGTATCAACATCCAGGGCCTGGTTAACAGTGGCCATGACCCCAAGGCCTATGAGTTTAGCAATAACCTCGTTGGCTTTAACACCCATCCTGTGAGACATATCACCAACGGAGATTGTCTCAAGAATCTTGATACGCTTCTTGATGGCTTTGGTTTCACTGACAACCTCAACAGCCGCATCGCGCTTTTTCTTTTTATGTCCGCCACGAAATCCGCGACCAACTCGGACATCAGCAGCAATACGGCCACCGAGCCGGGCAAGATCTGCCGCATCAACATCAACAGCGCCTTTTTGCTTAGCGCCTTTTCTAAAACGCCCATCAGTGGGCTCATGGCTGAATTTCACAAAGCGCTTCCCTTTTTTTCCTTTTACTTTATCCCTTACGGAATCTTCTGTTTTATCAGTCTGTGTTATTGCGGGCTTTTCAGAAACAATTTTATTCTTTTTCGGTTTTTCAACCTTTTTAGGTCTGACCCGTTTTTCCTCCGTTTGAATCGGAAGTTCCGTTTGACCTATAATTTTCGCCAACCCCTTTTTTCTTTTGGGAACGGGCGCTTCTGCATTCAGTGGCTCTTCAACAGGTTTTTCTTCAGGTTTCGCAACAATTTTTTCTTCCACATCTACAGGGGCGATATCATCAATTTCTTCTACTTTTTTATCAGGCTCAAATATCTGCTCTGCTTTCTGAACAGGTTCTTCAGACGCAACAACAACTTCAGGCTCAGGAACAGATACTTCATCTATTAATCCTTCAGCCGTTTCGACCGTCTCTGCAGGTAATGGTGCAACTTTCCCCTCGATCTCTTCCCCAGGCTCCTCGACAGGCTCTTCGACAAGCTCTTCGACAAGCGGCTCAGACACAACTTTTTTTCGTCTTCTAATGATCGTTGTCCTGCCTTTTTGCTCTATTCTCTTTTCTTTAACCTCGACCTTAGAGAAACCAAGTTCCTGGCGGATTTTATCAGCTGTTTCCTCGTCAAGTGAAGAGTTATATGCCCGTACCTTATAACCCAATTCTATGAGTTGAGCGGTCAAGACCTTACTTTCAACTCCAGCCTCCTTGGCCAGATCGTATACCCGAATTTTTCCCATTATCTGCTCCTGAACAGCCCTTCTCTTGTACTTCTCTACTGTAATGTCTTTTCAACAAGAGACAAAATATTGCCTTGCCATGTCAAATTATTTCGACGAAATACCCTGGCAATTTTTTTCTTGTCTTTTAATATGCTTTTCATGCAGGTTGCCTTTCTGCAACTGTAAGCGCCTCTTCCAGCCATTTTCTGTGCAGTGTCTAATACTATTTCTCCGTTTGAGACAACCAGCCTCAGCAGATTTTTTTTTGCATTTTTCTTTCCGCAACCAAGACACGTCCGCTGGGGCGCTGCCGCATCTACCTTGCACATGTTTGTCATTTTTCCCAGGATGGCTCGTCTACTTAAGCGGGTTCATGATCCGGCAACTCCGGGGTCTCAGGCTCATCAGGGGCTGAATCACCAGACTGCAAGGATGGATCTTCCTCCACGGGAAGCTCCTCCAGATATTGCCTGGCTGACTGCAGCAAATCCTCTACAGTCTTCACATCATCCAAGCCGGTTATTCCCTGAATATCTGCTGCATCAGCCTCCAGTAATTCCCCGGCAGATGTTACCCCCTCTTCATACAACGCTTCCGCTATTTTTTCCGTCATGCCCTTCAAAAGCATCAGAGACTGAAAGCCCTCTTCCATCATCCTGGCATATCTCTGCTCACTCTTTACATCAATCCTCCAGCCCAACAATATTGAGGCAAGACGGACATTCTGTCCCTGCCTGCCAATGGCAAGGGAAAGTTGATCATCAGGAACCACGACAAGCAGTTTTTTCCTATCCTCATCAACCACAACCATGGACACCTGCGCCGGCGCCAGGGCGTTGGACACATACTTCGCCGGATCAGGGCTCCACGGGACGATATCAATTTTTTCACCCTGCAGTTCCTGGACAACATTCTGTACCCGCGAGCCCTTCATGCCGACACATGCGCCAACAGGATCAACATCGCTTTCCGATGATGAGACAGCTATTTTGGCCCGTGATCCCGGTTCGCGGCAAGCGTTCATTATCGAGACTATGCCTTCTGAAATTTCAGGGACTTCCATTTCGAATAATTTCACCAGAAATTCCTTGCAGGTGCGACTCAACACAAGTTGATGGTCACGTACATCCTGGCGCACGTCTAGAAGATAAGCCCTTATCCTGTCACCCTGACGATAAGAACGCCTTGGCATCTGCTCTTTCTTGGGCAACAAGGCATCTGTACGCCCGAGATTGACAATCATATTACCGCGCTCAAAACGCTGCACTATTCCATTGACAATTTCACCCTTACGATCCTTATACATTTCATAAATGACGTCCTTTTCGGCATCTTTCATTTTCTGTATAATGACCTGCTTGGCTGACTGGGCAGCGATACGTCCAAGATCGGACACATTTTCCATCTTCGACCCCAGCTCATCGCCGGGATCTACATCAGGATCAAGCCTTTTCGCTTCAGCAAATGATACTTCAGTCTGCTCATCCTCAACTTTTTCAACAACCGTGCGAAATTGAAACAACTCTATTTCGCCAAATTCTTCATTAAAAGTTACTTCAATGTCCCGCCTCAGGCCATATCTTTTCTTTGCAGCAGACAGTACTGCCTCTTCAAGCGCTTCGACGAGAATCTGCCGATCAATGCCTTTGTCCCTGCTTATTTGATCAATGATTCTTTTTAAATCTGATAACATTATTTGTCTCCATAATTTCAGCCGATTCCTGTTTAAGGAGCAGTTGAACTGGAAATATCGCCGATTAAAACATTGGCGCCGTTAAAATTCGATAACTAGCTTTGCTTTTTTAATTTTCTCCAATGGAAAGGCACGAGTATCGCCATCAATTTTCATTGTAACGACATCACTATCGACCTTCTCTACAATTCCGGTCAACCTCTGCCTGCCTCCATCATCCTCTATGTCTATCCGCACCTTTTCCCCTTTGTTTCGCCTAAAATCGCTGCTTGATCGCAAGGGACGGTCCAGTCCTGGAGAAGACACCTCCAGTGTATATTTCTGTTCAATCACATCTTCAACATCAAGAAGATGATTTATTTCGCGGCTGACTCTAGTGCAATCTCCGACAGTTATACCGCCTTCCTTGAAAATAATCAGTCGAAGAACCCAGCCAATCTGCTCCTGACGAAACTGTACTTCAACCAGCTCAAGATCATGTTCAGAAAGCACAGGCTCCGCAAGACGACTTACCGTATCTGTAATGTTATCATTGTATGAAGTCATATTTGCAAATGAACCAGACACCTTGACAGCATATTTTAAACAAAAAAAGCGGGCAAAGCCCACTTTTTATTAGATGACGAATATCACTCGCTATCACGTCAGAAGAAATAACTGTCTTTCTTCTGTTACACTAGTAACAAAAAAACTTAAACCCAAAAACAAACAGTCGCGGGCGTACAAACATTACGCAGCAAAAATTGTATCTAAAACCCGCAGATGAGCCTATCACTTATCCTTGGAGCGGACAACGGGGTTCGAACCCGCGACACCAAGCTTGGGAAGCTTGTACTCTACCAACTGAGCTATGTCCGCAACGAATTAATTTTACAGTATACAAACTTTTTCAAGCTTGTCAAGTTGTCTGTACTGAGATCAGGCAAGGGCTGATTAAATCGCAATTACATATAAAAAAATGTGATTACCACTAATTTTCAGCCTCCTGAGTAAGTAACCGGCAAAGAATGAGGGTGGGAGCGGATTTATCCGCAAATTTTCTGGGTTGGCAAGCAAGCAGTTTCATCTCCTTGCCGGCCCTTTTCGCGGCTAAAGCCGCTCCTACAGCACTGCACTGATGAATGGCTGAATTTCGATGGTAATCACATAAAAAAATGCCCCTGTAAGTGAAATGACAGTTGTAAATCTATCATTTCACTTACAGGGGCAAGATAACAAAAAAAGGGGAGTAGATATCGGCTGATGCCGACAAATAACCCTATTACAGTATAGAACGAACAGCAGTGCTTGCTATTTCAAGTATTTGTTTAGGAACAACTCCCATGTATATAATAACAGCTATGAGCGAAATACTGACAACTTGGGTCATCATATCTACCTTTACATTCGGACGATCTTCAGGGTCACTGCAGAAGGCAACCCGTACAACAGACAGATAATAATAGATAGCAATGGCCGTATTCAAGGCAGCGAGGATGACCAAGGCCAGATGCCCGTCATTCAAAGCTGCAGTCAGCAGCATGAATTTTCCCATAAATCCGACAAAAGGAGGTATACCGGCAAGTGCCATCATACCCACAAGAAGGGTCAGGGCCAAAAGCGGTGCTCTTTTATACAACCCGCTCAAGTCCTCTACCTTAACATTTTCTCCATTTTCGGAAACCTTGCATATAACAAGAAAGCAGGCAAGATTCATGAACAGATAGCCGAGAATATAATAAATTGATGTGGCAAATCCTGTTTCTTTCAGGGTCAGCAGACCCAAGAGAACGAATCCGGCATGCGCAATGCCGGAAAAGCCGAGCATACGTTTGATATCGGTCTGTACAAGGGCGGATAAATTTCCGTAAAACATGGAACATACAGCTAGTACCATGAGCAGGTTCACAACAGATGCACCGGCATCAGGTGCAACAAGTGTTGTTATACGAATCAGGATTGCGACTGCTCCAAGCTTTGGCACTGTTGCAATAAATGACGTAGTTGCATTTGATGCACCCTGATAGACATCAGGAACCCAGAAATGAAAAGGGAACACACCAAGCTTGTAAAATAAGCCGCACATAAATAAGGCAATTGCCAGCATGGCTGTCGGGCTTGCTGCAAGCACATGAAGTTTCGGTACCAGTTCAATGAAATATGTTGTGCCTGTCAATCCATAAATAAAACTGATTCCGTACAGCATAGTGCCGGTTGCAATGACACCGAAGACGATATACTTAATTGCCGCCTCCATCTGAATGCGAAGGCCGGTATGATCATCCCGCATGGGAACCATCAGATATAATGAATAAGACGAAAGCTCAAGGGCTACAAAGAGAGTTAAAATCTCAACACTGCTGACCATCATGACCAGGCCGAGGGTACTTAACAGCATAAAGAGATAGTACTCGGGACGCATCCTGTCCGTCACACCTTTTAATTCACTGCTGAATATGAGTACCGCAATGAGACCCAGCGAGATACTTAGCTTGAATATCTGGGAAAACAAATCAACCCGATAAGCGTCAAAAAACATATTTCCCTTGGATTGCAGGGTGACAAGGCACAAGACGGTTGAGGCAACGGCCAGTGCAAGTGTTATGTTTTTCGCCAACTGCCCATTTCCCCGGCCGAGACAGACTCCGAAGAGAACCAGACTTCCTATTAGCAGTAATAACTCTGGTGCAAACAACATATTTTATCCTTCTACTGTTTTAATCAGCTTTCCTTAAATTTAACCATGCAGGTCACATAAAGCTTCCTGCAAAGCCGTTTACTATCAGGAATTCCCATATCAGGGCAACATCACCATGGCCATTTGTGCCGACTTAGCAACATCTACCTGCTGAAGCAGATAATCCACACTGGTGTGCAAAACGCTCAAAAAGGGCTCCGGTGCAAGTCCTATCCAGAACACAAAGACAAGTAACGGCGCCAATGTTGCAATTTCACGCACATTCAAATCTGCAAGATCAGGCCTGCCTGGCCCTTTGAAGAGAACATACTGCAGCAGGCGCATCATATATGCAGCGGCAAGGATAGCGCCCGGAATCGCAGCGCCGCCTATAATTTTATTTTCGCTGAATGCGCTAGCCAGGATCAAAAACTCACCAACAAAACTGTTCGTTGCCGGGAAAGCAAGTGATGAAAGGGAAAATACAGTCAGAAACGAAACAAAAATCGGTACATTCTGGGCAATTCCGGAATGGTCTGCCAGCTCGCGGCTATGTGTTCTTTCATACATCATACCAACACAGAGAAACAGCGCACCGGTTGTTACACCATGATTTATCATCTGCAGAATGGCGCCTTCCAGTCCCTGCTTATTAAGGAAGAAAATACCCAGTGTCACAAAGCCCATATGTCCAACACTGGAGTAGGCAATAAGCTTTTTCATATCCGACTGGGCAAGGGCGGTAAAGCCACCATAGAGAATTGCCGCAATGGACAGCCAGAGAATGTAGGGCCCAAGGCTTAAGGTTGCAAGTGGTGTAATGGGCAGACAAAAACGCAGAAACCCATAGGTACCCATTTTCAAAAGAATACTGGCAAGGATTACACTGCCGGCAGTGGGCGCCTCAACATGAGCGGCCGGTAACCAGGTATGGAAGGGAAACATGGGAACCTTGATGGCAAAAGCAAGAAAGAAGGCAAGGAATACCCAGATCTGCATCGTGTTGGAATAATCCTGACCCATCATCATTGGAATGCTGAAGGTTCCTGTATGTAGATAAAGCGCAATGATTGCCACAAGCAGCATGACAGATCCGGAAAGGGTATAAAGAAAAAACTTAATAGAAGCATAAACCTTTCTCGGACCACCCCAGACAGCAATGAGAAGATACATGGGAATAAGCATTGCTTCCCACAGGACATAGAAAAGGACAAAGTCAAGCGCCATAAAAACACCGACCATTGCCGTTTCCATGATCAGCAGGCAGATCATGAACTCTTTTACACGTTTTTGAATATATGTCCACGAACCCATGACACAAAGAGGCATAATGAAGGTCGTAAGTAGAACCAGCAGAAGGCTGATACCATCAATTCCCATAGTGTAGTATATGTTCAGGCTGGGAATCCAGCTGACATGCTCACCAAACTGATATTTGGCTGTTGTAGAGTCAAAACCCGTATAAAGAGAAAATGAAATAACAGCAGTGACTGTGGTAATAATCATCGTCCAAATGCGCTGGACATTTTCACCCGGGAGAAAGAGCAAAACAAATGCGCCTGCAAGGGGAAGAAATACCAGAGTGCTCAAAAGGGGAAACCCTTCATTCATTATCAGAAAATCCATTCCCACTATCCTCTATTACACTATAAGTTTACGTTATGACTCTTTAATAAAATACGATGACGAGTACAAGGGCTGCAGCTATGGAAGCCGCATAAAATATACTGTATTGTATATTACCGGATTGAGCCTTGCGCATCACTCCACCAAGGGAGCGAACCGACCTGGCTGTCCCGTCTACCACCCCGTCAATGCCATGCCAGTCAAACCAGGACCAGAAGCGAGAAACAGCCATCAGGGAGAAAAGGCCGATGACACGATATATTTCTCCGACGCAGGTATCGATAAACTGAATTATCCTGCTGTCAACCCACATGAAGCAACGTCCGGCCATACGGTAGAACCAGTCAAGATCCAGACTGATTGTTGCAGTAGGTTTGATAAAGGGACGCAGGACATAGAAGGCGATACCGGCCGTACCAATGATCTGCAATGTTTCTGACAGATGATAAGCTGTATATGGGTGATAATCCACAGGAAAGGGCAGCATACCGTAGAGATAGGCAGTATAACAGCCGATAAAAACACACATAACCGATGCTATTACCATGGCAGCCTGCATATTCCATGGGGGATCTTCAGCTTTTTCCCATACCTCAGGGCTGCAGTTGTTTTTACCAAACCATATGTAATAAGGAACCTTTATACCGGCAAGCAGAAATGTTCCACCGGAGGCGAGGATAAGAGCAAATGAGGCCCAGATGTGATGTGACTCCATGCCCCCGGCAATGATCATTGATTTACTGACAAAACCGCTGAACAGCGGGAAACCTGCGATGGAAAGGCCGCCAATCATGGTAAAGATAAATGTCTTCGGCATTTTCTTGTACAGGCCGCCAAGTTCATTCAATTTACAGGTCCCTGTCATATACAGAACAGAACCGGTACCCATGAACAGCAGTCCGTTATAAAGTATATGGGCAAAGGCATGGGCGCAGGCACCATTAATTGCAAGACTGGAACCTATACCTACGCCGACAACCATGTATCCGACCTGGCTCACAGTATCCCAGGCGAATATCCTGCGCCCATCGTTTTCGAGGATACCGTAAACAACACCGTACAGTGCCATGATCGCCCCCAAGGGGATCAAAATGTCCATACCGGCAAATCCGCGGGCCAGAACATAAATGGCTGTTTTGGTAGTAAAGGCGCACATGAAGACGGCACCGGCCACACTTGCCTCGGCATACGCATCCGGCAGCCATGAATGAAATGGCGGCACGGCGGCATTAACCATAAATCCAATGAGTATAAGGTACGTGGCAAGATTCGGCGCATCTACGCCCAGCGGAACAAAGGAAAGATCTCCGCCGGTGTTGTAGTAACGCAGGGTAAATCCCGCCAGCAGGAAGAGACCGCCTATGGTGTGTATCAACACATAACGGTAACCGGTTGCAATTGACTGAGGCCCGCCCCGTTGCCAGACCAGAAAGACGGAGGCAAATGCCATCAATTCCCAGAAAAGGAAAAGGACAATGAAATCTCCACACAGGATTGTGCCGATTGAACCCGCTACATAAAACCAGGCGGCTATATGATGTCCGTCGTCTTCAACATTAAGGGAAAAGAGTGTGCCTATGATGCACATAAAGGACATAATATAGGCAAATATCAGGCTCAGACGGTCAACCCGGCCGAATATGAGCTGCCAGTCAAGAAACTGGACAATTCCATAGATTCCTTTATCAAGGCTGAGTACACACAAAAATGTCAAAATTGGAACAATGAGGAGAAAAGGCTTACGAATCGGCCCTCTCATCAAGGGCAGAAGAAGTCCGCCGATAATCAGAATGAGTGCAGGATGCAGCCAGAAATTACTCATCGTAATAATCCTCACGTGTCATGATTCCAAGGCTACCAAGAAATCTGGAAAAAAGAATAAGCAGCGCACACCCGATCAAGCCGAACAGACTCCAGAAGAATGGGAATTTTTCCATTTCAGTATGAGCATGACTTGTGTCAACCATAAATGCACCCCAGATTGCCAGCGCACCTACCATTGCCAACCAGAGAAAGATAACCAACACTTTACGTTTGCGGAAGAATTCAATCAAACCTATCATCCTATCACCGCCTTAACAAGATTCATGAAAAAATTTGGATAGATACCAATAATTACCGAAATAAAGCAACATGTACACAGCGGAATAACCATGCTTAACGGTGCTTCCTTGATGCCTTCATATGGTTCACCCTCGGGTCGCTTGCCGAAGAATGCCTTATAGGTAACCGGAGCAAAATAAGCGACATTAAGCAACGTACTTGCCAGCAACACGAGAATAATCCCAAAAGATCCAGACTCAATAGTTCCCACAAGGAGCTCCCATTTAGTCACAAATCCTGCAACCGGCGGAGCGCCGATCATGCTCAGTGAAGCAATGGCAAACGCACCGAAGGTAAATGGCATTGTTTTCGCAAGTCCACTCATTTCTGAAATATTCTTCTTACGGGTTGCAACATATATTGCACCGGCACAGAAGAAGAGGGTAATTTTGGAAAATGCGTGGTTGGAAATATGGATCAGGCCGCCGGCTATACCATGGGGAGTCAACAGGCAGACGCCTAACATAATGTAGGAAAGCTGGCTGACTGTAGAATAGGCAAGTCGGGCCTTCAGATTATCCTTGGTCAAGGCAATGACGGAGGCCATGACAATGGTAAATCCGACAAAATATGCGGTCGGTATTCCAAGGTTCAGGGCGCTCATCGTATCTGTACCGAAGCCGTAAAGCATCATACGCGTGGTACTGAAAACACCCACCTTAACAACGGCAACTGCATGCAGCAGCGCACTGACCGGTGTTGGTGCAACCATGGCACCGGGCAGCCAGTGATGAACGGGCATGAGGCCGTTTTTAGCGAATCCGAAAAGGCAGAAGATAAAGAGCATGGTCACGATGGCCCCATTCGCGTCCGCCGCGAACATACCATCCTGAATATTATACGGAAAATCGAGGGTGCCTGTCATGACGTATATGATAGCCAAAGCCGGCAGCAGAAGTCCTTTAGCCGTGGTGGTCAGATATACAATGTATTTTTTGGCTCCCTCGTAACCCTCTTCATCCTGGTGATGGGCAACAAGCGGGTAGGTACAGACACTGACTATCTCATAAAAGAGATACATGGTAAAGAGGTTATCAGAAAAAGCCACGCCGATTGCACCAAAGATTGCAATGGCAAAACAGGTATTAAATCGAGTCTGGGCATGTTCATGCAGGCCCCTCATATACCCCATCGAATAAAAGGCCGCTATTACCCAGAGACTTGAAGCAACAAGAGCAAATATCATTGAAAAGGCATCGGCACGCAAGGTTACCGTTATACCCGGCAGGATCTTAAAGAGCTGATAGTAGAAAATTTTACCATCCAGCACCGGTGAAACCATTGTCAGCACAGTGGAGCAAAGTATCACAGCTGAAATAACTGAAATACTCTCTCGCAGATTGGGCTTTTTGCCCGTCATGGAGACGCAGATTGCGCCAATAAGCGGCACAACCAAAGCCCAAACTATCTTAGTACTGGTTACTATATCGCTGTTCACAGCGTTTACAATTTCCATGAGCCTTTCCCTGATGCTATCCGTTAAGTTCTACTAAGTCTTCAGTTTCGATTGACTTGTAATTTCGATATACTGCAATAACAATACTCATGGCTATGGCAGCTTCAGCTGCAGCAATTGCCATTATAAAAAGAGTAATAATCTGGCCTGTGGTGGGATCAGGCGCCAGAAAGTGGCTGAATGCCATAAAATTGATAGAGGCTCCGCAAAGAACTAATTCTGCGGCAATAAGCATACCAATCAAACTAGGCCGCCGAACAAGACCAAAAACGCCGAATCCGAAAAGTATTGCACCAATTACAAGGTACGTGTTGAGCTGAGAGCTGAGCATTAACATTATTCTTCATCCCTCCCTTGCCTGGCCAGAACAAGTGATCCGATTATGGCAACCAGCAGTACTATTGAAACAAGTTCAAAAACCATGCTGTACTGGGTCAGCAGATTGACCCCAATAGTCTTTACCGATCCATCATTAATTTTAGTCGCCGCCGCCATCCACTCTCCATGCACCGCAGCGTATCCAAGCGCATAGGCCATGGCGCCACCACAGAGAGCAGCCAGGCCTCCGCTTAATCCAGTGATCTTTCTTGCCACTTTTGCCTCATTTGGTTCAGCCAGCATGATGGCAAAGGCAAGTGTTACACAGACCGCGCCAACATAGATCAACAACTGCATCATGGCGACAAAGGGACTGTTCAGGAAATAATACAGACCGGCAACACCAACAAAACAAATCGCCAGCCCTGTAACACTTCTGATCAGCCTCTTGCTGCAGGTAGCAACTACGGCACCGAACATTGTAACGGCAATCAGGATCAGGAAAATTAACCCGGCCAACCCTTCCGGTGAAAACAATGACGGATTCATCAGCTTTTTCCCTCTGCTTTTTCGCCGCCTTCACCCTCTTTCTCTGTTGCGGCTTTGGCGGCTGCTTCTTTCTTTTCAGCAGCGGCTTTGGCAGCTGCCTCTATCTTTTCCTGCTCTTTCTTTAAGAGTGCAGGATCAACTTTCGGCTCCGGAACACCTTCAGGATGGAGTTTCTGCAGAAGATCAAAAACGAAATCTTCTTTCCTTGTACTGGCCAGATTGTATTCATTTGAAAAGTCAATAGCAGCCGGCTTACAGTTTTCAACACACTGACCACAGAGACTGCAGGTGGTAAAATCAAGGATATAAGCGGTCAGTACCTTGCCTTTTACCCCCGGCACCTTTTTGGACTTCACTGTAATACAATTTGAAGGACATCCCTTTTGACACATTCCGCATGATATACATGTATGGGTGCCTGTCTCTGAATCCATGAGCAGCTCAATATGCCCCCGGTAGCGGGGTGCCATCTTAACGGATTCATGGGGATACTGGAGGGTGATTGGCCGGGTCAAAAATTCCTTATTAGTAATCTTCAAGCCGATAGCCAAACTCTTTATGCCGTTTAAGAGATAACTGAAGTAACCAGACATAATCAAAAGACCTTTATAAATAAGGCGGTAACTAATAAGTTAACCAGCGAGAACGGAATGAGATACTTCCAGGATAGATTCAACAGGCCCCATAATGTGGTTCGTGGATAGGTCCAACGTATCCAGACAATGGTCCAGATAAGAAAATACATTTTTAAAAGAAACCAGTGAGGACCGGGAAAAAGACCGAAGGGACACTGCCATCCGCCTAAAAAGAGGATTGTCGTCAGACTGGCACCGATCATCATGTTGCCATATTCCGCCATCATAAAGAGGCCGAAACCCATACCACCGTATTCTGTAATATAACCGGCAACAAGCTCACTTTCCGCCTCACCGAGATCAAAAGGAGCGCGATTTATCTCGGCCATGGAACAGACAAAAAAGACCAGAAACGAAATCGGCATTAAAATTGATTTATCAAGCGCGAAGACATTCCAGTTCCAAAACATGCCGCTCTGGGATCTGATAATCTCATTCAGGTTCATTGTGCCGGTGATCATGACGATGGTGATCGCCGTTATCAGCATGGGAATTTCGAAGGCAACGCTTTGAGAAACAGCCCTGGTACCGGCAATGAGTGAATATTTATTGCCCGATGCCCAGCCGCCCAGGAGAATTGACAATCCTGCGGCTGAGGCAACTGCAAAAATCATAATCAGACCATAATCAAATTCGCGGGGTACGAGATTTTCTCCCCAGGGAATGGTGACAAATAAAATTACGGTGGCAACCATAGCCAGCACGGGAGCTGACATGTAGAGCAGCCTGTCGGCATTGTCCGGTACAACCAGCTGTTTTGACATGAGCTTCAAACCGTCTGCCAGTGGTTGCAGAAGCCCGTAAGGCCCAACATCTTTCGGACCAATTCGACGCTGGATATGCCCTGCCCCTTTCCTTTCAACCCAGCCGAGATAGGCAAGATTCAGACCGAGAAAAGCCGCAATCCCTACAAAATAACTAAGTATTCGTATCAGTTCATCCATACTTATTACTCCTTACCGATCCATCTCAGGTATGACAAGATCAAGGCTTCCCATAAAGGCCAGGGCGTCTGACAGCAGCATGCCGCGGCTTGCCTCCTCAAACAGACTGAGATTGGAATAGGTCGGCGACCTCAGCCTCATTCGATAGGATGTATTTGTTGCATCACTGACTGTCCGCATACTGAATGTTCCACGAGCAGCTTCCACGGCAAAATGATAATCACCCTTAGGCGGCTTGAGTATCTTGGGCGCTTTTTCAGCTTTCACCGGACCATCCGGCATCTTATCCAGAGCCTGTTCAATGATGCGCATTGACTGTTCCATCTCATCCATTCGTACCATATAGCGTGCCATGGAATCACATTCATGATAAACGGGAACATCAAAATCCAACTCAGGATACACACTGTACGGCTCATTCTTGCGAATATCAAAATTAACACCGGATCCACGCAGTACCGGTCCAGTTGCCCCGTACTTACGGCACATATCAGCTGATATGTGGCCGATATCAACAAGTCGTTCCATGAGAATGACATTTTTTGTTACCAGATCGTGGTACATGGGTATCTGGGGCCGTAATCTTTTGATAAAGGCCCTGGTACCTGTGATGAAATCGTCATCAACATCATTATACACGCCACCGAAACGAAAATAGCAGTAGGTAAGCCGGGAACCGGTGACAGATTCAAGCAAATCGAGAATCTGCTCACGTTCATCAAAGGCATACATGAGCGGTGTGAAACCGCCAAGGTCGAGGATAAAGGCCCCGAACCAGAGCAAATGGCTCTGGAGGCGGTTCAGCTCAACCGTAATGACGCGAATGTATTCCGCCCTCTCGGGAACCTCAATGCCCATGGCCCGCTCCAACAAACCGGCGTACCCATGGTTATAGGCAATGGCGGAAAGATAATCGAGACGGCCAAGGTTGGGCCAGAACTGATTCCATGTCCGGTTTTCGCCCATCTTTTCATGCATGCGATGGATATAGCCGAGCACAGGTTCAGCCTTGACAATATACTCGCCGTCCATGATTACCTTAACACGGAGTACACCATGGGTGGCTGGATGCTGTGGACCTATGTTAAGCTCAAAGGTCTCCTGCAACTGGCTTTGGGCTAGGAGTGTCATAGTTTAAAATCCTTACGTAATGGATAATAATCACAATCATCGGGCAGCAGAAATCGCTCGAGTTGCGGATGACCGACGAAGTTTATACCAAACAGTTCCCAGGTCTCACGCTCATGCCAGTTGGCCCCACCAAAAACCTCGGAAATCGTGGGAACGTCGGGTTTCTCCCGATCCACCCTGCACCTCACCACCACACGGAACAATTCTCCGCCGGTAAATGAGTAGTCATAGACAATTTCAAACTGGCCATCCTTGAGCCAGTCGACGCCGGTCACCATTTCCATGGTCATCCCTTCGCTGTCAAGAATTTCTGCTGACCTGACAACCTGATCAGGATTAACCTGGACATCAAGATGAAATCCACGTTTGGCATAGTCAGTTTCCAGCAGACCGTTTTCCCGAGGCTTTTCCTCTTCTTTTTTCTTAGCCTTGGGATCGACCTCGCCTTCTTCAGCAGCCTGTACTTCTTCTACCACTTCCTTTTGGGGAGGAAGTCCTTCAGAAGCCAACATTTCCAGTTCTCTTTTTATTTTTGCTCGATCCATAACATTACCATGTAGGTGGTCTCACAGAAGCCGACATTCAAACTGAATACTGTGAGAGGAAACAACGTTACCCTTTTACTGCTGTTTCAGGTTTCACCCGCGGCCATCGCCGAGTACCTGTAATTTTTTCCTCAAGCTCAAGTATTCCCTCTATCAGAGCCTCCGGTCGCGGGGGGCAACCGGGGACATAGACATCAACGGGCAAAAAGCTATCAACACCTTCAATAACATTATATTGCCCTTTAAATTTGAACGGACCACCTGAAATAGCACAATTTCCCATGGCTATTACCCACTTGGGTTCAGTCATCTGGTCGTAGAGAATTTTCACAGGCTCCAGCATTTTTTTATTGACAGTGCCGGCGACGATCATCAAATCCGCCTGGCGCGGTGATGGCCGAAAAACTTCAGCACCGAAACGGGACAAATCAAATCGGGCGGCCCCTGCTGACATCATCTCGATGGCACAACAGGCCAAGCCAAAGGTCATGGGCCAGAGAGAATTTGCCCTGGCCAGCGCACGTAACTGATCAAGCATATGAAACTGTACAATTGATGAGGGGACAGAAGTCTCTATCCCTGATATACTTTCGGTTCCCACTTGAACACTCCCTTTTTCCATGCATAAACAACCGCCAGTGAAAGAATGCCGACAAATAAGACAATCTCAATAAATGGCCGGAGACCTTGAACATCGTTATATGCCATTGCAACTGGAAACAAAAACAAGACATCCACGTCAAAGGCGAGAAACATCAAGGCGTATAAATAATAAACAATTCCATATCGAATCCAGGCCGGCCCAATTGTGTACATGCCGCACTCAATGGGTATGCCTGTTTTGTTTATGATATTGCGATTTCTGCGGGGAGCAAAAAAATAAACAATGAGGAGGGGGCCGAAACCAAAGCCGAGACCACCAAGAGTGAAGGCGGCGATGTAGAGAAGGTCGGTAATAGCTTGCTGTTCCACGATTAAACTCCTTTCTCCGTCCGGCAAAGTATGTAGCCGGGCGCTAAAGCTCACATCAGCCTGCTGACGTCATTTTTATTTGTGGATATAAATTTCACATAACCAACTCTTTCGAGCTATGCGCGGTACATTTTTTTTACGCACTGTTGCCGTTATTATCCCATCCAAAACTCTATGTCAAGAATAAAATGAATGAGTATTCACAAAAATACTAAGCCGGTATTCATTCTTCCAGGCTACAAAGGGATCAGCATATCCTCTTGATATAACAGGAGAATTAACACTGCAACAGCTGCTCTTTTTTTGTGTTTACGCACACAACCTGTTTCATTTAAAAAAACAGGATAAATCCGTAGAGATACGGAGATAGGAAAAACCGACACAACAAACTCAACAAGGGATGGTGCAACGGGCAGGGGCAGGGAGATTAACGTAATGATATTACGAGGATTACCAGGAACAACAGCTAGTTTTCAGAAAAGTCTCTTTTTTGCAACTGTGCCAGCAGGCGCTCATGGATATTATCAAAGCCGCCGTTTGACAGGATAGCTACAACATCACCAGACTGCAGGAACGAAGCAAGATACTCAAGTATTCTATCTGTATCAGGAAAATAATTTGCATGAGCCCCACGTTTTTTCAAACCGCCGACAAGTTCTTTTGCCGAGAACCTCTCCTCCTCCGGCACATTAACCAGAGCATCCGGCTCTTTCACCAGAATATCATCCGCAGCCGCAAAAACCTTTTCGTACTCCGCCTGGAAAACCCGCCTTCTACTGGAATTAGTGCGGGGCTCAAAGACCGCAACAAGCCGTTGTCCGTCATATGCCGCCTTTAGGGCTATCAAGGTTTCACGAACGGATGTGGGGTGATGGGCAAAATCATCAATAACGGTGACGCCGCCGACAATGCCGCGCACCTCCTGCCTCCGCTTTACTCCCTGAAACAAACTGAGTTGCCGTTCAGCAACTTTGGCAGACAAGCCCAGTCTATCCAGCACCGCAAGAACAGCGAGACTGTTCAGGCAGTTATGACGCCCCGGCATGACCGTGGTAAAAGTGCCGCAGGACTGCCCGTTATGGAACGCCGTAAACGTGCTTCCCGTTCTGGTGCAGATAACATCGGACAATTGCCAGTCACTGTCACCCTGACCATAACCCACCACCGGACAGCGGGCGTCGCGGACAATTTCCCGCACAACCGGATCATCCATGCAGGCAACCAGACAGCCGTCTTCCGGCATAATGGCGACAAGCTTTGCAAACGATTTTTTGACGGCCTCCAGGTCGGCATAGATATCGGCATGATCAAACTCGATACTGGTGATAACGGCAATATGGGGCCGGTAATGGAGAAATTTCGGCCCCTTGTCAAAAAAAGCCGTGTCATACTCGTCCCCTTCGACTACAAAATGGGGCCCCTTTCCCACCCTGAAATTTCTGCCAAAGGCCTGCACAATACCGCCGATCATAAAACCGGGATCATACCCGGCACCGTGCAGCATGGTGGCAAGTATGGAAGACGTGGTGGTTTTACCGTGCGTACCGGCAACAACCAGAGATTTTTTTCCTTCCAGAAACTTTTCCCCCAGAAGCTGGGGAAATGAAAGATAGGGGATGCCGCGTTCGGCAAGAGTTATCGCTTCCGGGTTTTTGCGGGTTATAACATTGCCGACAACAACAAGATCGGGGCGGGGGTCAAGATTTTCGGACGAGTATCCTTCCAGAATCGGTATGCCCATTTTGGCAAGAAAATCACTCATGGGCGGATAGACCTGGTTGTCTGAACCCGAGACATGAAAACCCTGTTTTTTCAGCATGCCGGCCATGGCGGCCATACCGGTGCCACAGACGCCCATCAAGTGAATATGCCGAACAGAATCAGGGAAAATATTTAAAGAGGGATCAAGTACAGCCCCCTCTTTATCCGCCATCATGAACGTACGGCATCATTTACCGTTTTATGCACATGCACAAAGGTTTCTTCAAAATTTGCAGGGGAAAGACGCCCCGCTTCAATAAACTTGACAACGATTTCCTTGGTGACTTTTAAAATCGCTTCATCTGTGACCGGTTTATTAAAGGCGACGGCAGGGTCATGCGTTTTTTGAGAAGACGACATTGAATACTCTCCTGGTGCAGAATAAAAAAAGCCTCTGCGGTTATAAAGAAGGCCAATTCTTAGGTACCGTCAGAGGCTATCTTTAATATTAGGAAAAACTTATAGGGCCATCCCCGATTAAAGATCAAACATTTTTTTACAACCTTGTCACACGCTCCGCAAGAACAAAAAAATTCTCCCGGAATCTTTTGCTTTTATTTATACCCAACACCAGAGAAAAAGTAAAGTTTCATAAACAATGTCACCCCAAAAGCAGTATCATAAAACAGAGGACCTTATAGAGAAAGCAGAAATCAAAACGACAAAAAAAACGGGTTACACCTTTTCAGGTGTAACCCGTTACTATCGTGGTAAGCTCTATTGAATAGTACCATTATATTACTGCAATAACACAACATCTTACGGGTACCAATTCACAGATACCGTCATAAGTACCGTCACACTTTGCATACTGCCATCAAAGAAGTATCGTTTTTCCGGCTAATAAGTAGCCAAAATAGCCATTTTGTTTCTTGGAAAACCAGTAGTTTTTTCCAACTAAGCTTGTTTTACAACAACAAACTGATTATTTCGCCCTCTAAATCATTTTTAAAAAAAACCAAAGGGACTCATTAACCGAAAGAATCGAAAATATCACCCTACTCCCCCCCAAACACCAATACCGAAACTTTCCTAGTCTTTTTCGATACAGCGAAATAAGACGCCTCTCCACCTGTCTGCGGGATCCTCTGTGCCATTTCCGGCACCGGGACATACCAGTAGTCCTCCTGGCCGCCTTTCAGCGTCCAATAGCAGGTGCCGGTCGGGAAGGTGTCAGTGACCTGATTGGCTGGCAGAAACTGCCGAGCATAATATTTATGGGCCAGGGTTATGGCTTCAGCTTTGTTGATCATGTAGAGTTTCCTTTCGAGAAATTGACATCCAATCTTGAGTCATTGGCTTCTCTAGCCCTCAAGATTTTAGGGAGAGGTCTTGACTTTCAACCCTGTGAAAATCCAATATAGATATGTTGACTAACAGGAGGAATGTTAAGTTTGAAGATGCATGAAGTATTAGTAAATTCGATGTGGCAATCTTAAATACTGAACGCCAAACTAACCGGCCGCCAGGCGCATAATATTCATTTATTCAGGAGTCTCATTTATATGTCAATTATATGTCAATATTTTTTGCACACTAAACAACAACGTCCCCTAATGCACGTCCCCTAATGCACACTGCAGACCTTCTATCACGGCATTCCCTCCAGAAGCTTTTCACGGGCAGCTTCTACACGTTCGTCATCCATGTCCTGCGAGGAGAGGTAGAGTGACAGACGGTCAACCACACCGTCATGCCCAAACAAGCTGGGGGCATAACTCCAGATTTCGATTTCCGTTGCCTCGGGATCGAGACTATCCAAAACTTGGAACTGGTGCTTCTGCTGCAAGGTCTTCCATTCCTCCTGACTGACAGCCAGCACCATGTTTTTGGGTTTTGCCAGCATGGAATAATCGGCAAGGGCGGATAACCCGGCCCGATGGCCAATATGACGATCAACGTCGAAGTCAGAGACATAAATACGTTTTTTGACAGGGCTACGCATAAACGGACGGGTTCTCTCCCAGAGCCCGCGACTGTTAAGGCTATACACATCAAGAACGCCCTGCTCTTCATTTAACTCAGCATCTTTCAGGATGGACTCCACCTCTCTGAAGGCCCTTGTCATCGTCATTTTGGAGTAGCCAAGAACTCTGGCCAGCTCGGTCGGCGTATATGCCGTCGCGTTCTGGTTATTATATATCCAGTGCAGAACCAGGACCTGGGTGGAAGGATAGAAGTAATCGCTGATTTGCCGTTTATGGCGAAAGTGTTCACGTAAGTCGATGGCCAGCATGGGCAGGTATAACTGGTTGCCTGGAACAATAAACGGCAGGTTATGTTCAATAAGCCGCTTACGGTTATAGGCCGTCACCCTATCCCGGACATAAATAATCTCACCATCCCATTTGGCCCGAACTTGATCCATGTGTTTGCGGATGACAACCGGAGACTCTTCCTGGTCTCGGGTATCCGCCATCATCAGGCAAGTAAGCCCCAAAAAATCCACCCGATAGAAGACATAGTTATCCTGCAAAAAGAACGGCAGGCGTTTACTTTCACTCCACTCGTCTGGAGTAATAGAGACAGCCAGGGTGTCGTGGATGTATTGTTTCAGATTGCTCAGTAATATTCGCATATTCCCTCCTGTAACACATTTTCTGCACAGTAACTCTGTTCGTGTTACCGTGCAATAACAATGTTACAGGTTGTTTGCTTTTCTTTTCTCAGCCAGGCTCAGGTGGTGATCGTTGATGCGGTCACCTTCCTTGCCACCGTATTCGAGACCCAGACGGTACCAGGGTGCAGAGGCAACATCTTGGCCCCTGTCTTTACCCCATTTGACATTTGGTTTGTCACGCAGCACCCCAGCGCCTTTCTTGCCGACATCCGGCACAGAGAGGAAAGGTCGGATGTTGAGCCGCACGCCGTCGTTAATATCGGGAGTAATTGGGAGTAATTGGGTCGGGAGTAATTGGGGTTGGAGTAATTGGGGAGGGAGTAATTGGGGTCAGAGTAGAATTAAATTCTGATCGGGGTCACGGCTTAATTTTACTCTGACCCCAATTACTTTTCTCCCTAATCTGAGTCCTGTTAATTTTTTAGTACGTATACTGCACAGCAACATTAAAAGAGAATCAGGAAACATCTTCATATTTATAAAACTCCCTCATCTTGATCTTGCCAAAGCACACCTAAAAGCAGTAAGTTGTCTTCTTACAATTGAGAAATAAAAATTTTCCAGAAAAACCTGCCAATATCAACTTATCATGGCAAAAGGTCATGATAATCAATGGTTATGCAAAATCAGAATTCCAGTATGATTGTTATGTACCTTGGATTGCCTATTAAAAAATATTCATACCAGCCGCTATGTGTTTGTGGCGGTAGAACGTGAGCATATGAAGATCAGTATTATGCATATTTCGGATCTTCATCGAGATCCTAAGAATCCAATCTCAAATGAGGCATTACTCAACTCGCTAATTCAAGATGTTGAGAACTCTGCCGCCGAAGATCCTCCAATACCTCATCCTCAGATCATCATTGTTAGCGGTGACATCATCCAAGGAACGGGGAAAGACGCTGAAAAACCTGACGAAGTCCTTCGGGAGCAATACGATCAGGCCGAACAGTTTCTCGGTTCTTTAGCGGATAGGTTGCTCGGCGGAAACCGTCAAAGGATTGTCATTGTACCTGGCAACCACGACATCAATTTTCCAAAGATGTTTTCGGCACTCAAGGAAATTGATTACGCAACAGTCGATGAGAAAAAAAGATGCGAACTCGCTGGCCTCATCATGGAGAGCCAAAGCAAGTTTCGGTGGTCATGGGGCGAATTCAAACTATATGAAATCACAGACGACACGCTCTACGAAGAACGTCTTGCCGAGTTTATCGCTTTCTACGTCCGCTTCTATGGTGGCACAAAAATCTACCCTAGCGATCCAACTCAACAGTTCGACATCTTCGATTTCCCTGAATTGGGCTTAGCCGTCGTTGGCTTCAATAGCTGCTTTCTGAACGATCCATGGAACAGACAAGGTGCAATTCATCCTCGTGCATTCTCTCACGCTTGCGATGAACTGCGAAAGCGGCAGTTTCGTGGACGACTGCGATTGGCAGTGTGGCACCACAGTACCAAGGGGGCCCCTCGCCAAGACGATTACATGGACACTGACTTTCTTCAACAACTTGTCAATCACGGATACAGCCTCGGTTTTCATGGGCACCAGCATAAGCCCGAATTAATCAACGAAAAATTCGCCTTCGGTGGTGACCGGAAAGTTAACGCCTTGAGTGCCAGCACATTGGCAGGAGGAGAACGTGCTTTAGCTCCAGGGGGAGCACGTGGCTACAACCGGGTTGTTCTGGACACGGACGAATGGCAGGTTGAATTGCATGCTCGCCAAATGGCCAATCCTGATTTTTTGAACCCAATTTGGGTAAAAGGTTTTTTTCCCAACCAGAAAAGCTTTCAGCGTTTCGAACTTCAACAACCAAGGCCCGTTAACCCATCAGCCATTGCATCGCAAGACCTACCCGAAGCAGAAAAACTCTTGAGAGAGAAGAGAAATGAAGAAGCTGCGGCTATTCTTGAGCCTCTTGCCCCACTTAATGACATGGCAAAGAGACTACTTCTTCAAGCCTTCGTCGGCTACAACAACAACGAAGGAATAATTCGTTGTTTCGCTGAACCTTTCTCGCCGGAAGAAATCATTGCAGTCTGCAATGCACTCTGGGAAGAAGAACAGCGCGATGCTTTGAGAGTAATTCTCTCTCGTCCAGCCGTTGCAGAACATCAAGATCCATCCGTCGAATATATTCGTACAAAACTTCTGGGGAGGCTGGGGGAATGACCGACCAAATAAAATTTGAAGTTGAAACACAACGTGTGTTGGAGATCCTGTCCAGAGAGATTTACGACTCACCACTGGCACTGCTTCGTGAGAACGTACAGAACGCATACGATGCGGTTCTGATGCGGTGTGCGAGAGATGATGCTGACTTGATGACTGGTCGGGTCGATATCTCGTTTCAAGGATCATTGCTAGGTGTCAAGGACAATGGAATCGGCATGACTGAAGAAGTTCTTCGGAACAACTTTTGGAAAGCCGGTTCTAGTGGGAAGCGTACACAACTCGCATCCAAGGCAGGTGTGATTGGGACATTCGGCATTGGTGCGATGGCGAACTTTGGAATAGCCACAAAACTTGAACTAACCACAAGATCTAAAGACTCAAGTGCAACCCTGACGAGCGTTGCTTTACGTGAGACTCTCTCGATAGCAGAAGAATGCATCACTCTAACCCGCAGCGAAGATGAACGAGAAGAAGGTACGGAAGTCACCGTAACGCTTGAACCGCAAGCTTCATTAACCGTGCAGCAAGCGAAACAATACCTGCAAGGCTACATTCGTTACGTTCCCGTCCAGATTTTCTTGAATGAAGAACTAATCAGTAATCAAGTTCTGAATACATCTGTCCCCTTTTCTACGGAGCAACTGTTAGACCTCGGAGTTCATGAAACACAAACTGGTGCTTTCGCTTTCTGTGTTCGTGTCGGCGTCAACCCGCAAGGCCTTGTTCGGGCGGAAGTAACCAATGTGCGACTCAGCAATAATGACATGACGGGTTCAATGCTGTTGTCGCAGGGTTCCGGGAACATCATGGGGTATCGAAACTTTTTCGGCTTGGCGAACATTCCAATTTCGACGCATTTTCAACTGGGTGGAATTGCAAACCTTTCTTTCCTTACACCAACGGCTGGCCGTGAAGCACTTGGACGAGAGAGCATTGTGCAGGTACAGCAAATCGTAGCTGCCACCGAGAAAATAATCGCAGAACAGATTGCTAAAACAGACTTTGCTGACCGCAGTGGCGTCTTTCTGTCATACATAACTTCACACAACCGCTACGACTTGGCCGGAAATGTGACCGTTGAGGTTCACCCTGAGCGTGAATCAGTTCGCTTGGTGGACGTGAAGCAACACACGGCAGGCCGTCAGTTACATTACTACGCTGGTCGAGATCCCGGAATGATTCAGCAGTTTAGCACCGCAGAATCAGCTCTGATCGTTATCAGCCAAGCCAACCCCAGACGGCAAATTCAGAGTCAGTTTGTGACTAACACGTTACAAATTGCTGCCATCCCTGACCAAGCAACCGTGACAAGAGAGTATTCTCCTCGGGAACTCACAATTGCTGAAGCTGCATTGTCAATTCGAATCTCTACAACGTTGGCCGATGACTATTTCCTGAATGACTTTTATGTTCAGTTCGTTGGTATAACACATGGCGTAGAGTTTCTTGTCGAGGGGGTCCAGCAAAAGGGCAGACTTCGTATCGCTCGAAATTGTGCGCCTGTTCGTCCTTTACTGGAGTGCTATGACACAGCACCCGATGTGTTTTCAGCTTTTGTCAAAGATTTCGTCCGCAGTCATGTTTATCCACACGTCAAACAACTTGTCCCTTCAAGTACACAGGGTGGAACAGATGCATTGAGGCAGATCTTGAAGAGAAATCGAGAACTGTACAGATATGAAGATAGTGATTTCGGGGAGTTGGAACCAATTCTGTCTGATTACCTTTCAGGTGAAATGAGTCTCGGGGAGGCAATTCGCAAGGCAAGGAATAGCAGCAGACCGCAACGCCAAAATGTACGAGTTGAACAGGTTGGTAATGTCGAAGCCGTGATTCAGGACGTAGTGGATTCTCCAATAACTACAACGGAAAACACTCCCGAAACAGAGCCAAGACCGGCCATTATTCGAGAGGACACAGAGTGTCCGTACAAAATATTGACTACAACAACTCAATACCAGAACTTGAATAACTTCACCCTTTTCTTGGGCCTGTCGGACAAACTCTTCAAACGAGAATCAATCTTTTTCAAATCACCCCACACTACTCGTGTGATGTGGGGCGGACATAAAATTATTTACATCTTTGACCATCCATCTGGAAGCATAACACTGTACTACGACATCGAGCTACGGACATCATTGTCACAGAATCAGGCCAACGGGATGATGCTGCCCACAACAACATTGATCTTGAAAAACCGACTGTTCGTTCCCATTCCTAGTGAATTGGAAGCAGAATTTCGAATCTCTGAGGGTGCAAAGCAGTTCTACGTGAATTTCGACACGATCCCTTAGAGAGAAAGTAACACGCAATCTCTATACGGTCGTTAAGCGAAAGAGCGAAATGAGATTGAGGAGAATGCATAATCGGGTAGCCGGGGGTTTTTCTCCCCCAGCCCCCACAACACCCCGCATGCGGATCCGCACGGAGCGTTTCATTAAGGTTATCGGGCCGAGGCCGGATAGTGTATTTTCACCCACTGTTCTTTGACAGAAATCAACCCC
>DAOUUW010000044.1 GCA_030667965.1 Deltaproteobacteria bacterium
CGGTTGCACCCTGGGCAAACGTTCCCTCAAATGGCTGGACTACGGCATCATGGCCGCCACCTTTGTCAATCTGATCACCGGTAAGGCCGTGCGCATCACTGCCCGGGAGGAATCCAGGGAACTTGCCAAGAAATACTCGCCCCAGGTCGAAGGAAAGTACAAACAGCAGCTTGAAGCCTACCGGGTCATGCCGGAGGAGGAGCTGTTCAAAATCGAAGAGGTGCGTGTTTCCATTCCCGACTGCGACATGCCCGGCCGCCCGAAAAGGCGGGTGCAGTGTGGCGACTGCGGCGACTGGGTGCAGGATTGCCGGGAAATCGAGCAGGCAGGAAAAACCATGTGCCGGAGTTGCGCCCATGGCAGGTATTATGAGACTCTTTAGATCGTCAAAATCTCACTTATTCATTTCTTTGCCACGAACCCCACGAAAAAACACGAAAAAAAATTGTTTAAATAATTAAATTCATTCGGAGTTTACGAGATTCTGAATGACAGAGAAAATCGGCATTACTTTGCAGGTAATACCTAATAATTAGTGTTAATTAATTTTTTTTCGTGTTTTTCGTGGATTTCGTGGCTAAAAAAAACATATGTCTCCTAAAACAATCCCTGTTGAACAAGCCGTGGGTATGGTTCTGCCCCACGATATTACCGAAATCAGAACATCGCCCGACGATTCCTTTAAGGGACCTGCCTTCCGCAAGGGCCATATTATCAGGACCGAAGATGTGGAGCATCTGAAAAGGTTGGGCAAGGAACATATCTACATCCTTACCTTAAATGATGATGAAATCCATGAGAACGAGGCGGCCCGCCTCATGGCCGATGCCCTGGCAGGCAGCGGCGTGGTGTGGTCCGGCAGGCCGGCCGAAGGCAAACTGGCCCTGCTGGCCGAATATGACGGCCTGCTGAAAATAAACATTCAGGCCCTTTTTGACTTCAACATGCTGGGCGAGGTGATGTGCGCCACCCTGCATGACAATACCCCGGTGAAAAAAGGGGAGCATGTTGGGGCCACCCGACTCATACCGCTTACCAGTATGAGGCAGACCGTGGATGAAGCGGTTGGCATTGCCGATGCTGCAGGCGGCATCCTGCAGGTACATACACTGCGTAAGGCCAGGGCCGGACTGGTCATAACCGGCAACGAGGTTTTCCACGGACGTATCACGGACAAGTTTGAGCCGGTTCTGCGAGACAAACTGATAAAACTGGGCTCATCAGTGACAAAGGTCTGTTTCGCACCTGACGATGTCGAACTAATTGCCGCTGAAATTACCTCGTGTCTTGAGGCGGGGGCGGATCTCATCGTCACCAGCGGCGGCATGTCCGTTGATCCGGATGACGTGACAAGGGCGGGCATTAGGGCAGCCGGGGCCACGGACATTGTCTACGGCACTCCGGTACTGCCGGGAGCCATGTTTTTGTATGGAAAGATCGGCGAAGTACCGGTACTGGGCCTGCCCGCCTGCGGCATGTTTCACCGCATCACGGTTTTTGACTTGATCCTGCCCCGCGTTCTCTGCGGCGAAACAATTACCAGAGAGGATCTGGCCCGCCTTGGACACGGAGGGTTATGCCGCAACTGCAAGAAGTGTCAGTATCCTGTTTGCGGGTTTGGAAAGTAGATAACAGTCGAACTATTCAGCGACACACTTAAGGGCCGTCCTCTATTTTAAAAATAACTTTAAAACGGCCTGAAATCAAAAATGATAATGCAAAAGGCAAAAAGCAAAAATTAGGATGTAATTGAAGATACCTCATTTTTGCCTTTTGATTTTTGCTTTTTGGTTTTTTGTTACTTAGAAGGCCGAATAACCATCCAGGTACGCCGGGCCAGGCGGCCTGATTCCTTGTCCCTGCCGCTGACCGTTACCCGGTTGATATGACGCTGCAGGGGTTTATCGTTGTCAAAATAAATGAAATTACCGTCTGTTTTTGCCGGATGCCAGCCAAGGCCACTGACGTAGACACCAAGGGTGCCTTTACGATAACGATCAGCAAAGAGCAGACCGGCACCGAATCTGTCCACCCTGTCGCTCATCAATGGTTCCGGGGCCGGATCCATGACGGTGATCGGCATATCTATCTGGTTGATCACCTTTTCAAAATGGGCCAGAGTGGCCCATTCATTGCCGAGAATGGGCTCACGGGGAATGGAAGAAAGATCGGTCTGCAGGCTTATGGAACCGGAATCCTGGCTACAGATTGCTTCATATCCAAGGGCTTTGGCCTCCTGCTGGACAATGGAATTGTACTCACCATAGGGCGTGGCCAGGATTGTTGATTGTACGCCCAGTTTATCAGTAATGATGCTGTCACCTTTGCGTATATCTTGCCGAATCCAGGCCCGGTAGCCCGCCTCGTCCATCCCCTGGGGCCAGTCACCAAGATGATGATGGGAATAGGTGTGGTTCTGAAAATCAACACCAGCCGCCTGCATCTCACGTATCTGCTCCCAGGTCATATAATCGTTATACCCCTTGTCAATCCCTTGCACATACAAAAAGACGGTGAACGGATAACCAAAGGACTGCAGAATGGGCCAGGCCACCTCATAAGTGCTTCGGTAGCCGTCATCGATTGTGATGACAGCGGCCTTGTCAGGCAGAGGCGAATCATTTTTCAAGGAGCTGACAAGATCCTGAAGCGATATGACCTGGTAGTTATTCATCAACAGATAGGCAAGCTGCTCCCGGAAAACCTCGGCATCAACATTGGTTGTGGGATAGCGGTCTTCACCGAAACGGTGGTAGATGAAAACCGTCACCCCCGGTCCATCACTGCTTTCAGCCTGGGCATACAAAGAAAATGGAGAAAAAATCAAGGCGAGAAAAAGGATGAGTTTTACCGCAAAAGATACTGATTTAACGCTTTTATTTATGTTTTCCATCTCGGCACCACCAAACGAAACATTGTCAAAAAAGAATGAACCGGTTAATAAACGACAAATCAACAACTAATTTATCAACTTAATCTCCTGGAGGGAAGATATGATTTACCGACTGCTTGTTTTTTTTCTATTTTTATGCCAGCCTTTTTTTGCCTATGCGGAAGATACACCTGCAGATAAAGGAAATATTATCATGGAGACCACCCTTGGCACCATCAAAATCGATCTTTTTGACGACAAAGCTCCCATAACCTGCGCCAATATCCGCCGTTATGTCAATGAGGGGTTTTATGACGGACTTATCTTCCACCGGGTTATTCCGGGCTTTGTTATTCAAGGCGGCGGTTTTGAGCCGGGCATGAAGAAAAAGGCGAACCATCCTCCCATTGTCAACGAGGCGGATAACGGCCTGAAAAACCTGCGAGGTACGCTCTCCATGGCCCGTACCCAGGATATTTACAGCGCCACCAGCCAGTTTTTCATCAATGTGGTTGACAACAAAAGCCTCGACCACCGGTCAAAGACATCCACCGGATTCGGCTATGCGGTTTATGGCAAGGTGATTGAAGGAATGGATGTGGTGGATAAAATCATCGCAACCCCCACCGGCCGTTCCGGATCTTATCGTGATGTGCCGAAAACAGACATGGTGATGATTAAGGTTTATGAGGAAAAATAGGCACAAAGGCACAAAGGCACAAAGGCACAAAGGCACAAAGAGTTTAACAACAACTACCGAGCAGGCACATAGTTAAGTTCAATAACCATGTGTAATTATTGAAACATTGTCATATTTTCGCTCTGTGCCTCTGTGCCTCTGTGCCTCTGTGCCTGGTTTACAGCCTTCAACCTAACCTAAAACAACTTCAACGGCTTTGGCCCTTCCTCTTCTGTCTTTTTATCGGTCAATTCGGCCACCCGACGCACCATCCTTGATGACACACGTTTTCCCTTGGCGGCAGCCCCTTTAATAAGGAAATCGACAAAATCAAAATCATCGTAATTTCGTTTTGCCCTCTTTGACGGCTTGAAATAAATGCGCATCCGGCCTTCATCACCAAGGGAAAGAAACTGGATAAAGGATTTTATGTTTTCACGAAAAAGATAATACTCCTTTTCCAAAATAAACTTGGGACATTTAAAGCGTTTGATATAACTTAAACTCTCCTCCCCATCCCGATAGACCACGTTGAAAATAAGCTTCTCACTAACAATCCCCACCCAGAAAAGATCAGAGTCGACAAAGACCTTGTCAGACACATTGATAACCTTGTACACGCCATTTTTATAGATGAGCAGCAGCCGGTCATATTCCGAGCAGGCAAAAGAAATATCACAGTCTGTTTTCACATGGTGACCAAGAAAGCCGCTCGCCTGGTTATAGCCCACGGTAAGATTCGACAGGGCGACTTTGCGCACCTCCACTTCAGAAAAGGTTGAGATTTCCGTGCGGCGTGGATAAAGATCCCCGTATTTAACCAGCAAAGAATCAAGATAGCGCAGGGTAAAGCCCACCATATCCTTGAGCTCCTTTTCAACCTTGCGGGTTCTTTTCTGTATTTCTTTGATATCTTTAAGCTTTTTATCAATATCATAGCGCGAAATTCGACGGATGCGTATCTCAAGCAGTCGCTCAATATCCTCTTTTGTCACATCGCGCAGCAGGCGATCCCGAAACGGCACAAGAGAGGCGGCAACCGTATCTTTCACCAGTTTGTAACTTTTACATTCTTCTATTTCTTTATAAAGACGCTCTTCGATAAATATCTGCTCAAGAAGATGGGCATGCAGTTTTTCACCCAACCTATCTAATTCAATCAGTAGCTCTTTTTCAAGATCATCTTTGAGTTTGGCCGTGTTTTGACGCAGCACATCCGACACGGAGATATTGCAGGGTCTGCCATCCTGAATAACGGTCAGGTTTGGACTGATTGCCACCTCGCAGTCTGAGAAAGCGTACAACGCCCTGATGGTCTCCTGGGCATAGACTCCGCGAGCGAGCTTGATCTCGATTTCGACACTTTCAGCGGTGTAATCATTAATGGAAACAATCCTGATCTTACCGGTTTTTGCCGCCCGCTCAATAGAATCCATCAGCGACTGAGTGGTTGTCGTGTAGGGAATTTCCTTGATATGAATGGTTTTTTCGTTGATTTCCTCGATCCTGGCCCGGCATTTAATCTTGCCATTACCGTCGTTATAGCCGCCGGCGTCCATCCTGCCGCCCTTGGAAAAGTCAGGATACAATTCAAAAGGTTCATCACACAAAATTTTCTTCTGGGCCTGGAGCAGTTCAATAAAATTATGGGGCATGATTTTGGTCGCCATCCCAACAGCGATACCGTCAGCACCCTGCATGAGGAGCATGGGAAGCTTGGCGGGCAGCACCACCGGTTCCTGCATGCGGCCGTCATAGGAATCAATATATTTGGTCAAATCTTTATTGAACAGGGTTTCCCTGGCCAGGGGCGTCAGGCGGCACTCAATATAACGGGCGGCAGAGGCGCCGTCCCCGGTGTAAATGTTGCCAAAATTCCCCTGGCGATCGATAAGAAAACCCTTGTTCGCCAGATTGACCAGAGCGGCAAAGATGGACTGATCGCCGTGGGGGTGGAGTTTCATGGTCTCCCCCACTACATTGGCAACCTTGTTAAACCGGCCGTCATCCATATTAAACAGGGTCTGCATGATGCGGCGCTGTACCGGCTTAAGGCCATCGGTGCTATCGGGGATAGCCCTTTCCTTGATGACATAGGTGGTATAATCCATAAAATTGTCATCAAAGAGCTGATGAAGTGAACCGTATTCCGTCAAAGTATTCATATGATTTCAGGTTGGGGATTTCGAATTTCGGATTTCGGATTTACAAATCATGCGGGATTGTGCCTGCAGAGAAAAAATCCGCACTCCACAATCCGACATCCGAAATCAAACAAGGTTGTTCATGATATATTCTTTGCGTACCGGGGTGTTCTTGCCCATGTAAAAGGAAAGTAGCTTTGGCACATCGCTTAATCTGTCGATGTTCACCTGCTGCAGGCGCATATTTTTGTCGATAAACTGTTTAAATTCGGTCGGCGAAATTTCACCCAGTCCTTTAAAGCGGGTAATCTCAATCTGTTTCATTGCCCGACCTTTGCCTTTTAATATTTTTTCCGCCTCGGTCTTTTCCTTGTCCGAATAACAGTACAGGGTTTCCTTTTTATTTCGTACCCTGAAAATAGGAGTCTCCAGAATGTAAACGTGCCCTCTTTTGACCAGATTTTCAAAATAGGTCAGAAAAAAGGTTAGAAGCAGGTTGCGGATATGCAGTCCATCCACATCGGCATCAGTTGCCAGGATAACCTTGTCATAGCGCAGACCGCTGACTGATTCTTCAATATTAAGGGCCCGCATCATATTATACATCTCGTCATTTTTATACAGCAGGGCCAAGGCCTGTCCATAGACGTTCATCGGCTTACCCTTGAGGGAAAAGACCGCCTGGGTCATTGGGTCGCGGGAGCTGACAATGGAACCGGAGGCGGATTGTCCCTCGGTGATGAAAAGCATGTTTTCCCGTCCCTCACTGGAGGGATTGCCTTTGGCCGGATGGTATTTGCAATCCTTTAACTGGGGCACCCTGATTGCCACCTTCTTGGCCTTGGCCTTTGCCTCCTTGCGGACATGCTGCAGCTCTTTACGGATTTTTTCATTCAGCTGGATTTTGTTGACAAAAACCTCAGCAATCTCTTTTTCCTTATACAGATAATCACAGACAAAATCCTTGACCCGGTTGACAATGTCTGCCCGTATTTCGGTGTTACCCAGCTTGTTTTTGGTCTGGGACTCAAATATCGGGTCTTTTATCTTAACGGAAACCGTGCCGACAATCCCTTCCCGCACATCATTGCCGAGAAATTTCTTGCCTGTAAACTCGTTGGCCCCCTTGAGGATGCCCTCGCGAAAGGCGGAAAGATGGGTGCCGCCATCGTTGGTATAGGTGCCGTTAACAAAGGAAAAATAATTCTCACCGTAGCCCTCGGTGTGGCAAAAGGCAAACTCCAGGGTATCGTCTTTAAAGTAAAGCGGTTCATAGAGACGGCCTTCCTCAATCTCATTATCAAGCAGATCAAGCAGTCCCTGGGAGGAATAAAAACACTCGCCATCAAGATAAAGCTTCAACCCGGCGTTGAGATAGGCGTAGCGCCACAGCCTTTTTTTGACAAATTCGGCGTTAAAGGAAAACTCCTCAAAATGGCTGCTGTCCGGGAAAAACTCAACAAGGGTACCGTTTTTCTCGGTTGTTTCCCCAGTCTCACTGTGCTGCAGAACGCCCCGGGCAAAAACAGCCCGGGCAAAATGACCGTCCCTAAATGAGTTGACGGTAAATTTTTCGGAAAGGGAATTGACCGCCTTGGTTCCAACCCCGTTCAGACCGACGGAAAACTGGAATACATCGGTGTTGTATTTTGCCCCGGTATTAATCACGGAAACGCATTCAACCAGTTTGCCAAGCGGGATGCCCCTGCCGTAATCACGAACCTTTACCCCTCCGCCTTCATCTATGGAAATGTCCACCCTTTTACCGGCGCCCATGATAAATTCGTCAACGGCATTATCAACAACCTCTTTTATGAGGATATATATACCATCATCAGGATGGGAACCGTTTCCCAGGCGGCCGATATACATACCGGGACGCAACCTGATATGCTCAAGGGAGCTGAGGGTTTTTATCTTTGATTCATCGTAGTAGGCAATTGCGGACATGGATAAAATAATAAGGCTAAAGGTTGAAGGTTGATGAAAAATAAACCGACCTACTGTATCGTTCTTTACAAATGCCTGCAAGCCAATTTCAAAAGGATCCTCTGTACTTTAAAAAATTCTTTGCCTCTTTAACCAGTTGCGGTAATGTATTTTTTTTAACTCATCTTCCAATTATTCAAAAAGCCCCCAAACAGTGTTATTTCGAAATGACAGAAAGGAGTCATCATGTCCGACGATTTAAATAAACAGCTTGGCACCACCGATGTATTATGGAATCTCAATGATCTGTATGAGTCCCTGGAAGATCCGCTTATCAAGGAAAACATTGAGTACTGCCGGGAGGAGGCTATCCTTATCAGAGAAATCTTTGCCGGCTCTCTGCACACCCTGGAACCCTCCGAACTGGCTCGCCTTGTCCGCAGAATGGAGAGGATCAGCTCCTTTATCGGCAGGATTGCCACCTTTGCCTTTCTCAACTTTACCACCCAGATCAAAAATGCCGAGGCCGGGGCATTTCTCCAGCAGATCAAGGAGACGTCCAGCCTCATTGCCCGGGAAGCCGTCTTTTTTGACCTTGAATGGAGTAAGATGGAAAAAGAAACCGCCGAATCCCTCCTTGAAGCTGAAGATATGGCCCATCACCGCCATTACATGGAAAACATCAGGCGCTACGCCGATCACATGCTCTCCCAGGCGGAAGAAACCCTGCTCATTGAAATTTCACCGGTGGGATCTTCAAGCTGGACCAATCTCTTTGAAAAAGTACTGGGCCATCTGCAGTTCGGCAAAACAAAACGAACCGAGGAAGAGGTGCTTTCCGATCTGTACAACCCTAACCGTGCGGTTCGCAAACAGGCGGCCGACGACCTCACCGAAGGACTGCAGAGCCAGCTCCATATCCTTACCCATATCTTTAACACATTGCTGGCCGACAAGATGATCGGCGACCGACTGCGCAGCTATCCCTCCTGGGTCAACTCCATGAATCTGTCCAACGAACTGGATGACAAGACGGTGGATGTGCTGGTTGAGGCGGCGACCTCCCGTTACGACATCGTGCAGCGCTATTACCGGGTTAAAAAAGAGCTGCTCGGTCTTGATAAGCTTGCAGATTTTGACCGTTATGCCCCGCTGCCCAACCTGCCCGGCGACCTGGTGAGCTGGGAGCAATGCCGGGAAATCGTGCTGAAGGGTTTTCGCAATTTTTCTCCGAAGATGGCGGAAATTGCCTCCTTCTTCTTTGACCGGCACTGGATACATGCCCCCATCGCAGAAGGCAAGCGCGGCGGCGCCTTTGCCCATCCATGCGTGCCGGAGGTGCATCCGTATGTCATGGTCAATTACACGGGCAACATTCGGGACGTATCCACCGTTGCCCACGAACTGGGGCACGGCGTACACCAGTACCTGGCAGCGCAGCGAGGATACTACAACAGCGACACTCCCCTGGTGCTGGCAGAGACGGCATCGGTTTTTGCCGAGCTGCTTATCTTCCACGATCAGCTCAACTCGCTCACCGATCCGGCCCAGCGCAAGGCCTTCACCTGCCAGAAGCTCGAATCCATCTTTGCCACTGTATTCCGTCAGATATCCATGAACAGGTTTGAAAACCTCATACACAATGCCCGGCGGGATGAAGGCGAACTTTCCGAAGAAAAATTATCTGATCTGTGGATAGGCACCCAGCAGGAAATGTTTGCCGATTCCGTTGAAATGAGCGACAATTACCGCATCTGGTGGTCCTACATTCCCCATTTCCTCCACTCGCCCGGTTATGTCTATTCCTACGCCTTTGGCGAATTGCTGGTGCTGGCCCTTTACAATCTTTATAAAACCGAGGGCAAAGACTTTATCCCTAAATACCTGCATCTTCTCAGTCAGGGTGGCAGCCTGTCACCCTACGAACTGCTCCAGCCTTTTGGAGTTGACTTAAATGATGCTGATTTCTGGCAGGGCGGTCTTACCATTATTGACGAGATGCTGCAAAGCATTGAGTAGACATTTGGCATGCGTCGTAAAATAACAATCTCTTCCCTTATTCTGCTGACAATTGGGCTGCTTGTTTTACTTGCGCCCCAACTCATATCTGTCGGGAAGATCCAGACAAGTCTTGTTGACAGGTTCAGCGCGGCTATTGGAGCCGATGTATCCATTGGCTCCATGCACTGGCGCTGGGCTCCCCTGCCCCACCTGACCATTTTTGACAGCAGGATCATCCATAACGATTATGAAGTTACACTACCCAAGACAAGAATATACCCCAACTGGTCAAATCTTCTCTTTGGCAGGGTAGTGCCGGGCAGACTCTATCTGCGCAATCCGGACGTGAAAGTTAAATCCTCGTTCTTTTCCTCTCCCTCAACTGGGGCCGCACCACTTGCCTTGCCAAATATCACCATTGAAAATGGCAAAGTGAATATCGCCGCCTTTAAGCGTGATCACATCCATGTAAACAATTTCACCCTTTCACAATTGAGCGTAAAAGTCCGAAAATATTCGGACAATACCGACATTGTTCTAAAAACAAACAGCTCTTTTGCCGAGCATCTTTCTTTTGCCGGCACCTATTTTCCTAGTACGTCCGTCTATTCCGGCAACGTAAAATCTGAAAAATTCCAAATTGAACGCCTGCTGCAATCAAACTCACAATCCTTTACCGTCCTGGCCTCTGAAGTGGATTTCAGCTGCGAAATAATCGGCCAGGGAACCCGGAATTTCCAGGCACTTTTCAATGGGGACGTTCCGGATTTTTCCATAAAACGCCTGGAAAAAAATGCGCCGTTGCTCTTTAAGCACGCCAACCTTTTCTTAGAAAAAAAAGGAGACGAGTACGGACTGAAAATTCATGAACTGCACCTTGCCGAACCGCAGGCATCTTTCACAGGACAGGTCCATCGTTACTTTGACGGCGACTCCACCCTGCCGCTGTACCTTCTTGATCTGAGAGCTGAAAATATCAATTTAAGCGCTGTACGCTCTCATCTTCTCACACTATTAGGCGACAACGGAGTTACACGCACCGTCTGTAATGTGGTACGCGGAGGCCAGGCAAAATCCGCCCATTACCACTTTAATGCTCCCCTGGATGGCTTTAAAAACATCTCGGAAATGACCATTAATGTGGATGTCGCCAAGGCGGACATTCATGTACCCGGGGTGGAACTTGATCTTTCCGAGTCATCCGGCCCCATTATTATCAAGGACGGTTCCATCCACGGTCATGACCTGACAAGCCGGCTTGACAGCCACCTGGGGTCAAACGGTTCTTTTTCACTGGGACTTTCCGACAATAACTGGCTGTTTAAGCTTGACCTCGATATTGACGCCGACCTTGCCAAGCTGCCCCGAACGCTTCATTATCTCATCGATGAAGAACATTTCAGAAACGAGGTGCTTAAATTTTCAGCCACAGGTCGCAAAAAAGGGCATCTGACCATTGGCGACGATCTCAGGGATTTTACCGTGGATGTCAGGGTGCCGGACATGGGCGGTTCTGAAGTTCATTATGAAAGGCTGAGCTGGCCGCTCTCCTTCCAGAAGGGCAGCCTGCATGTGCACGGCGATATGGTGTCGTGGCAGGATGTGGCAGCCGCTATCGGCCCCCATGAAGTATCCGGGCTATCGGGCAATGCCTCGTGGGCTGACGACACTTTTCCATTGGAAGTTACGAATATACAGGCACGCCTGGATGGGAAAACTTTTTTTTCCGAATTACAGCGTTATCGTCTCATCAAAGAGATCCTTGATGAAAATATTGCATCCATTGAAGGCGCTATCATTGTAGACAATGGATCGGCAGGCGGGCCGTTTCTTCATCCTGCCCTGTGGCAGTACAGTCTTGATGGACGGCTGCAGCAGGTTTCACTTTCCACCCCCCATCTGCCTGAACCTGTTCTTGTCACGGAGGGGAATCTTACCTTCTCAGACAAACAGATACTGCTGTCAGAAGGGAATGTGCAATTTTTCGGCAGCCCCCTTGATATTTCCAGCACACTCAGCCACAGCTGCTTTTCAGCATGGCAAGGCAGTCTACTGCTCGATGGCAAACTCTCTCCTGCCCAGAGCAACTGGCTCATGGGTAAAAACTGGATCCCAGTGGCTTTTTCCCCAAAAATCCATAATCATCTGAAACAATTGCAAATCTCCTTTTCCCCAGACACTCTTGACATCTTCGGCTCGCTGAAAAACAAATCACTGTCCGGCATGCCGGTTGAAGTGATCATTGATGTAAAAATGGAAAAAGAAAAACATCTGCAAACAGCCCTCCATTTTTTCAGTGACAATGATAGTGCCCAGGTAACCATAACCGGCGATTCCCGTTTTACTTCACCGGAAATAAAGTTCCAGGGCACCTTGAAACACAAAACTGTTGCCGCAATTTTCAATAACCCGTTGATACTAAACGGAGAGGTTGAGGGTTATTTCACCATAACCTTGCCCGTTTCCGGCAAAAACGGTTTGCTTTTCAACGGCCAGGCGGTCGCCCATGACCTGCAGTGGGTATGGGGGAATTTTTTACGACAATTTACCGTGTCCGACCTGTCCATGCAGGGAAGTGGCGACAAACTGACCGTTTATGATGCCAACCTGCTTTTTGAAAAAGAAACCGTACACGGTCGGGGAGAAATGACCTTTACCCCAACGACCGTTGATACCGACCTTTCTCTTTACTCAGAAAGTTTATCGCAGAATACGCTGACCCATTTTATTAACGATCTGTCGGTCTTTCTCAATAAAATCACCGGGCTCGGTCAAGATGAAACAAACACGCTCAACAAAAATGTGTCCGGACAAATAAGTATCGAGGCAGACGAATTTCTCTTTGCCGAGACCATTAAAGAAGGAAAAGAGGATAGCTACAGGCTTACCGGACTAAAAGGCAGTATAGATTTTTCCAACCCTGAGATGACAACCCTTTTTCTCGACAATTCGTCATTCTGCGGGCTGACCATCAACGGAACCAGGAACTGGAAACAGGATCAGAGCAATAAACATTTTACCCTGCAGGTCCCGGAGGCAAACACCCCCTATTTTGAAGAATTTCTTCCCTGTGTCGGGGTTAAGGACGTCCTGCTTTCCGGTCGTTTTTTCATTGACGCCTCTTTAACTGACGAGAACGGCATCTTATCGGCCGGAGACTTTAACCTGCAGGCAAGAGACGGTATCTTGATGAAGATGAGCGTACTGTCCAAAATTTTCAAACTCATCAACTTTACCGATCTCTATCAGGGGTTATTTTCCAGCGGCTTTCGTTATAAGATGATGGAAATTTACGGCCACGTAGATAACAATCTGCTCATTCTCGACAAGGCGGTCATGGAAGGGGAAGGAATGGATATTATCGCCCAGGGCAGCATCAACCTGCACGACATGAATGCGGATTTGACTTTTTTTATTGTGCCATTTAAAAGCATTGATAAAATAATGAATATTGTCCCGCTGATCGGCAGGATTGTCGGCGGCAAAAAACGCCACATCATCACCTACCCGGTGAAGGTGACGGGGAATTTGAAGGAGCCGGAAATCAGCGTTCTGTCCGCCGGCGCAATCGGCAAGGCTGCCATTGACTTTGTTTTTGACACGATCACCTTCCCCCTGGACCTGATCCCCGGCCTGGTTGAAGATGAAAAGGAATATGTGATGGAGCCCCGCAAAAAAGAATAGTTACGCTACGGAGAATTTGACTTTTTAACTAGAAGGCACAAAGGCACAGAGTGACAAAGGCACAGAGTGAAGGAGCTTAACGATTAGACAATTATTATGAAATCTACAGTTAGTTATGCAAGCAAGAGTACAAGAATTTCCTGGTTTATAAAGCAGGTCTGGGGTTTAGAGTTTCATCATTGCTGGTGCGCGGTGCGGCACCCTACAGGTGCCAATACACTGATTTTATGTAGGGTGCGCACCGCGCACCTTTAAGAAGATTGTTCATATCTTGAAACCCTAAACTCCATAAGAAGGTATTAAATCGAAAAACTCTGTGCCTTCTGCCTTTGTGCCTTTGTGCCTTAGCAGTTACAAATATTCTTACACTTTTGGATAAATATTTACGAAGAAACGACGAAGAGATGATTGTAAAAATTATAGGTATTGTTTTTGTGGTAATCGGCACAATTGTGTCCATGATTTTCTGGGTGCCGGGTCTCATTGATAAAAGGCAGTTAAGACAGATCATGGGCAACCGCTATTCCATGATTTACTTTATCTATTTTACCAATGGCCCGTTACTGCTCATTATCGGCGCCCTCATCCTGACCTATCTTGCCTGACGGAACAGATTCACTCCCGAGAACCTCCTGCCAGATTCGAAGGGCTGTTTCCTCTTTTAACAACAGAGGTAAATCCGTCTGCCTGCCATGGCGATCGAGAATGGTTACCCTGTTGCTGTCAACAGCAAAACCGCTGTCATCAGCACTGATATCGTTGATGACGATATAATCGAGATTTTTCTTCTGCAGCTTTTGGCGACCGTTTTCCAGAATATTTTCGCTTTCAGCGGCAAAACCGATAAGCAGAGGCGGTTTTGGCCGGTCGTCCTTTATTTCACCCAGTTTATGCAGGATATCCCGGTTCTGCATAAGAGAAATAGTCAGCCCTGCCTCTGTTTTTTTCACTTTCTGCCGGGCAACCTCAACCGGCCTGAAATCCGAAACCGCCGCAGCCTTGACAATAATGTCGGCCACATCAAAGCGTGCCATCACTTCACTATACATTTCCGAGGCTGTCCTCACCTTGACGTACGCAACCCCGTGGGGCGGTGTCAAAACTGACGGGCCGCTCACCAGAATAACATTGGCGCCAAGCTGGACGGCCCTGGCAGCCAGGGCGTATCCCATCTTACCGGAAGAGCGATTGCCGATGAAACGCACCGGGTCAAGGGGCTCTTCAGTGGGACCGGCAGTAACAAGCACGGTTTTTCCGGCCAGTTCACCGGAAGACAAAGCACCGAGAACACTGTTTCTCACCTGATCCCATTCCGGCAAACGACCAGGTCCCTCCTCTCCGCAGGCCATGGAGCCATGCTCCGGGTCGATAACCAGATACCCATACTTTCTGAGTTTGGCAAGATTCTCCTGGGTTGCCGCATGCAGATACATTTTGCTGTTCATTGCAGGACAGACAACCACCTTTGCCTCGCCGGCAAGAACAACGGCAGAGAGAAGATCGTCTGCCAGACCATGGGCCAGCCGGGCAATGGTCTGGGCCGTTGCAGGGGCAATAAGGATGAGATCATGGGAACGGGCCAGGCTGATATGGGGAATTGTTTCCGCATCTTCCGGATCGAACATCCCCCCGTACACCTTGTTGCCGGTCAGTGCGGCAAAGGTAAGCGGTGAGACAAAGCGGGAACCTGCTTCGGTCATGACGACAGTAACATCGGCCCCGTCACGCTTCAGGGAACGAACCCAGTCACAGACCTTGTAAGCGGCAATGGAGCCGGTGACTCCACAGAGAATTTTTTTCTTATCTAATAATGGCATATTTTATATTTACAGTTGATGTTCGGGTGAGAGAGAAAAGTCATAAGGACTAGACAAAAGAATGTCTACCACGAAGGCCACGAAGCTCACGAAGTAAAAAGAAAAAATTCTTTCTTCGTGTGCTTCGTGGCCTTCGTGGTATTTAACTTCTTTGCAGAAGCCTGAAAATATCTGTGCCGGATTACTGAAGCGGCGTGAACGAAGTGGGAACGTTTTCCGAGAAATAAATATTCACATCTGTTTTATACTTGAACTGGCTTTCTGCGATGGTGATCATACAGGTCTTGTCAGGCTTGGTAAAAATAAGCAGATTTTTCTGGGCCTTGACCGAACCGGAAAGCTGCCAGCCGTTTTTAGGCATGGAATTTTCAAAAAACTCTGTCAGAGAATTCACTTCAAGCCTTCCCTGAAAATTCAGGATGCCGCCGTTAAACGAGCTTGTTTTAACAAACATGGTGTTGTCACGATTCATGGTCAGTCCATCCGGGACCATAATGGCCTTAAAATCCTTGGGATAATAGGGTTGGCTTGCAGGAAGGGGTGCCATCTGCTCTTCCCCGCCGCCACCCAGGCCAAGCATGGTGCAGCCTGTTGAAACAAAAGCAAGAAGAAGTATTGCCAGAACAAAAGAGGGGATCATGGGTTGTTTGTTTTTGCTATTCATCAGTTTTCTCCTTTAGATGGTTTTTAAAAGAAATTCATCAATTTCCTTACGACTGGATTTCTGGTTCCGGTGTACCGGGTGTCCAATGGCGAGAACCGCCATGAGATCATATTTTGCCTCCAACTCCAGAATGGAGTTTACCTGGTCTTTTTTCTTGAGTATCTGACCGAGCCATACAGCTCCCAGGCCAAGGGCATGAACGGCAAGCAGCATATTTTCAATGCAAGAACCGGCGGACTGGTGGTCTTTTACCTCATCATACATGGCATCCGTATCAAGATAGACTGCTATCAGGGCTTTTGCGCCAAGGACGATATGATCGTAATGGGTTGTTTCACTGAGCTGCTGTTTTTTCGTCTGGTCAGTGATAATGACAAAACGCCATGGCTGGTTGTTCAGCCCGGACGGAGCCCAAATGCCGGCTTTGATTATCTCTCTGAGATAGGCTGGGGAAACCTCTGCGTCGGTAAACTCTCTGATACTTCTTCTTTCGTATATGGCCTCAAGCACAGGATGCGTCATAGAAAAATGATCTCCTTGGTTAGAAACGACTTGTTCGGCATTTTATTCCATTCCATACCCGTTTGTTGCAGGAATTTCAATAATTTGTTAGATGAGTTTGTGTTTAAAATTTGAAAGACTTTCACTGAACTTAACCAAAGCGAATCAACGTGTCAAAAAAGAAAGTCATCCCCCTGCCCTCCCTGAAAAAAGGCGTCAACCTGGTTGACACCCATTGTCATCTTGAAATGCTGGGCTCGGAAACAGAGATACAGGAAGCTATAAACAGGGCCTTTCAGGCAGATGTCACAACCATCATTACCATCGGCATTGATCTGGAAACTTCCCGGCAGGCGGTGCAGCTTGCCGCTGACAATACTGGTGTTTATGCCTCCGTTGGAATTCATCCGCACCATGCCGAAGACGTATCCACAGAAACCCTGGATCAGTTAAAAATACTGGCCAAAAGCGATCGGGTTGTTGCCTATGGTGAGATAGGCCTGGATGCGGTCAAAAATTATGCGCCCTTCAAGGTCCAGCAACAGGCCTTTATCAGTCAGCTTCAGCTGGCAAGAGAACTCAATCTGCCGGTGATTATCCATGACCGTGAGGCCCATGAACATATTTACTCGTTGCTGAAGGAATACGGCCCTTTCCCGGCAGGCGGAGTCATCCACTGTTTTTCAGGGGACTGGATCATGGCGCATAAATGTATTGATCTGGGATTTTTTATCTCCATCCCGGGCGTTGTCACCTTTAAAAAGGCAAACATGCTACAGGACGCCGTTCGGCAAATTCCTTTAAACAAACTTCTTATTGAAACAGACGCCCCTTTTCTGGCTCCGGTTCCACGGCGTGGCAAAAAAAATGAACCTGTTTACACCCTCTACACCGCCCAGAAAGTGGCAGAGTTAAAGGGGATCGATATCGACGAGGTGGCACGCAGGACTACAGAGAACGTGAAAGAGCTTTTTGGGATTGATATATAATGAAGGGAAAAGGTTGAAAGTTGAAGGAAAATATCATAGGTGAGCGTCATGAATCAAATCGTCGAAAATTTACAAAAAATACGAAAACGCATTGACGATGCAGCAACTTCCTGTGGACGGGATCCGCGATCAATTCGCCTTGTGGCGGTGAGCAAGAGAATCCCTCTTGCCGCCATTGAGCAGGCAAGTACTGCCGGGCAGATTGTTTTCGGCGAAAATTACATGCAGGAAGCCAAAGATAAAATTGAAAAATTAAAAGACAGCAAGATAGAATGGCATTTTATCGGCCATATCCAGACAAACAAGGCCAAAGACGCAGCCACCCTTTTTGACACCATCCACACCCTTGACCGCCTTAAACTTGCCAAAGCTTTAAACCAGTATGCCGAACAAAGCGCTCGAAAAGTATCAGTGCTTGTCCAGGTCAATGTGGGGAAGGAATTGCAGAAAGCCGGAGTACTTCCCGATCAGGCGGAAACACTGCTGAAGTCTTTGCAGGATTTCCCCCATCTTGAGGTCAACGGGCTCATGACCATGCCGCCTTACAAAAGCGATCCTGAAGAGGTCCGACCCTATTTCCGCCGTTTACGCCAATTAGCTGATGATTTTGCCGCAAAAGGCTTCTTCAGCACACCCCGTTATGAACTTTCCATGGGTATGTCTGGTGATTTTGAGGTAGCCATCGAAGAAGGCGCAACCCTGGTTCGGGTAGGAACGGCCATTTTCGGCCAGCGCCCTCCACTGTAAATACAGCTTTCATCGATTAGAGATAAGCTTGACAATCTCCCCGTCTTCGGGAAAACGGCTCAATTCCTTTTTGGAAAAAATCATTTTACCGTCAACAACTACTTCGTAGACTCCGCCTAATCCGGCAAAGAGTTGTATTTCGGCATCAAATTTTTCCTGTAACTCCGCCTCCAGACTGGAAGCTCTGGGCTTATACTTTCATTTTGCGCAATAGGTAATAGAAATATTCATTTTTTCGTCCTTTTACAAAATTTCAATAATTCTTTTATTTACTGGAACATTACAACTATGATATCATTTTTACGAGTATCTGCCTGAAATTCCTCTCTAGTGGGAAAAAACATGGCTTCCATGTTTTTATGACAACAATGTTACCAAATTTCAAGGTGAGCATCAATGACAGCATCAGGAAATCAACAAACAAAAAACAAAATCATCCGTGATGTTTTCCGTTTTCCGGTAGAAAAAAAC
>DAOUUW010000156.1 GCA_030667965.1 Deltaproteobacteria bacterium
ACTCCGATCTATAGGAATTAAGCAGCTTTCTGGATCGGAGTCTCGCAGGCTCGCTTACCTCCGGCTAACTACATGCCGGAATGACGTGATATAAATTGTCCAAATTTTAGCAGCTAATTGTCTATACGTTGACGAGGTCTGAATAAATACAAAAGGAGAATGATATGGCCAGGAAAAAGACTGAAATTCAGCCTTTGCGGCCTGATTTGCCCATCTATCCCATTGGGGGTAGCAGCCAGGCTACTCAACGTTCATCCTCGAACGCTGCGTATATATGAAACAGAAGGCTTGATAAACCCTGCCCAGCGTGGATCGAGACGGATATTTTCCACAAATGACGTCAAGTGGATTGAGTGCCTCAGGTCAATGATTCACAATGAGGGCATCAGCATCCCAGGCTTAAAAAAGCTGTTGACCTTGATTCCATGCCGGAAATTTGCAAAAACTGTCCGGCGAGTGTTGACTGGTCTGTTCCTCGAAGCCTGCACCAGGGGGGGGAAATGAGATTACAAAGCACCTACAGCAGTTGGCAAAAAAGCGGAATTCCTCCAACAATGAGGATTCCGCTTTTTTTTGTTTTATAACACCACAACACCGGCCATATTGCCGCGCATACTTCTCAGTCGTCGATTATCTCTGCCAGCGGGTTCTCCAGCCCATATCTACTGATTTTTCTTCGCAAGGTATCCTTGGAGATGCTGAGTTCCCGGCAGGTTGCCATACGCTTCCACTTGTTACGTTCCAGGGAAAGCGAGATGGCCTGTTTTTCTATTTCCTCAAGAGTTAAAGAACCGCCGGTGGCCACTGACACCTTTGCAGAAAAACTTTCGCCGACATAAAAGGGCTCCGGCAGATGTTCCGGCTGGATCAGGCCGCCTTCGCAGAGGATAAATGCATACTCAATGACATTTTCCAACTCCCTGATGTTGCCGGGGTAATCGTAATGCATCAAAAGACTTAACGCCCCACTGGAAATGCCAAGGATGTCCTTTCCCTGCTGCGCACTGAACTGCTTGATGAAATGCTCCGTCAGCAGGGGAATATCCTCCAGCCTTTCGCGAAGGGGTGGAAGATTGATTTTGACCACATTGAGCCGATAAAAGAGATCCTCCCTGAACAACCCCTGCCGGACAAGCTCCTGCAGGTTACGGTTAGTGGCCGTGATTATCCGCACATCGGCCTCTATCGGCGTGTTGGAGCCCAAAGGCTCGTACACTTTATTCTGCAGAACCCGCAGCAGCTTAACCTGCAGAGAATGGGGAATATCGCCTATCTCGTCCAGAAACAGGGTCCCTTTTTCCGCAGCGGCAAAACAGCCCTGTTTGTCTTTTTTGGCGTCAGTGAAGGCCCCTGCCTTGTAGCCGAAAAGTTCGGACTCAAGAAGCGTTTCAGGCAAAACTCCGCAGTTGACAATAACAAAGGGTTTATCGCTGCGATTGCCGGCATTGTAAAGGGCCCGGGCAACCAGCTCCTTTCCCGTTCCGCTTTCACCTAAAATCAGGGCTGTACTTGGACTCCTGGCGATATCGGGTAAAATTTTAAATATCCGCTGCATTGCCGTACTTTTACTGATAATCGATTCAAAGCTGTAGCTCCTGGAAAGCGTTTTACGCAGGGCGGTAATGTCGGAGAGGTCCCGGAATGTTTCCACACCACCAATAATATTACCGTCAGGATCGGTCAAAGGAGCGGCGCTGATACTTATAGGAATCTGTTCCCCGCTTGCATTGATGATGGTTATGGAGCGGCTGGAAATCGGGTTCCCACTATAAAGACATTGGGCAATGGCGCAATTTTTGCCGCAGATACTTGATTTAAAAATTTCGCTGCACGATTTGCCAATCGCCTTTTCACCCGGCCAGCCTGTTATTTTTTCAGCAGCCCTGTTAAAAGAGGTAATCTTCCAGTTACGGTCAACCGTAAAAACGCCGTCGGCAACAGAGTTGACAATGAGATCGTTCCTGATGATATTTGTTGTATCCCGGAACGTCTCTATTCCCCCAATAATATTCCCCTCATGATCAAAAAACGGGGCGGCGCTGATATTAACCGGAATAGTTGAGCCGTTTTTTCGTTTGATAAAAATAGGCCGGTCGGTAATCCTTTTCTTTTCCTTAACACTCTGCGCCAGAATGCAGGCACTGCCGCAAATATTGGAATGAAAAATCCGGCTGCAGGATTTGCCGAGAACCTCTTTTGTTTTCCAGCCGGTGATGGATTCGGCAACTTTATTAAATGAACTAATCTTCCAGTGGCTGTCAACGATAAAAACACCATCTGCCACAGAATCGAGAACCAGCTGGTTAACCAGCAAAGATTTCGATGCTTCCTGCAAACTGACGACTGCACCGGAAAAATTTCCGCCATTATCCGGCAGAGAAATAACCGTGGAAAGCAGATCAATATATTTTCCCGTATCAGGCAATTCAATGACCGTGTTAAAGGAAGACACCTGACTGTCCTGACCGATAGAACTGCATTTGCTGAAAAAATCTGCAAGACGATCATACTCCTGCGACAATACCTGAAAGCTCTTATTTTTTACTTCAGACGAGGTAAGACCGAGAATTTTTTCAGCATCAGGACTGAAGGAACTAATGTGCCAAGTGGCATTGATGGTAAAAACAGCTAAGGAAAGTTGCGGGAAACGAGAAGCTGGTTGATTGGTCATATTGGCTCTGCTATCGGCTGAGTAAATGCATGATGAACTGGGGATATTGGGGATATCGCTGAAATCTCAATGCAAAAACAAAATATCAAGCTCACTTTATCCGCTATAGCGTCTGCCGTCAAGCCGTGAATCTCCAACAGGAAATGACAATAAGTGGAAATTTGCCTTGACAGCTTACCCATTATATGGTCTTTGGCTGCTACACATGTGTAGCATTTTTTGTTTTTGAAATGCTTTTTTCGGCTCCAACGACAAGCACAACATTGACATATATTAATATTAGGAACCTGATTTATCCATCAGAGTTCCGTGATAATTTCTTTTGACGGGAGATGTATAATGAAAATGAAAGATTTGGAAAAACTCAACGATGAGGGTATTGAAAATATACCTTCCGAGGAACGGAGGAAATTTTTAAAATTCGGCCTTTCCGTAACCGGCGTATTTCTCGGAGGTTCAGTTTTATCCCTGACTTCGGCGTACAAGGCCAATGCCGCTGTGGGCTCCATGCCTACCATGCCCAAGGGACAGAAATTCCCGTACAGCCCTCATTATACAATGGTTATGCGCCAGAACCACTGCATAGACTGCGAACTCTGCAAAGAAGCATGCGTAAAAACAAACCATGTCCCCTCTTATGGTTACAGAACAACAATTCTCGAGCAGGAGCGCCCTATCAGCCCCACCAAATCCGAACGTATTTTCATGCCGGTACTTTGCAATCACTGCAATCGCCCCCCCTGCGTTCGCGTCTGCCCCACCAAGGCAACATTTAAAGACAAGAAAACCGGCATTGTCATGATGGATTACAAAAAATGCATCGGCTGTAAAACATGCATGGCTGCCTGTCCTTACAACGCCCGTTATTTCAATGAAGATGTAAGGGCCGTTGACAAGTGCGATTTCTGCTTTGAAACACGCCTGTCAAAGGGAGAGATAGAAACAGCCTGCGTTGCTGCATGTCCTGCTGACGTGCGTGTTTTCGGCGACCTGGCTGATCCGAACAGCAGAGTGTACAAGCTGATTCATTCACCGGAAAAAGTTGTCTGGGTTCTGCGTCCTGAAACAGGCGCGCTTCCCAATGTTTTTTACATGAACGACTAATTGCCATCAGAGAGGATAGTAGAGTAATGAAATTTAATCATAAAGGTTTTACCGGTATTGTAAATGTTCTTGCCCTGTCCGGGGTGCTTCTCTGTTTTGGCTCCCAGGCAATTGCCGAAGAGTACGATGAAGACACATATGGTCCTGAGGCTCCCATTGTTTTTGACAAACCCGTTAAGGGCGTTGACTTCAGCCATAAAGTGCACACCATGGATGCAGGGCTTGAATGTGACAGCTGTCACGACGAAATTTTCCAGATGGAAGCAGGAGCAGCCGAATCCGCAGGCGATTACAATATGAAATCACTGTATGAGGCGAAATATTGCGGCGCCTGCCATGACGGCGACACGGCATTTGCTTCAAATACCCAGTGCGCCTCATGCCATAAAGATGTAGCTGCCATCGAGCCCCACGGAGACATTATCCAGACCAAACCCGTTAAAGCGGTTGTCTTTTCCCACAAGCGTCATACAGAAGAGGCCGGGCTTGACTGCGGAAGCTGCCATGACGAAATATACCAGATGCAGAACGGAGCGGCTGCTGCAAATGGAGATTACACCATGCAGTCTCTTTATGAAGGAAAATACTGCGGCGCCTGCCATGATGGAGATACTGCTTTTGCCTCCAACACCCGCTGCACAGTGTGCCATATTGGCGTAAAAGGTTTTGATCGCCTCCACGGAGAACCTAAAACCGATGCCCATGGCGGCCACTGAAAACTTAGCGCCCTACGGGCGGGCTTTAGACAGGATCAACAAGATAGACATGATAAAAAAATCCAGTTAATCCTGTCTAAAAAAAAACAAAAAATGGAAATTCCTATGCTTTTGAATTAGTCCTTACAACTAAGATGAAAAGCGGAAACAGGCTTTCCGCTTTTCATCAACCACCTATCCGGGCTTCTCTTGCGCCTTCTGCGAGCATTATAGTAAAATCAAGATATCCATATAACCACACATCAACCTTTTATACCTTACAGCTCAACACTTGAATGCCACAATGTTTAAGTTTAAACCTCCCTCTTTTTTGTTCAACGGCGTTTATCCTTCCATATTATCTACCTTAACCATATGCCTTTTTTCCCCTACAACATAAGCAGTATTACCCCCATTACAGCGGCTACACAGCTGGTTTCACAAGACAACATCGCGATACCAAGCAACAAAAACGTCAACCCAAAGCCTTACAACTATTCCCTACTTTCGTCGTTTTTAGGGAGAATTTTGATCACGGAACTCATGCCGCATGACGCTTTCAAGGCGCATTAATTGCCCTCTCACCAAAAACAATACGGTAACATGCTGAAACAAAAGGACTTATCTATTTATCTTAAAACACTACATTAGCAAAAATCCGCCCACGCCGCCAATAAAGTCGAACAAATGGGAGCTTTTTGCTACAGTACCAAAAATATCATTTGACTAATACTGCGTCCAATGTATTATATTATTTATCTGCAATTTATTTAATATTAACCTATAAAGACATCCTTGCATGTTTTAGTTTTGTCGTCAGCAAGGGTACTTAGCAAAATAAGCCTTTTTCTCTTTCTTATTTTGCTTCGTGTTGGCACACACCTTGCTCAGTAAACTACAGCAAACAAGATAAGAACCTGACCAAGAACGAGAAACACAAGAAGGCAACAAATGAAAAGAACCAAAACTGTCCGGAACCTGTCAGCCTGAAGGCCTGAAGGTTTAGGAGATATCTTCAACGCGGATTCCAGATGACGGTCTGAAGCCGATTGAAGATGCAAAGCAAAGCCCCTTTATTAAAGAAGAGTTCAATTTGGCAGAGTAACTGCTGAGAAAAAATAAAAAGATTAGTTTACCCAATAAAAACCACTGAGGAAGAAGAGCATGTCTAACGGATTTTCATTAGCAGCAACTGCTGAACCAAAAGTTGTGACACCAGGACTTAACAAAGTCACCCTGGTATTTGTTTTGATGGCCATGGTTGGTGTCAGTGCAGGTCTTTACGCCTTTTACGCCGGTCATCATAATGTTTACAACAATACAAGGGAGATGCCCTGGGGAATTCTTATTTCCTCCTATGCATTCTTTGCCATCACATCAACCGGCCTTTGCCTTCTGGCTGCCATCAGCCACATCTTCGGCGGCAACACCCTTGCCCCGCTGGCCAACAGGATGGTGTGGATGTCAATCATTACAATCATAGGTGGCTTCACACTGATCGGTGTCGAGCTTGAAAGCCCCTGGAGAATGGCCATCTACAATGTCACCTCTCCTAACCTGACCTCAAATATCTGGTGGATGGGTACTCTGTATGGTATGGCTGTCGGCTTTATGTTTCTGGAGTTCTTCCTCATTCTGACAAAACAGTACAAGATTGCCGTAGCTCTTGGTGTCCTTGGCGCCCTTGCCGAAGTTGCTGCCAATACTAACCTCGGTGCGGTATTTGCCACCCTGGGCGGTCGCCCATACTGGTACGGCGCCCAGCTGCCCATTTACTTTCTGGCAAGTTCCTTTCTTTCCGGTGCTGCCGCAACGGTTCTCTTCACCAATTTCGCCCATAGCATGCGTAAGCAGAAAATGAGTGACACTGTGTACACTGGTGTTCAGAGTGCTTCTAAGCTCATTGCCCTCATGCTTCTTCTGATTATCGTTGCCACTGCATGGAGATTCATCTCTTTCTACGTCGGTGGCGCCGAGCAAGGCCGCCTTGCGGCAAACGCATTAATGAATGGCCCCCTTGCAACCAACTTCTGGATCTTTGAAGTGTGCATCGGCCTGCTGTTCCCCATCGGCCTGCTTATTATAACCAAAATGAAAAGTCTTCCTGCCATGACCACTGCCTCCATCATGGTCCTGGTTGGCCAGTTCTTCTCTCGCTACGACCTGGTTGTTGCCGGGCAGCTGGTTCCCCAGTACGACGGATGGGATAACCTCCCAACCTACTTCAGCTACCTTCCTTCAGCGTCCGAGCTTCTGGTAACCATGGCCGGTCTCGGAATAGTAGGCGCCGGTTTTATGCTGGGCGAAAGATTCTTCGGAAAAGCCTTCGAGGATCATGCAGAGCACTAGGTCTGAATACGCTATTTTTTTGAGCGACCTAACGTGTTGGGGACAAATGTCCCCAACCTTACTTAAAGCGCAGAGGAAAAAAATGATTTCTGACGACAAAGCAATTTTCACAATCGGTATAGCTGCTAAAATGCTGGGCGTTCATCCTCGAACTATACGGAT
>DAOUUW010000069.1 GCA_030667965.1 Deltaproteobacteria bacterium
AAAAGAGGAAAACAAAATGTCTTTACCAGTAATATTAGTTATGGGAGTGCTGGTTTTTGCCATCCTGTTATTTGTGTTTGAGTGGGTGCGAGTCGATGTTGTCGGCATAATGATGATGATTATACTGCCGATTCTCGGTCTTGTGACGCCTAAAGAGGCCATCAGCGGTTTATCCAGTAACGCCGTTGTGTCAATTATTGCAGTAATTATTATCGGAGCGGGCCTGGATAAGACCGGAGCCATGAATTCCCTTGCCAGGGTTCTTCTCAAATTTGCCGGGAAAAGTGAGAGCAGGATCATGACACTTATTTCAGGCACTGTGGCTTTTATTTCAAGCTTCATGCAGAACATAGGGGCGGCGGCTCTTTTCTTGCCTGCTGCCAAACGTATTTGTCGTCAGACCAATATCCCGGTTTCACGCATTCTCATGCCCATGGGTTTTTGCGCCATTATCGGCGGCTGTATTACTTTGATCGGCTCAAGCCCCCTCATTTTGTTAAATGACGTGATGAAGATTTCCGATCCCAATGTGGAGCCGTTCGGGCTTTTTTCCGTTACCCCGGTGGGACTTGCATTGATAGTAGCAGCTCTTCTCTATTTTATTCTGTTTGGCAGGTTTATCCTTCCCGCCGGTAAGGGCGATGAAGCGTCCAGCGGACCCATGTCTCAAAACCTGGAAAAAACCTACCAGGATATCGGCAATCTTTTTGAAATCCATGTGCCTGATTCATTTAAAGGTCCCAAAACGCTGGACGAATGTGAAATAAGATCCATGTTCTTCACAAGCGTTGTGGCCATTAGCTCCAAAGGGGGGACAACGAATTTTTCCCCTGCTTCGCAAGACACAATTAACGCCGGAGACGCCATTGCCGTGGAAGGTCCGCCTGATTTGGTTGCCAAGCTGGCACAATCTTTCGGCTGGCAGATCAAAGAAGATCTTGGGGTTTTTGCTGAAAGTCTTTCCCCTAATAATGCAGGTATCATGGAAGCAATTCTTTCTCCCCGATCAGAAATGGTAGGAAGCACCTTGAGAGATTTTTCTTTTCGGAAAAAATTCGACGTCAATCCCCTTGCTCTTTTTCGAGGAAACAAAACATTTGTCGGCGGCATTAAGACAATGACACTGCTGCCGGGCGACGCACTTCTTCTTCAGGGGCCCTGGGAGAAGTTTCATTTTTTAAAGGAAAAGCATGATCTTGTTTTTACCGAAGAAGTACAGGGTGAAATTCTCCGGACAGACAAGGTTAAATTTGCCGTGGGAAGCCTGATTCTGTCCCTGGTCATGATTATTGTCTTTAAAGTTGCGCTTTCCATTGCCCTGCTCACCGGAGCCCTGTCCATGATTCTCAGCAAGGTTCTCTCCATTGATGAGGCCTATGACTCTGTTGACTGGATGACCGTGTTTTTGCTCGGTGGCCTGATTCCTCTTGGAATTGCCTTTGAGAAAACCGGTGCGGCTAAATTAATTGCAGAAACGATTATGGGCATGATGGGGACGGTTTCACCACTGATTCTGCTGACGGTGATAGCCATCCTCACCTCATTTTTTACCCTGGTTGCTTCCAATGTCGGTGCCACGGTGCTCATGGTGCCTCTGGCCATGAATATGGCCGGAGCCGCCGGGGCCGATCCGAGGATTGCAGCCATGGTGGTGGCGGTTGCCTGTTCAAATACCTTCATCCTGCCCACCCACCAGGTCAACGCCCTGATCATGAGGCCGGGTGGCTATAAAACCCTGGATTACTTTCGGGCCGGCAGCGGCATGACCATTCTCTACCTGGTGGTCATGATGGCCGCTATTTCTGTTTTCTTCGGTATTTAAGGCTGATAGACAACAACGACTGTCCGGATGTAACAGTGCAGTATGCAATTAATTGAAAACGAAAGGTTAAGAGTCTAAAATCAAAGCTTTCTTCCTTTGGCCTCTTAACCTTGGAAAAAGGTGTCTTAAAATGAAACTCATATTATCACTTTACCTTGCCTCCCTATGCGGCACAGCACAGGCTTTCGCCTCTTCCGGACACGGGGCCGGGGAAACGGCAATGAACCTTACACCAACAGCATAAGGAGGGAGAATTACAATGCGATACTACAAACAAATGCAGGCTGTTACCGCCCGGATACTGCCCTGTATCCTGGGGGTTCTCCTGATCATGTTTGCCGCACCAGCCATTGCCGGTGAGGCCGCTACGGTACATCAGGGAACAGATTCCGGACCAACCAAACAATTGAGTGTTTTTGGCAAGATCTTGAATCCGCATGGCGCCGGTGTTGCTGATGCCGACGTGAAAGTATTTTTAAATGGCAGCGAACTGGAGCCTCCCCATACCGGACATGGTCATGGCGCCGGGGGCATTTCCACTGCCCATGATGGAAGTTATCAGGCGGTTTTTAACGTTCCGCAGGGAGCTATGGAACAGGTCGTGATAGAGGTGGAGGCCTATAAGCCGAGTTACGCCAGGCAGAAGATCAAGATAGCTGCCGGTGATATTGCAATGGGAACATCAGGGATCAAGGCCGGGGCTGATTTAGAGATCAAGCGCAGCACCGGGCCTGCATTCTGGATTTCCACTATTGTCTTTGTGCTGGCCTATATTCTGATTTCATTCGAACTGCTGCATCGAACCCTGGCCGCCATGCTGGGTGCCTCGATCATGCTGGTGATCAGTTACACCGTGGGTACCTTTTACCCGGAATACCACATCCTGACCTATGAGAGCGCCATCGCTGCCATCGACATGAACGTAATCTTTCTGCTCATGGGCATGATGATTATTGTCGGTATTCTCAAGCATACCGGGGTGTTCCAGTGGTGTGCCTATAAATGTTATCAGCTGGCCCGTGGCAAGGTGATCATTCTGGCCTTTATCCTGATGGCTTTCACCGCCGTCTCCTCGGCCTTCCTTGATAACGTAACCACCATGTTGCTGTTGACCCCGGTCTCCATCGAGATCGCCCTGTCGCTGGGCATTTCACCCATAGCACTGTTGATTCCTGAAATTCTCGCCTCCAACATCGGCGGCACTGCAACACTGATCGGTGATCCCCCCAATATCATGATCGGTTCCTATGCAGGATTGACCTTCATGGATTTTGTAAAGAATCTTGCCCCGGTCTGTGTCGTCGCCATGGTTGTGCTCTTCGGATATACCAAGCTTGCGTATGGCGGAGCATATAAAAAGGCCCATGTGACCGACATCAAGGCGTTCACAGCGAAACTGCGTGAGGAGTACCAGATTACCGATGCAACCCTGCTCAGCGTCGGCCTGATTGTCATGGCCATTGTCATCGGCATGTTTCTGGCGCATGGCGTGCTGCATATGGAGGTTTCCATAGCCGCCCTGTTTGGTGCCGCTCTGTTGTTCACCTATGGTATGCTGACCAAGAAGATCGACCTGCTGAAACTGATTGAAAAGGATATTGAATGGACCACCCTGTTGTTTTTCATGTTCCTGTTCATGCTGGTGGGCGCGGTTGAAGAGGCTGGTCTGCTTGACATCGTAGCCGACTGGGTAGTTCATCTTTCTCACGGGAACCTGGTACCCTCGATCTGTCTCATCCTCTGGGTATCGGCAATCATGAGCGCCTTTGTGGATAATATTCCTTTTACCGCCACCATGCTGCCCATTGTCGCCTATCTCACCCAGGTTATACCAGGTGCCGAGAGTGGCGTTCTCTGGTGGGCACTGGCCTTTGGCGCCTGCTTCGGCGGCAACGGTACCATGATCGGAGCAAGCGCTAATGTGGTGACCATTGGTATTGCCGAGTCCGCTGGCTATCCGATCAAGTTTTTCGGTTTCATGAAGGTGGCGTTTCCCTTCATGATTATCAGTGTTGCCATTGCCAATGTATGGCTGCTGCTCGCTTATTAGCAGCACATAACGAGGAGTTGTAATATGAAAACAACAGAAGATACAGTAATTCGTTTCCTTCTTCCCCTGGATACCGAGGGCTCCCGTGTTCAGTCCGTGGAGCTGATGAAGTGCCTGGCAGTGATATTGGGACAACGGGTTGAGAAGATTACCCTGTTCCATGTCATGGCCGGCAAATACCTGAGCCGGCATATGGCCAATATTGATTTTCGTGCCCAGAATATTATCTCCACCGACAAGTTCAAGGAACTGCGTCAGGGATATATTGACCGTGAAATACGTCCTGTCCTGGAAACGGCAAAGAAAGAACTTGAAGATGCCGGCGTCCGGGCTGCCGTTGATATTATGATTGAAGATGGTGATCCTGTCCGGCGCATTATCGATAAGGCCAATAAGGAAGGGTATAGTGCCCTGGTGCTGCAGCGCAGTGATCTTTCCAGGGTAGGTGAGATGTTTGTCGGCAGCGTAACGTCCGGGGTGTTGCATCGTGAAGTAAAGAGTTCCATTTATCTGCCTGGAACCAAGGTTATCGAACAAGGGTGTTCTCCAAAATGTTGTCTCGTTGCCCTTGATGAGTCTGAAAATGCCGGGGAAGCCCTTGCCAGGGCGTCTGTACTCGCTGTTTCCTGTGCGGAAACCATAGAAAAAGTGATCCTCGTGCATGTGCTTGATATTTCAGAATGCGTGGAAGCGCTTTCCGGTGGTCAGGTACCCGTGCAGTCAACGGATGACCTGCTGGATAACGCTGCTGCTTTTCTTAAATCACAGGGTCTGGGGGTGGATAAAATAAGCAAGGTTGCTGCCTGCGGCGATCCTGCGGAAGTACTGATCGATGTGGCTGACAAAGAAGATGTAGATGTCATCTTCATGGGACGGCGCGGTCGTGGGGCTGTAAAGGAACTTTTTATGGGCAGTGTTTCCAGGAAGATTATCTATCGTTGTCCTGCCCAGACAATCATGCTGGTTAATATTGACTAACCAGCATGGTTGGATAAGGTTTTCAGGTTTTCTTATCATTCATTCTAAGGATGGCTGACATGAACCAGGCAATAATGTCATGTGAAATAAGGGAACATAAATCTTTGGCGCCCATCTCAAATGGGCGCCGTTCATTGCCCTTGGCTATGCTGCAAGTATTTATTGCCATTTGTTTATTAATAAGAGTATGTTTTAAAGAGGGCTGACATGAACCAGACAACAATCTGTCTTGACAACAATACATATCCTGACCCCATAGATTATCTGAAAGAAATCATGGAGAAACGAAAATTTCAGCATAAAGACTTAAAAATTTATATTGGCAGTTCCGGCAATGTCTCCTCTGTGCTCAAACGCCGCAAGCCCCTGTCATTGCGGATGATTCGCAATCTCAACAAGTACCTGGATATTCCGGCTGCAATACTTATTCAGCCTTATGAGTGTTGCTGACGTATTCCCCATCCCGGTTTTTTTCTCTTTCAGTGCCACTCCTGAGTGAGCCGGGATGGTCTCTTTTGTTTTTTGGCATAAAAAATTTCATTGCAGACATTACCTATGAGCTTTTTCAGAAAAAAAATTGACAAAAAAGCCGAATCCACTACTCTCGGCTCTCCTTCCTCTCGCCAGCTTGACGTTCTGAGACAAAAAATTATCAAAACAGACCTGCCTGAATATGTCTCCACTCAGGTTGCAAATGAACTGGATAAACTTGAAAAGACTGATTCCATTGCTGCTGAATTTTCCATTGCCCTTAACTACATTGAGCTTTTGCTTTCTCTTCCTTGGTTTTCCCATACCTACGACAATCTTGATCTGAACCGGGCAGAAACCATTCTGAACGAACAGCATTACGGAATTCAGCAGGTTAAAGAACGTATACTTGAATTCCTGGCGGCCAAAACGCTTCGAAGCCAGGAAAGTACAAGAATTCTCATCGTTGATGATGAGGAAATAGCGCGCACCAACCTGCACTCTTTCTTCTCCAACAAGGGATATTCGGTCCGGGTTGCCGTTAATGGCAGAGATGCACTGGAACAGGTGGAACAAAGTCCTCTTTTTGATATTCTGATAACAGATCTTAAGATGGATGAGATGGATGGCCTGACGCTGATTGAACAAGTCGCGAAAATTTCTCCGGAGACGAATGTTATAATGGTTACAGGTTACGCCACGGTTTCGACTGCAGTTGAAGCTCTCCGTAAAGGAGCTGCCCATTATTTATCCAAACCCGTGAAGCTGGAGGAACTCAAGAAAACTGTTGAAGAAATCCTGCAAAAACAAAAGAAGGCCCGGGTGAGTCGAGGACCTGTTCTTTGCTTTACCGGCCCCCCGGGGACAGGCAAAACATCCATTGGTCAAGCAATAGCAGAAGCACTTGATCGTAAATTTGTTAGGCTTTCCATGGCAGGACTCAGGGACGAGGCTGAAATCAGGGGACATCGGCGGACCTATGCCGGCGCCATGCCCGGCAGGGTTATAAATGAGATCAAAAGGGCCAAGACCATGACCCCCTGTTTTATGTTGGACGAAATTGACAAAATCGGCCAGGATTTCAGGGGCGATCCGGCCTCGGTCCTTCTGGAGGTACTTGATCCTGAACAGAACTCTACCTTCATCGACCATTATCTTGAAATTCCCTTTGATTTATCCGGGGCCATGTTTATTGCCACGGCCAATGACATAGACAAACTTCCCGGCCCATTGCTTGACCGCCTTGAGGTGATACCTTTTCCCGGTTATTCATTACAGGAAAAACAGGTCATTGCTAAACGTTACCTCCTGCCGAAACAGCTCTCGGAAAATGGCTTGACCGGTAAACATCCTGATTTTACTGATGCAGCCCTGGCAAAGATCATTGCAGATTACACCAGGGAATCCGGTGTCAGAGGCTTAAATCGTGAACTAGCGAATATTTGTCGCAAACTGGCCCTTCTTTTTTTAAAAAACAAAGGAGAAATGCCTTTGTCACAGGTTGATGTTGAGAGGATCAGCTCTTTGCTCGGTCCACGAAAATACCGCAAGGAAGCCGCCGAGGGAGAGAACAGGGTGGGTGTTGTCACAAGCCTTGTCTGGACACAGTTTGGTGGCGACATTATGTTTATTGAGGCATTGAAAATGCCCGGCAGCAAGAATCTTATCCTGACCGGTTCCCTGGGTGACGTGTTACGGGAATCTGCCCAGACGGCATTGAGCTACATTAGAAGTAATGCAGTTCGCCTCGGGATTGCCGAAGACTTTTATGACCAGAGCGATATCCATATTCATCTGCCGGCCGGTGCTGTTTCAAAAGACGGCCCTTCCGCCGGAGCTGCCATTGCCATTGCCTTGATTTCTCTATTAACAGGGCGCCCGGTTCACAGAGATGTGGCTATAACAGGTGAAATGACTCTGACCGGATTAATTCTTCCGGTGGGTGGTATTAGGGAAAAATTGCTTGCCGCAAGTAGTGCCGGTGTCTCCAAGGTTCTCTTACCCTTCAAAAATAAAGAGGATGTCGACATATTATCCTCTGACGTGATAGGCCACCTCCAGATAGTTCTTGTTAGTGCAATTGAAGAACTAATTGATCATGTTCTTATTTGAGCATTGAACTCGTTCCCTGTTGCTAAATGTCACAGGGTTTCATTCTGCAACAAAGACTGCCGAGTTACAACATGCAGTACAAAATCCTCTTTTTCAAGAGGTCCGACCTGCTTGGACAGGACTGGAAATCGGTTGAAAAAAGGGAGCAGCAACGCAGCAACAAAGAGGGAAACCTGTACGAACAGAGACGTCGGCAACACGCACAGCGCCCAAGACTGCAGGCATAACAGAACAGGTAATAATGAAATTTCAGACCTCCTTACTTGGAGGAAAATCAGCTGGCGCTAAATCCTGTGGTGTGCCTCAAGCCTAATCATCACTCCATCCAATCTCATAAAAAAGATATAGGCCGCCGGTGCCGGGGTAGTTTATTAGACTGGGACTGATAGAGGAAGGATGATGGTGAACTTTGTTCCGACTCCAACCTCACTTTTTACAGAAATTGTTCCTCCATGGCGCTCTATGATATCATGGGTGAGTGACAAACCTAGCCCTGTGCCTTTTCCTATGGGTTTAGTAGTGAAAAAAGGATCAAATATATGTGGTAAGTGTTCTTTTGGAACTCCTTCCCCTGTATCACACACCTCAAGTATCGCCTCTTGAGAATCCGGAGAAAGGGTCCCTCGAATCAACAGCGTACCTCCATTATCCATGGAATGGATGCTGTTCATTATAAGATTCATAAAGGCCTGTTCCATACGGGTCTTATCCAGATTGAGGATAAGCTCATCAGGCAACTCCAGTTGTATTTCAACTTGTGAGGGAATTTCCCCTTTGAGCAGTCTCAGTACATCTCCGGTTACTTCATGAAAATTTACTGGTTTGCATTCAAACGTATGTTCCCGTGAGAACTCCAGCAAGGCACGGACGATGTCTCTTGCCTTTGTCACATGGTCTTCTATCCACTCCAGACGTTTAAATTGCTCTCTCGGCAGGAGTCCACTTAGCTCTTCGATAAGGATCTGGCAGGATGTAGAAATATTATTAAGAGGATTGTTGATTTCATGGGCCACGCCGGCAGCAAGTATGCCTATAGACGAGAGTTTCTCGGACTGTAAAAGTTGTCTGTACGTTTTGTCCAACTGATCTTGCATCTGTTTGCGCTCTCTAAGGTCGGTGAAGATTCCAACTGTTGCTACTTCTTCTTCTCCCTCATACACGATTGCTGCTGAGATATTTACAGGTATCTGTTCTTTGCTTTTGGTAATTAATGTTGTAGGTGTTGTCGTAAGTTTTCCTTGATGTCCATCCTGATTAGATCCACGAAGACGACGCATGATTTCTTTCGCCATGCCCGGTGGGTACAGTTTTGTCATATGCACTCTATTAAGCACTTCCTCTGCTCGGTATCCCAGTAGATTTTCAGCCCCTTCGTTGAAAATAATAATGTTACCCTTCATGTCGGCAGCAATTATTCCATCTACGGAACTGTGGATTACTTTTTTGAGAAACTCGTTGGCCTTGCGGAGTTCGTTCTCCATCAGTAGGCGTTCACTTATCTCGTGTGATACAATATTGTTTGATTCAATAAAGCTCTGTTTAATTCGACTCAGATAAAAATAGAAAGAACCAAAGAGCATCAGAAATAAAAAAAGATGACCCCCAGTGAAGATAAAGGATATTTTTTTCATTTTTTGTATATCGTTCGTCACATCAATCAGGACAATGAAATCTCCAAAATAACGACCGCCGGCCTCAATCAGTGGCAAGAAGCAACCATGATAGGTCTTGTTTTCATGTGAAACATCAAAAGTTATATCATGGTGCTTTACGTGGTTGGGTATAATATTTTCACTGAGTTCCAGTGGTATTGATTCCATGGTACTGTCAATGATGAGTTGGTGAGGGGTCGTGTCCCATTCACTGCCGTGCCCCGTCATTTTGAGCCTCTTTTCCCAGGCGGCTCTGGTGGTAAGGTTTTTGTCAATGACTATTAAAAGGTCAACAGTTAGTGCTTCCTTTATTTTTGGTGTAATGTGGCCAATCTCCTTGCCAAGTTCTAAAAAACCGGACAATTTACCATCAATCAGCCATGGATACACTACCCGCAAGGTAAAGGTGCCCAATGGCCCAAATTCCAGGCCCGTTACGGGGAGACTGGTTTTTGAAGCCTGCTGTAGTGTATAACGTGTGATTAAGTCGCCATATTTTTCAGGGTTATGCACCCGAAGAAATACATGTTGGTCAATGTTATGGAAATAGAAATGGGTGATAGAGTTATTGTTGTGAAGATTATCAAAGATTGGTTGGACGGTTTTAAGGAGTACATCCCTGTCCTTTTGCAACCAGGCTTGTTGAAGCGCGGTATTGTTTTGCAAGTAACTAAGGTGACAAGAAATAAGTTTGGCCTCTTCCTCAATAAGAGTTGGAAACAACTGCTCCACCGAGGCTGTGTGGTGTTGGATGTTTATTTTTTTCTTCCAATTTAGAAACCAATAACCGGTCAGTATTGAAATAATCAGCAAAAGAGTCAACGCAATGGCAATCGGCGCCATAATACGCGTTATAATTTTATCGGTTTTTTTCGGAGAGAGAAGCCAGCTTAGAGATTTGCAGTCATAATCGGAAGAATGACATTCCTCCGGCTGAATTTTTTTATAAAAGTCGCATTGTTCGCAACTGGATAGTTTTGACGCAAAAGAGCCCTGGATTTTACCTTCGCAGAAGGTGCCGGAAATGAGCCAGCATACGCGTCCACCATTCTTGCCGCAATTGATTCCATCTGCACGGGTTTCTTTTGCTGCCGGACAAACTCCGAATTGGTCTACTTTGCTGCCACCTGGTTCCCTGCCGCACTTTGTAAACTCCCAACAGTTTTGATAACCCATGTGTCAGTTGCCTTTTGTGGTAATAATTAACCTTGATGGTCTCGTAAAAAGTACTTTTTGTCGTCATTCCCAGTCAATTTTGACTTTTTGCGGGTTCATCAATAGTCATCAACATCAAAGCCACTGCTTTTATATCTCTTTATTTTGCGCCACAAAGAGACTCTGTCTATGCCTATGATTTTGGCTGCCTGGGTTTTGTTCCCTTCCACACTTTTAAGCACGGCCAAGATATATTCACGTTCATTGTCCTCTAGACTTTGAGTTGGTGGTATTACAGATGGTACATGTGGAGCATGAACTGTTTGATAATGGCCAAGTTCTGCAGGCAGATGATGAATTTGAATATCCGATTCTCCGCACATGGCCAATGAACGTTCGACGATATTCTCAAGCTCTCGGGCATTGCCGGGGAAATCATACTTCTGCAGGCGTGCTAATGCGTCAGCCGCAATACTCCGAATTGATCCGTCCGGAGTAGAAAATTTGGCAAGAAAATGATTTACCAGGAGAGGAATATCATCTTTTCGGTCTCGCAGAGGCGGAATATGCAATTTGACTACGTTCAATCGATAAAAAAGGTCTTGGCGGAAGCTTCCTTTTTGAGTTTCTTCCTGCAAATCTTTATGGGTGGCTGCGAGAATACGAACATCAATTGGTATTTCCAGGGTGCCGCCGACACGAATAATCTTTTTCTCCTGCAAAACACGCAATAATTTCACCTGCATAGAGAGTGACATTTCACCAATTTCGTCAAACAGTACGACCCCGCCGTCAGCAGATTCAAGAAGCCCTCTGTGGAGCTTTCCCGCTCCTGTGAAGGAATCTTTTTCATGGCCAAAAAGCTCATTAAGCATCAGGTCTTCCGTCATTGCTCCGCAATTAATGGGAAGGAAGCGATTGTTTGACCTGGGACTGAGTTCATAGATGGTACGGGCAACCAGTTCCTTGCCGGTACCGGTATCACCGCTAATTAATACATTACAGTCAAGCTGGGCAAACTGGGCAATGGAATCCTTTAATTTCAAAATCGCCGGATTTTGACCTACGAATTGAGTCACCCCTTTTTTCGCCTTGATTTTTTGGCGCAAACAGTTGATCTCCCGCTTCAGCAATGTTCTTTCCATAGCTTTTTTGACAAAGACAAGTAGTTCTGTCAGTTTGATAGGTTTGGGCAGGTAGTAAAAAGCTCCCTGGGCCATGGCACTAACGGCGGAGTTAATCGTGGCATACCCGGTGATAATGATCACCTCGGCATCAGGAAGCAATTCTTTTGTTGCCTTCATAACCTGGATACCGTCCATGTCATTCATTTTCAAGTCAGTGATAACCAGGTCAAAATTGCCATGGGAAAGCTTTGCAATAGCCTCGAGGCCATTTTCCGCTGTGTCGACAGCATAGCCTTTCATTGAAAGAAAATGGCTGATATTCTGGAGAGCTACAACCTCATCATCAACAAGCAGGATTCGTATAGTATTGTTTTCCGGCATTGTTTTCTCTTGTATCAGTTTTTATATTTCCAAGCCAGTAGTCAAGTGGGCAGGTTCATGGCAGATGGGCAGCGTGATAATTATACGGGTTCCCTGACCCTTTACTGATTCAACCCTGGTAGAACCGCTCTGCTTTTTTATTATTCCATACACAACTGCCAGACCAAGACCGGTTCCTTTATCTACATTTTTTGTCGTAAAAAATGGATCAAAAATTTTCTGCACATATTTTTCATCTATTCCTTCTCCGCTGTCTTCAACCGTAATAATTGCCTGATCAGAAGCCTCGTCAACCGAAGCGGTGATAGAGACAGTGCCGCGAGGTTTGTTTATTGATTGTATAGCATTAATCAACAGATTTAGTAATGCCTCAACCATCTTCTGTATATCAATACGTAGAATGAGCCCGGGCGGAATAGTATGTTCCATGGTGATACCGGGTGGCACTTCACTGGCAACCAGGCGGAGGGCTCTTTTTACCACGTCATCAAAAAGAACAGGCTGCATGGAAAAAGTCTGTGCCCTGGAAAACTCGAGCAAGCCTCGAACTATCCCCCCGGCCCGCTCTGTTTCCTGTTCAATGGTCTGCAACATTTTTTTGACAAATTGATAGTCGCCACTTTCCAGTTCAGAGAGTGCCAACTGGCAGGATGTTGAAATATTGTTTAAGGGGTTATTAATCTGGTGTGCCGTACCAGAGGCAAGCGTGCCGATGGCGGAAAGCTTCTCGGCATGGAATAACTGCTCCTGCTGTTCTTCAAGTTCGACAACCATACGGTTAAAGGCATTGAGGACACTGCTCACTTCATCTTTTTTTTGCGAAACAGGTAACTGGGTGAAAGTGCCTTTGGGTATACGCTTTGCCGCTTTTTCAATTAATTTCAATGGCAGAACAATATTGATATATAAAAGTATCAGGGTAAAAATAATCAAAGTAATCATAACCGAGACAGAGCGAAGAAGCTGTACCTTAAACGTTTCAATAAATTCTCTCATTTTCTGTTGCTCAAATTTGACCAGATCGGTACTTATTTGAACGATTTCCTGACCTAAGGAACGTAGTTTTATCAGTGATGAGCATTCGGGGTTACTACTTTCCTGAGAACATGTAGCCCCAAAAAACTCTAACGCCTTCCTGTATTCTTCTATTTTTGTTTTTAGATTATTCAAGTGGTAAGGATGCAGCATGATCTCGAGGTCATTGATCAGGCTGGGAATATAATTTATCGCCTCATCTACATAACCGAGAGCTATTTGGAAATCCTCCTCCTCATGGCCGATAATGTAGTTTTTTTCATAACGACGGATTTCAAGACAGATATTGCTGAAGTTGCCGGCATTCATTAACATCATTACATCATTATTAAAGACCTTAAAATCCTTCAAAAAACTTATACCCACAAAAAAATAAAATATCATATGCAGAGTAAAACAAGCGATCATTTTCTGGCGTAAGTTGAGCTGCATTATAAAACCTCTCCTGTTCTCTACGATGGTGGGAATTTAACTGAATGAAACATAAGAGCAATTTTTAGACCGGGCATGGCGTTTCATTGTTATGTCAGTGGCTTTTTATCTCTTATTGTCTAGTGAAATCTTGTAAACAGTTAAAAATCCTACATTTTTTTTAGAGAAAACACCTCTTTCCCGACTATACGCAATGCTGTTGCTTAATGCAACAACGTTGCGTAGTACAACGTTGCGCTTCGCAACGCGCATACTATTTTCTTACTCCTTGATTCTTTTTGCTTTATATGAGTCCAGATATAGTGAGCTGATTTTTAGCCGGCAAGTCTTACTCCTTACAAACGCATTATCTGTTTCAGTTTGCAACGAAAAAACACCCCCCGAAGGAAAGAAAAAAACAGGATAAAGCACCATCTCTTGAGTTCTTTGACAACGCTGAAGTGGACGAAAAAAGAGACGCCATTGAAATGGCATGCAGGTTGCAGAGTTCAGTCACCAATCGCTTGGTCAAGAAAAAGTACAGTAAAAAAATATTTTTTTCCGGCAATCGAAAAAAGAGAAAATACAGCGTTTTGGAGGAGAGGAATAATTATGAAACAGTCAGAACAAAAAAACAAATGGGGAATCACCAACCATCTCAGGCCTGCCGGCCCACTATTCTACAGGCCAACCTGGCGATATGCTGCTGGGAGCCTGTCCGAGATGCCCTTTCTACGGAGTTCGCAGGGGCTCGCTTACCTTCCCAACTTTTCGTCATGCTTGAAAAATTATCCTCGGAGTCTGCGTTTACCTGATTTGAGAAATAATTGCTATTCTCGGACAATCTCCTAGAGAGCCATTGTAAGAGAAAGAAAACAAAAGAAAAGAGTTCTAAAAAGAGGAAAACAAAATGTCTTTACCAGTAATATTAGTTATGGGAGTGCTGGTTTTTGCCATCCTGTTATTTGTGTTTGAGTGGGTGCGAGTCGATGTTGTCGGCATAATGATGATGATTATACTGCCGATTCTCGGTCT
>DAOUUW010000250.1 GCA_030667965.1 Deltaproteobacteria bacterium
CTCTGTGTCCTGCACAGATTTACTGAGCTTTTTTGCTCTTTTTTCTTTTTCACCATCTATTAAAAGATATTTACCTTCTAAATAATCTCTTCCGCTGAGCAGGCCGAATATATTTGCCTCTGTACATCCCATGGAAACAATGTATCCCCAAAAATCATCTTTTTGAAGTTCGGGTTCTCTTGTTTTATTGTTCCAGAGTTTGGCGTAATATTTTAACACTTCTCTTTCAACTGCTTTTGTATTTGTTGTTAAATTCCCATCTGTAAAAGGGTCGCCCACATTATTCAAAGAGATATTCAGATAATCAGAATAATTTGTTTTATAATCAATTTTTTCATTAACCTGATAACCTAAAAATGTTTTTTTCTGTCCAAACTCATAACCATGCAGTTCAGACAGGGCTTTTTCCTTTTTGGCTTTTGACATTTTTTTATTATCAATACTGAACAGTTCATCTTTTAATACAGTTTTTGATTTTTTCAATTTAATGTCCATTTTTTACCCCTTTTTCTTAGATAATTCAGGCCAACCTTTTTTAATCTTTTGTTTTTACAGCCTTTTTGAGCCAAATGAAAAGCTCATTGCCTTTTTCGATTTTTTGAAAAAAGCTGCTGTGGAAAAGACATTTTTTATCCTTATCATAAAAAATTCACATTCAATTGCAAGTACAAAATTTCCTCCCATGCCATAAATTGTGGTCATTATTCCATTGACTCACAAGGCCGTTTTTCCTATGCTCCCTTCATAAAATCAGAATCAGAATCAGAAGATTATCGAAACAGTCTTCGCGTGAGAATGGCCGCGATTTTGAGGATATTGAAGATGGAAAAAAAACCAAGAAATGAATTGGAGGGGAAAGCCAAACAACCAAAAAGTGCGAAACGATTTATTTTACCCCTTCTGGCACTGGTGTTCCTGTTGTTTGTCGCGGGGCATCTATTCTATCTGACGAAGACGCAGGGTGAGCTGTACCACCAATACACATTCCGTGTCACGCGTGAACTCGTCAAGACTGTTACCGAAGCCAAAACTCTGCTGGAAGAAAAGGGTGACAAAGCCTTTCCGCTTCTGGATAAGATGAAGTCTGACCAGTTGGGCATCTATTTATACGTTTATCGTTCATCGGATGGTCTGTGCCTTTACCATGGCGAGAACTCGGCGTTGGTTGGCACACGGTTGGACAGGTTCACCGATCAGCTTGGAAAGCCGCTGCATAAACTGGTTTCCCGCGAGATAAAAAATCCGCTCAACCGGCACGGCTGGGTTCATTACTACTGGAATCGGCCGCATGGCCTTTTCCTGGAATGGAAATCCGCATGCAATCTTGCGGTGAGTTTACCCGACGGCACGGAGTGTTATGTTGGCGGAGGTTATTACGGTATCGGTGCTGAGCTGGAGTTTGCGCGGATTGCCGTCACGGATGCCGATCACCTGTTGAAGACACGCGGGGAGGGGGCTTTAACCGAACTGCTTGCCCCGACCGGTCCGTATTTTTTCCACAACACCGCCGTCTTCTTGTTACGTGAAAACGGAAAATCAATTATCGACCCGGTTTTGAAGAAACGCTATGAGCGCGACTTGCTGAAACTCAAAGACGCAGTCGGGCATTATCCGTTCAAGCACCTTTTACGGAGATTAAAGACTGGGGCCGAGGCGCAGGTTGTGCTGTATGCACACTCTCCCTTGTCGATGAACGACCAGAAGAAAATCATTTACGCGCGACGCTGCACGATGGAGGGAGAACCGGTTATCGTTGGCACGGTGATCGATGCGCCCCACAGCGCCGGGCAGCGGTAAGGAGTGACACAAATGGCATCAGCAAAACCGGATACTGAACTGGTTTACGGGCAAAATGACGTGCCTCCGGCAGGTCACCTGATCCTGTTGAGTTTTCAGCAGGGAATGTTATTAATATTAGGCACCATGATTCCCGTGCTGTTGGTCAAGGAAATCGGCGGGTCAACGGAAATGGCCATCCGCATGGTCAGCCTGACCATGATAATTTCCGGGGCAGGTACCATTATCCAGGCGTTGCGCCTGCGCTGGATCGGTTCCGGCTATCTCTGTCCGAACATTGGTGGGCCTTCGTATCTGGCATTATCCCTCACTGCCGTTATCCAGGGTGGTTTGCCGCTGATGCAGGGAATGCTGGTTTTTGCCGGCATTGGTGAAATGTTTCTCTCAAGGGTCGTTTCCCGATTGCGCTCCCTGTTTCCGCCGCTTGTAGTGGGAATGACGGTCATGATGGTAGGAGTCAGTATTATACCGATAGCTTTTGTCAACTTCTGCGGCTCGCCCGTTGCCGGTGACGAGGTTATCTGGCAGGATATCCTGGTGGGAAGCGTGACGCTGATGGTGATAGTGGGGTGCAATCTTTGGGGAAAGGGACAAGTGACACTTTATTGCCTGCTGATAGGTATTTTTGTCGGGTGGGGGGTGTCGCTTTGCATTACTCCTTTTGACCCGGTTCAATACCGGATGATCGGCGAAGTTCCTGTGTTCGCCATTCCATTTACGGGGCTTTCGCAGTTTCGCCTGGCCTTTGACTGGTCGCTTGCTCTGCCTTTTCTGGTGATTTCTATCTGCGGATCGCTCAAGTCGTTCGGCAACCTTCTCGCGGCGCAGAAAATCACGAGCCCGGATCTGGAAAAACCGGACATGAAACCGATTGCGGGCGGATTGATGGCCGATGGGTTCAGCACGGCCATGGCCGGTTTGATAGGAGCCGCTGCAGTTGATACTTCTTCCAGTAATGTGGGGCTTGCTGCGGCAACGCGTGCAGTGAGCCGCTGGATTGGTGTCTGTATGGGCGTCATGTTCATTCTTGCCGGTTGTTTCCCTGTTGTTGCGACCGCTATTGCCCTGGTTCCTTCGCCGGTTATGGGAGCGGCCATAATTTTCGCCGTTAGTTTCATGATTTTGACCGGCATTAAGGAGATGCTTTCAGAACCCATGGATCAGCGCAATATAGCTGTTGCCGGCATGGCTATCATTTTTGGACTCAGCACGGGTTTCGTACCTGAACTCTTTGCCCA
>DAOUUW010000187.1 GCA_030667965.1 Deltaproteobacteria bacterium
GATGGGTTGATCTATGACAGGATCATCAAGAAGACCCTTCCTACCTATGCCGGCAAGGTCTTTTTTCAGGTCTGGGATGATTATAGCATGGAGGACCTGCTGGAAAAGGTGCGGGCGGTGCAGGAAGGCTCCCTGGTGGTGCTGGTCAATTTCACCTGGGACAGGAACGGATCCACCTATTCGTACGAGCGCAGCCTGGGGTTGATTGTAGCAAAATGCAAGGTGCCTATTTTTTCCATGTGGGAGTTTTACCTGGGTAACGGCGTCCTGGGCGGCATGATGGTTGACGGAGTTGCCCAAGGACGTGAGGCTGCTAAAATGGTCATTAATATCGTCATGGGTGAGCCGGTGGAAAATTTTATGGGCCATACCAATGCCCCGGCCAATCAGCTTATTTTTGACTATACCAGGATGAAGCGTTTTGATATCCCGTACAAGGCTTTGCCTAAAGATCGCATCGTCACCGAAGAGCCCCGGTCCGTTTTGTGGAAATACAAGAAAATCGGCTGGACCGTGCTGGGCATTGCCCTGGCTCTTGAGGCCACGGTCATAATCCTTTCCGTTATGACCTATAAGAGCAAGAAGGCGGAACAGGAGATGGAGGAACTGGTCAACCAGCGCACCCATGAGCTGACCAGCGCCAATGTGCGGCTGACTGCGGAAATTTCTGAGCGCAAAAAGGTGGAAGAGGCCCTGATTGAATCGGAAGAAACCCTGCATCAGCTTTCGATAAACCTCCTGACTGTCCAGGAAAATGAAAGGCGCCGTATCTCGGTGGAACTGCATGATGAGCTTGGGCAATCCCTGGCCGCATTGAAGATGCAGGTCGGTTCCCTGAAAAAACAGCTCGGATCCGATTCCCCCTTCATTATGCTGGAGGGCTGTGAAGAGCTGCGCCAGAGCATTAATCTGATCATTGAGAATGTACGCCGGCTTTCCCGTGATCTCAGTCCTGTGGCCCTGGATGATCTCGGCATCGATGTGGCCCTGGAGTATCTCATTACTAATTTTGCCAAGCTGCACGGCATGAAGGTCTCACATGATCTTGTTGAGATTACACATCTTTTTTGTCAAGGCACCCAGCGCCATATTTACAGGATTGTCCAGGAATCGCTTAATAATATCGGCAAACATTCCCATGCCGATCATGTGATGATCCAGATTGAAAAAAAGAAAAATCGTGTTTTTCTCATTGTGAAAGATAATGGAAATGGGTTTAATGCGGACGAGATTCAATATCGTAAAACCCCGGAGAGCGGCATCGGTCTGACTGCCATGGCCGAGCGTGTGCGTATTCTGGAAGGACTTTTGGATATAGACAGTGAAATCGGTAAGGGCACGACGATAACGGTGAGTTTGCCGGTGTAGAAAAGGCAATAAAAAGGCAATTGATAATTGATAATTTCCGGCTGGGAGGCTGTCCGAGAATAGCAATTTTTTCTCAAATCGAGGCATTTTTAAAAAATAAGCGCAGTCATATATGTGATATTACGAGCATTATTTTTTTAAAATAACGAAGAGTTGGGGAAAAAGGGCATTTTCGGACAGCCTCCCAGGCCGGTTTATTTAGAGAGCATACCTATGGGGACTTGTCGCGTTTTACTGGCTGATGACCATGTGCTGATACGCCATGGCATCCAGAAAATTATTGAGTCCGAGCCTTCCCTGGAGGTTGTCGGGCAGGTGGGGGACGGTCTTGAACTGCTCAATGTCATGAAAGACATTTCCCCGGACGTTGTCCTCCTGGATATTTCCATGCCCAACCTGCGTGGTATCGAGGCAATCGGCGAAGCAAAGAAGATCTGTCCCTCGGTGAAGATCGTCATTCTTACCATGCATAAAAGTAAACAGTACCTTTGTCATGCCATAGCGGCCGGGGCTGATGGCTATGTACTGAAAGAAGATTCCGATACGGAGCTTTTAACCGCCATAGACACGGTGCTGCTTGGTAATGTTTTTATTTCCCCGGTCCTGTCGAAAGATTTTTCAAGAAGCGATCTTGAAGCCTGCAGGAATAAGAAAAATCTGCCTTCCGACTCCCTGACGCCGCGGGAGCGCCAGGTGCTGAAAATGGTTGCCGAGGGCAGGACAAGCAGGGATATTGCCGAGTTGCTCTCCATCAGTACCAGAACCGTTGAGCACCACAGGGCCAATCTCCTGAAAAAAATTAATATAAATAATACCGCTGATTTGATTAAATACGCTATTGGCAAAGGCTATATTCTGCCGAATTCATGAGTCTCATCATTGTTGGTTTATCGTATGGTGCACATTGCGCATCTTAGAAATTACAACCATACGTTTTTGTAGTGGCACTCTCCTTTTTGTGGGCTGAAAAAAATTCCGGTCCTATCTCCTTGATTTCAAATACACTCTTGAAAAAAGTATTTTTTGAGTAATTAATTTCTTTGACTTCAGGCTTATGTTGTGCTTTGATCTTGCTGGGTATACAATATTTAGTATGTCGTGCCTTTGTTTTGTTCTGCTAAGTTGATGTGCTTGCAGAAGTCCTTTTAAGGGTGCTTGAAATGCATTAAATGGGATTTTTGCGGAGCCGTCTTATATTTGATGATGTGTGAAAAAGCCGGAGATGCCGGAATGAAGGAGTTTCTTATGGGGAGAAAGATGGATTTGGGGGGAATGAATATTCCAGCCGGTGCCACAATACCGAAATTTGCCGATAATGCGATTGCTGTTCTTGAACGGCGTTATCTTGTCAAGGATGAGGATGGTAATGTTGTTGAAACTCCGGCACAGATGTTTTGGAGGGTAGCCCGCATTATTGCCGAAGCGGATCGGTTGTTTGACCAGGATGCGGACACTGATGCACTGGCTTTGAGTTTTTACGAAATGATGGCCGCCCGCGAATTCATGCCTAATTCTCCGACCCTGATGAACGCAGGCCGGGAACTTGGTCAGCTTTCCGCCTGTTTTGTCCTGCCTATTGAAGACACCATGGAAAGCATTTTTGAAGCGGTGAAGCAGACCGCTTTGATTCATAAAAGCGGCGGCGGCACCGGATTTTCTTTTTCCCGTATCCGCCCCCATAATGATCTGGTCCACTCGACCCGGGGAGTTTCCAGCGGGCCGCTTTCCTTTATGTCTGTTTTTGACTGCGCCACGGAAACCATCAAGCAGGGAGGTACCCGTAGAGGGGCCAATATGGCCATGCTCCAGGTGAATCATCCCGACATCATGGATTTCATTAAAATCAAATCCGACCTTTCCGTGTTAAATAATTTCAATATTTCCGTGGCCGTGACGGATGATTTTATGAAGGCGGTGGAAAATGATGAGGAATACGACCTGCTCAACCCGCGCAACAATGAGACGGTAAAAAAGCAGAGCGCGGTGAAGGTTTTCCGCCAGATCGTCAAGCAGGCCTGGTACTCCGGTGAGCCGGGAATCGTCTTTATTGATCGTATGAATGAGGGTAATCCCACCCCTGAAGTGGGTCTGTTTGAAAGCACTAATCCCTGCGGCGAGCAGCCCCTGCTGCCCCATGAGTCCTGCAATCTTGGGTCCATCAATCTTTCCCTAATGGTGAAAGACGGGGTTGTTGATTACCGGAAACTGGGAGAAACCGTGGCAAAGGCGGTTCATTTTCTTGATAATGTTGTTGATGTTAACCGTTATCCTCTGCCCGAGATTGAAGAAAAAACCAAGCAGAATCGCAAAATAGGTCTTGGAGTCATGGGCTTTGCCGATATGCTGCTCAAACTCGGCATCCCTTATTCCTCACCCGAGGCCCTTGAAGTTGCCGAGAAGGTGATGAAGTTCTTTGATGCGTCTGCGTTGAAAACATCCGTTCAACTTGGTGAGCAGCGAGGAGCTTTCCCGAATTTCAATAAGAGTATCTACGCCAAAAAGAATCCCGCTGTGCCGGTTCGAAACGCCACCCGTACCACCATTGCCCCCACCGGAACAATCAGCATCATTGCCGGCTGTTCAAGCGGAGTTGAGCCACTCTTTGCCGTGTCCTATGTGCGGCGCGTCATGGACAATGATGAATTTTTTGAGGTTAATCCTGTTTTTGAAGAGGTTGCCCTGGCCAATGGGTTTTATTCAGGTGAGTTGATTAAAAAGATTTCCCATAGCGGCAGCGTGCAGGGACTTGAAGATATCCCGGCTAAATTCAGACGTATCTTCGAGACGGCCCATGACATCACGCCGCGTAATCATCTGGACATCCAGGCCGCCTTTCAGAAGCACACCAATAATGCCGTGAGTAAAACGATTAATTTCAGTCATTCGGCAACTGTTGATGATGTGAAAGAGGCCTTCCAGCTTGCCTATAAGCTGCGTTGCAAGGGTGTTACCATTTACCGGGACGGATGTCGTGAGAATCAGGTGCTCAGTGTCGGTAAAACCGACTATAAGAAGGCTGTCGCCGGTGAACCCCGCGGTCCGATCAAAAAAGATCGTCCACGTAGACTCACTGGCTCCACTTACCAGATGACCACTGGCTGTGGTCCAATGTATGTCACTATAAATGAAGATAACAAACAGGTGTTTGAGCTGTTTAATACCGTGGGCAAGGCAGGTGGATGCGCAGCCAGCCAGTGTGAGGCTATCGGCCGCCTTGTCTCATTGGCATGGCGGAGCGGCATGCCGCCGGAGCCCATTGTTAAACAGCTGATCGGTATCAGCTGCCACAAGCCTGCCGGATTCGGCAATAATAAGGTGGTATCCTGTGCCGATGCAATCGCCCAGGCTATCCGCCAGCATCTGGAAAAGACCAACGGCTGCAAAGATGAAAGTCTTTCCGAGAAAAATATGTTCGGCGCCTGCCCTGAATGCGGCGGTGTGGTGGAGCATGAGGGTGGTTGCTGCGTCTGCCATTCCTGTGGATACTCCGAGTGCGCGTAACCCGTTGCGTTTAGCATACCTGTTACCCAAAAGCCTGAAAGATATCTTTCAGGCTTTTTTGTATCAATTGGCAAATTGGCCGATATAATCATCCTGGAAAAATCTGGACACAGAAAGCCGGCAGCTAAATGAAATCGTGAGGAAAATAGCATGGGAAACCCGTTTCAGGATCAGTTTCTTAAGGCCGGGCTGGTTAACAAAAAACAGGTGAAAAAGGCCGAACATAAAAAACGCCTCAGTCGTCAGCAAAACAAGGAAAACAGCCCCGCTGAGGTTAGCAATGATGCCCGGCAGGAGCAGTTGGCCCACGCAAAGCGTAACCGGGAACTTAATCGGCAACGCTCTGAAGAGAACCGGAAACGTGAGCAAAGGGCCCAGGTAAAACAGCTTATTGAGAGTAATCGCCTGGCCCAAGATGATAGTGGGGAGCCATACAACTTTGTAGATCAGAACAAAATTAAGAGGATCTTTGTTTCAACTGAGATGACGGACCAGCTCAGTTGCGGCCAGCTGGCCATTGTCAAACTCGGCAACAGCTACGAGGTGGTGCCGAGCAAGGTGGCCCGTCAGATAGTCAGTCGAGACCAGGAGGCATTGATCGTCTTTCATGAAGGGCTATGAGGGGGAGGTGCCACACTTAGGCAGAGGAGAGTATGTCTTATGTCAGATGAAGTCAAAATATTTGGAAACAAAATGTTGACTCTGGAAAGTATCAATACCCAGTGATTTTATGAA